>JBKQVT010000195.1:0-5999 GCA_052139835.1 Thermoguttaceae bacterium
CGTGGGCCGAAAACCAAACAGCCCAAGAAGACCAGCGGCAAACGAATTCATCATGTATCTACCGCCAGAATCCTCGCCATGCGAACATAGGTAAGACCTTTACAGGGGTGGCTCGACCCACCCTACAAAAACGGCCGCTACTTTTCTTCCACCAGCCAGATGTTGCGGAACCGCACCGGGTCGCCGTGGAATTGCAGACGCAGCGGGCCCGTCGGGGCCGGCTTGCCCCAGGCGCCCCCCGTGACGCCCTTCGTCTCGACCGCATCCTGGACCTTCACGCCGTTGAAGAAGAGCGTGATCACGATCCCCTTGGTCTGCTTGCCGGCGGCGTTGAACTTCGGCGCCTTCACCGTCACGTCGTAGGTCTGCCACACGCCGGGCGGCAACTCCGCGTCGGCATCGGGGGCCTTGATGCCGTAGATCCCGGCGCAATCATAGGGCGTCAGCGGCAGTCCGAAGGAATCCAGCACCTGGAGTTCATACCGCCCGTGAATATAGACCCCGCTATTGCCGCGCCCTTGGCCGCGGGCGGCAGGCATGAACGGAATCCGCAACTCGACGTGCGCCTTGAAGCTGCCGAATTCTTTCTTCGTCATGATATCGGCCGCGCGGGCCAGGATGCTGCCGTCGGGCAGGCAAATCCACTGGCTCTTCACCCATTGGTCCAAGTTGGTCGGCTTGCCCTCCTCGAAGGGCAGAAGCACCAGCGCCCCGGCCGGCGGCTTCTGGCCCAACGTCGGGCTCTTCCGCTGGGTCCGTGTCATCTCGGCCTTGGCGCCGTTCTTGGCGGTGAGCGTCAGCGCGTTCTTGCTGATCGTGCCCGACCAATCGCCGCTGGCGATGCCCACGGTGTCGTACTTGCCGACGCCAGCCAGTTCGATGCGGGTGGCCTTCGGGTCAGCGGCCGGGTAGAGGAGGAAAATCTGGTACTTGTGCTTCTCGTCGGCGATCACTTTGGCCTCGGCCTTGACCGCCTGGCCGGCGGCGGGCGTGAACGTGCCCTCGAACTCGCCCATGACCGGGTTCAAGGGCGGCTCGCGCCCCCGGTTTTGTGCATAAGCCCATGGCCCCATGGCGAGGGCCAACAGCGAAATCGACAAAACGGCGGCACGATGGACCATGTCTTTTCTCCTCAAAAGGCGGGCGGTTCGCGGTGGATTGGGCGACCTTGGGGCGGGTTGCTCCCGGGGCAGGCAAAGGGGACAGTCCCATTTTTGTGCGACCATCGCTAGGCGATGGCACCCGCTACAAAAATTGGGACAGTCCCCCGCCGGTTTTCCCGTGATCGCGGCGTGGGCGTGGCTGCACAACAATTCAGCCAGCGCTATTAGGATAATCGGTCGAGGGGCCACCGTCAACATTCCGGCAGATACCGCCCGGCGCCTTCTCATTGCCGCTCCGCCCTCCCCCCTTGGACTTCTCGCCCCGAGAGAATAGGATGGGAAGGATCGAAGACTGAAAACTGAACACTGAACACGGGCTGAGTTTTCAGTGTTCAGTCCCTAGCCCCCAGTCCCTAGCCCCTAGCCTTATGATTGCCATCATCGACTACGGAATGGGGAACCTTCGCAGCGTGCAGAAGGGCTTCGAGAAGGTCGGCCACCAGGCCGTCGTCACCGACGATCCGGCCCAGTTGGCGGCCGCCACGAAGCTGGTCCTGCCCGGCGTCGGGGCGTTCGAGGACGCCATGATCGAACTCCGCCGCCGCGACCTGGTCAAGCCGATCCGCGCGGCCATCGACGCCGGCAAGCCCCTGCTGGGCATCTGCCTGGGCCTGCAACTCTTATTCGAGACCGGCTACGAGAACGGCCGGCACGAGGGCCTCGGGGTGCTGGCTGGCGAGGTGGTCCGCTTCGAACTGCCCGCCGAGTACACGGTCCCCCACATGGGCTGGAATCAACTGGCCATCCGCCGCCGGCCGCCGCTCTTGGCAGGGTTGGCCGAGGGGACCTACGTCTACTTCGTCCACTCGTATTACGTCGTCCCCGGCGACGCGGCCGTGGTGGCCACCGAGACCGACTACGGCGGGCCCTTCTGCTCGATGATCTGGCGCGAGAACGTGATGGCCACGCAATTCCACCCGGAAAAGAGCCAGGCGGACGGTCTGCGGATGTTGCGGAACTTCGCCGAGATGGCCGGGTAGGAGTGGGCTGTGTGCCACGGCTGTGTCAGCCGTGCGGAAGTTGGGTAAACTTCGTCCATCACGGCACGGCTGGCACAGCCGTGGCACGATCGACCATCCCACCCGTTGCAACGGGTGGGCTTCGAATGTCCCCCGCCTTGCAACTTGCCCTGGGGCGTGTCATATTACGTGTTTCGACCCGTTGCCGGGCGTTGAGACAGGAGCGCGAACAAGCGTGGAAATCTGGCCGGCCATTGACCTGCGGGGGGGCAAATGCGTCCGCCTCCAGCAGGGCGACTATCAGCGGGAAACCGTCTTCGGCGAGGACCCGGCCGCCATGGCACGTCACTGGGTCGCCCTGGGGGCCCAGCGCCTCCACCTCGTCGATCTGGACGGCGCCCGCCATGGGCAGGTGGAAAACCTCGCCGGCATCCGCGCCATTGTCGAGTCGGTCGGGGTCGATTGCGAACTGGGCGGCGGCATCCGCAGCGAGGCGGCCATCCGAGAGATGCTCGACCTGGGACTGGACCGGCTGGTCATCGGCACGCTGGCGCTCAGCCAGCCGGAATGGTTCCGGCTGATGTGCCGGAAGTTTCCCGGCCGGCTGGTGCTGGGGATCGACGCCCGCGAGGGCCGCGTGGCCGTGCGGGGATGGCGGGAGACCAGCGCGGTGGCGGCGGCCGAGCTGGCCCGGCAATTCGCCGGCGTGGCGCTTGCCGCGGTGATTTACACCGACATCGCCGCCGACGGCATGTTGGCCGGCCCGAACCTCGCGGCGCTGGCCGAGATGCTCGCGGCGGTCGACGCCCCGCTGCTGGCCTCCGGCGGCGTGACGAGCAAAGAGGACGTGGCCCGGTTGGCTGCCACGGGCGTGGCCGGCTGCATCATCGGCCGGGCGTTGTACGAGGGAACCTTGAGCTTGCCGGAGGCGCTGGCCGCCGCCCGCCGCCAAGCCACTCCAAGCCGTTAAAGGAAACATCATGGCAAAGTATCCTGTCGCCGACCTTCGCAACATCGCCTTCTGCGGTCACGGATCGGCCGGCAAGACCACCCTGGTCGATCGTCTCCTGGTCGCTGCCGGCGCCTTCAACCGCCCGGCCAGCGTCGACGAAGGCACCAGCATCTGCGACTTCGACGACGAAGAGAAGCAGCACAAGTATTCGATCGAGGCCACCGTGGTCCACTTCGACCACGGCGGCAAGCACTTCCAGGTGATCGACACGCCGGGCTATCCCGACTTCATCGGCCAGACGATCGGCGCCCTGCGGGCGGTCGATGCGGCGGCGGTGGTCGTCAACGCCCAGTCGGGCATCGAAGTGAACACGCGGCGGGTCTTCGCCGAGGCGAAGAAGGCCGGCCTGGGCCGCCTCGTCGTGCTCAACAAGATGGACGCCGAGAACATCGACTTCCCCGCCCTGCTGGAGAGCATCCAGGAGATGTTCGGCAAGGCCTGCCGGCTGCTCAGCGTGCCGCTGGGCCAGGGGGCCGATTTCCGCGGCGTGGCCAGCGTGCTCAGCCCGCCCGCCGACACGGCCGGCGCCCTGGTCGATCCGGCCGAGCTGAGCCAGTCGCTGCTGGAATCGATCATCGAGGTCGACGAGGCCGTCATGGAGCGCTATTTCGAGGGCACGCCGCCGACGGCCGAGGAATTGCCGCGCTTGATCCAGCGGGCGGTGGCCAGCGGGGCGCTGATTCCCATCCTCTGCGTCTCCGCCAAGACCGGCGTGGGACTGCCGGAATTGATGGACACGCTGGCCGCCTGCGTGCCCACGCCGGAGCTGATCGCGCGGACGGCCGCCAACGCGGCCGGCGAGCCGGTCGCCCTCCAGGCCGACGCCTCCGCGCCGCTGGTCGCCCAGGTGTTCAAGACCCGCATCGACCCCTTCGTGCAGAAGATCAATTTCATCCGCGTCTACTCGGGCACGCTGAAGAAGGACGAGACGGTGCCGGCCACCGGCTTGCGCAAAGGGCTCAAGCTGGCCCAACTCTTCCGCGTGCAGGCCAACGAGACGCAGCCCATCGACGACGCCGGACCCGGCGAGATCGTGGCGGTGATCAAGACGGAAGACCTGCGGACCGGCATGACGCTGGGCGAGCTGACGATGCCGCCCATCCCCTTCCCATCGCCGATGGTCGGTCTGGCCGTCACGCCCAAGAGCCGCGGCGACGAGACCAAGCTCTCCGGCGCGCTGAACAAGATCTGCCAGGAGGACGCCACCTTCCGCATCGACCGCGACGCGCAGACCAAGGAGATGGTGGCCACGGGGATGAGCGAGTTGCACTTGCAGATCCTCCGCGAGCGGCTCAAGCGCCGCGACAAGGTCGAGGTGGACACCCGCGAGCCCAAGATCCCCTACCGCGAAACCATCCAGATCAACGCCGAGGGGAGCTATCGTCACAAGAAGCAGACGGGCGGGCGGGGCCAGTTCGGCGAGGTCCACATCCGCATGTTCCCCTTGCCCAAGGACGTGAACATCGAGGAGTGGGCGGTCAAGTCCCGCTTCCCCTCCTTGAAAGCCTATCATTACGACGCGGACAACAACTTCGTCTGGATCGACTCGGTGGTCGGCGGCACCATCCCCAGCAACTTCCTGCCGGCCATCGAAAAGGGCTTCAAGGACCGCATCGAGCGCGGCGTGATCGCCGGCTACAAGGTGCAGAACGTCTGCGTCGAGGTCCACTTCGGCAAGCACCACCCCGTGGACAGCTCGGAACAGGCCTTCAAGACCGCCGGCTCGATGGCCTTCCGCAACGTCTTCCAGCAGGCCAAGCCGGCGCTGCTGGAGCCGATCGTGAAGATCGAGATCACCGTGCCCAGCACCAAGGTGGGCGACATCAACAGCGACATGTCGGGCCGCCGCGGCCGCGTGCTGGGCATCGACTCCGCCGGCGGCGACCTGCAGACCGTGATCGCCGAGGTCCCCCTGGCCGAAGTGACCACCTACGCCCGCAGCCTCTCCAGCATCACCGGCGGCCAGGGGAGCTACGCCCTCGAGTTCAGCCACTACGACGTGGTGCCGGGCAACGTGCAGCAGGAGATCATCGCCAAGGCCCAGGTGAAGGAAGAAGAGGAAGACTAAAGGCGGAAGGCGGAGGGAAAGCAGCGAGCCGCCGGGTTTATCCCGGCGGTTTGGCGGCGCCGCTCCCACGCTTTGCCGGCGGAATGCCCCACGCCCGCCGGCTGCGTCCGGTGGGGAAAGCCCCGGACTGAGCGTGCGAGAGCACCGCCTCTTATCGCGCAGGCAACACCTGCTGCAAGGGCACGTACACGGCCACCGCCACCACGCCCAGCAGCAGAATCGTGCCCAACAGGATCAGGTACGCCCAGACCGACGCGAGCCAGTCGAACTTCGGGCCCAATCTGGCCAGGAGGAGGTAGACGATCGCGTCCGGCACCAAGGCGGGCACCAGGAGATAGCCCCAGTGTACCGCCCCATCGGACAACAGCAGCACCCACTTGCTTATGTCCGGCAAGGCGATCTTGTGGGTCTCGAAGATCCGCATGTACTGGGGGACGACCTTCTGCAAGACCATCAGCAGGATGGCCAAGGCGAAGGCATGGGACAGCAGCACGCCCACGGCGCCGATCAGGGTTCGCGTCATGCTGTCGGTGTTTGCCGGGCTTTGCGTTGCCATACGTGCCTCCGAGAGAATTTGGGGATTTTAAGGTATCCGAGCCAGGCGCCTTCCTCCTCCCTACATCATCCTCCATCCCTAAGGACCGACGAAAGAATAACTGTCGCGCTACCCAGGGGGACAGTCCCATTTTCGTCGAACGAAAATCGGGACAGTCCCCGAGTGATTGCTTCGCCGGTCCTAAGGGGGCCCTGCTTCAATAGAACAAGAACGGCCACCAGTTCTTCATCGGCCGGCCGGA
>JBKQVT010000196.1:0-23642 GCA_052139835.1 Thermoguttaceae bacterium
CAACAACGCAACGCGACGGCACGGCGATGCCACATCAAGCGAACGCGAAAGAAACTGCGACAATTGGGCATCTATCTGAAAAACCTTGTACGCTGTAAGTGGCCGTAATCCTGCGCAGTAGAACTAAGGTCGAGCCCAGAGATTGTGGCCATCCCCTTAAGGTGTTCCAGCCCGGCGTCGCCGACCGCAGTGCCTCTGAGGTTGAGCGAAAAGATTTTGGTCAACCCTTTGAGGTGTTCCAGTCCGGCGTCGCTGACCTTGGTGCCCCTGAGGTCGAGCCATCCGAGTTGGGCCACTCCCTTGAGGTGTTCCAGCCCCGCGTCGGTGATCCTGGTGCCGCCGAGTCCCAGCACTTGGAGCTGAGGCAATTGCTTGACGTGCTCCATCCCGGCATCGCTGACTTTGGTGTCGGTGAGGTAAAGCACCTGGAGCTGGGGCAATCCCTTGAGGTGCTCCAGCCCGGCGTCGCCAATTTCTGAGTTGGCAAAATCGACCTCCGTCACGTTCGTGAACAGGTCGTCTACCAGCAACTCTCTCAGCCAAGCCGGCTCGGGCCACGCGTAAACGCGCCCGCCGGCCCTCTCAATCTCTGCGACCGCCTCCCGCTGCCTCCTCGCCTCCTGCCTCGCCACCGCCAGCCAACTGCAAGGGATGGCGACAACCAAGGTCAACAGGAGCAATGAGCGGATCGTGAATTGGAATCGCAGCCGAAAGAGCACCGCGGCGAGGAACCAGAGGAACATCAGGATGATCGACAGCCCCACGCTCGCCATCCCAAGCAGCATCGTCCGGCCCTTAAGCCGGTCGAAGGCGAACCACTGAAAAAGCTCGGACAGAATGAGAAAACCCTCCAGCAGCAGCACCAACAGTACGCAGCGCTCCGGCGTGAGGCGGAGCCAGCGGCGGGGCTTTTCTTGCGAGGCGTCGACCATAACAAAAGTATAACCGGATCCGGCCCGAAAACAAAGGACTCTCGCGCAGAGACGCCGAGACGCAGAGGAGGAAGGATAAGCTGTTGAATCCCGGCGGAACCCTGATGAAAGATGGCGCCACGTGCATGGTCAAGGGCCTCGAAGAACCCTGACCACACAACACTTTTCCCCTGCGCCCCTGCGTCTCTGCGCGAGTCTTGTTTGTAGCCCGACCGGTTACCCCAAAGTCAGCGGCAGGCGGAGGCCGTCATAGGCCAACTCCATGTCCGGGGGAAGACTCGCGTTGGTCTCTTCGTGCTCCAGGTCGTGGCAGACGTGCGTGAAGAGCGTCCGTCGCGGGGCCAGTTGCCGGGCCACCGCAATCGCCTCGTCGAGGCTGAAATGCGTGGGGTGCGGCCGCCGCCGCAAGGCATCCAAAATCAGCACGTCCAGCCCCTGCAAAAGCGCCATGCTGGCCGGCTCGATGCCGTTGGTGTCGGTGCAATAGGCCACGTTGCCGAAGCGGAATCCCAGCACGTCGCAGCGGCCGTGGTGCAAGGGGATAGGCACCACGCCCGCGCCCAGCACCTCGAAGGGCTCGCCGCCGAGGGGCCGAAAGACCAGCCGCGGCACGCCGCCGGCGGGATACTGCCGCGTCGCCGGGTCGAAGGCATAGTCGAAGACTTTACGGATGCGCTCCTCGACGGCCGCGTCGCAGAAGACCGGCAAGTCGCTGCCGAGGTACTGGGAGAAAATCCTCAGGTCGTCCAGGCCGAAGAGGTGGTCGGCGTGCTGGTGCGTGTAGAGCACGGCATGGATCAGGCCGATCCCTTCGCGGACCAACTGGCTGCGCATCTCGGGCGGGGTGTCGATGAGGAGATTTCCCTCGGGCAGGCCGAGGGCGACGCTGCAGCGGGTCCGCTGGTTCTTGGGATTGGCGCTGGTGCAGGTGGCGCAGCCGCAGCCGATCTGCGGCACGCCGTGCGAGGTGCCCGAGCCGAGGAAGACCAGTTGGCCGGCGAAATCGTGGTGCAGGAGGGCGTGGGGCAAGGGGAAATTTCAGGGGCCAGGGGCCGGGGGCTAGGGACCAGGGGTGCTGAATTATAGGCGAGCCGACGGGCGCCGCCGATCGGTCGCGGCCGCCGTCGTTGAGGGTTGCTGCGAGACAGAGTCCTATTTTCGCGAAGCAGCGTCGTTCTGCCAGACATGCCACCTACTTTGGTTGTTTTCGAGCCTGCCAATCACCCCAGGGGGGCATTTCATGGACTATCCTTCTTGACCAAGCGTAGAATAATAGGTACATTCGGGCGTTTCTACCCGTCTTGCCTGGACGCCCGGCCCTCTTACTAGACCCCATGGAAGAGATTCTTACACAAATTTGGGATGTCCTCGGCGAAGTCTTCGGCGGCTTCGGACGGGCGGTCGAGCGGTCGTTGACCGGGCTGTTCGGCTCGTCCAACGCCCGGTATCTGAAGAAACTGCGGCCGCAGGTCGCCGCTATCGGGGCCCTGGAGTCGAAATACCAGGCCATGACCGACGCCGAGTTGGCCGAACAAACGGCGAAGTTCCGCCAACGTCTCGCCAGCGGCGAAACGCTCGACGACGTGCTCACGGAGGCCTTCGCCGTCTGCCGCGAGGCGGGGCGGCGGAACCTGGGCATGCGCCACTTTGACGTCCAGTTGATGGGCGGCATGGTGCTCCACAGCGGGGCCATTGCCGAAATGGTCACCGGCGAAGGCAAGACCCTGGTGGCCACGCTGCCGGCGTATTTGAATGCCCTGGAAGGGAAGGGCGTCCACGTGGTGACGGTCAACGACTACCTCGCCCGCCGCGACATGGAATGGATGAACCCGCTGTACACGTCGCTGGGGTTGACGGTCGGGGCGATCCAGAGCGACATGCCCACGGCCGAGCGGCAGCGGGCCTACGCCTGCGACATCACTTACGGCACGAACAACGAGTTCGGCTTCGACTACCTCCGCGACAACATGCGGCCGGCGGCCCGCGGCGACGACCGCTATCCGAAGGAGGCCCAGCAGGTGCAGGGGCCGCTGCACTTCGCGATCATCGACGAGGTGGACAACATCCTCATTGATGAGGCGCGGACGCCGCTGATCATCTCCGGTCCCGCGCACGACGATGTCACCCGCTATGCCCGCGCCGACCGCATCGCCCGGCAGTTGCGCAAGGGCGGCGACTTCGAGGTGAACGAGAAGGAGCACACGGCCCACCTGACCGACGAGGGGGTGCGGACGGCGGAGCAGTTGGCGGGGGTGGAGAGCTTCTACACGGCCGGCCACATGGAATGGCCCCACTTGATCGACAACTCCCTGAAGGCCCATCACCTCTACAAGCGCGACGTCAACTACGTGGTCAACGACGAGGGCGAGGTGGTGATCGTCGACGAGTTTACCGGGCGACTGATGCCGGGGCGCAACTGGAGCGACGGCCTGCACCAGGCGGTCGAGGCCAAGGAAGGCGTCCGCATCAAGGAAGAAAACCAGACCCTGGCCACCATCACCCTGCAAAACTTCTTCAAGCTCTACGACAAGATTTGCGGCATGACCGGCACGGCCATGACCGAGGCCAGCGAATTCTGGAAGATCTACAAGCTCGACGTCATCTCCATCCCCACCAACAAACCCCTACGGCGTTTGAACCATCCCGACGTGATCTACCGCAGCGAGCGGGAGAAATACGCGGCCATCGCCGACGAGATCGAGCGCCTGCACAAGTGGGACGCCATCGAGACCGCCGACGGGCAACTCCTCCTCGGCCAGATCGCCAGCCAAGGCGGCGAGAACGGCGATAAGAGCGGCCCCCTTCAGTTCATTCCCCGCGACAGCCGCGACAAGGAGTCGATCCCCCGCGACAAGATCCGCGAGATCGAGCGCCGCGGGCGGCCGATCCTGGTGGGCACGGTCTCGATCGAGCGGAGCGAACTGATCTCCGGTCTCCTGGACCGCCGGGGCGTGAAGCACCAGGTGCTCAACGCCAAGCATCATCGCCGCGAGGCGGAAATCGTGGCCCAGGCCGGCCGCAAGAACGCCGTGACCATCGCCACGAACATGGCCGGCCGCGGCACCGACATCATCCTCGGCGGCAACCCGGACGCGATGGCCTGGGCGCTGTTGCAGGAGAAGTATCCCACGCGGCTGGAGGTGCCCCACGACGAGTGGGACACGCTGGTCAACGAGATCGAGGCCCGCGAGCAGACCAAGGCGGAGGGGCGCGAGGTGGCGGCGATGGGCGGGCTGCACATCATCGGCAGCGAGCGCCACGAGGCCCGCCGCATCGACTTGCAGCTTCGCGGCCGCTGCGGCCGCCAGGGCGATCCGGGAAGCAGTCGCTTTTATCTCTCCCTGGAAGACGACCTGATGCGGATCTTCGCCGGCGAATGGGTGAAGAACGTGCTCACCCGGCTGGGCATGAAGGAGGGCGAGGCGATCGAAAGCCGCATGGTCTCGCGGCGCATCGAGGGGGCCCAGAAAAAAGTCGAAGAGCGCAACTTCGACATCCGCAAGAACCTCCTCGAATACGACGAGGTGATGGACGAGCAGCGGAAGCGAGTCTACGGCTACCGGCAGCGGATCCTCGACGGCGGCAACTGCAAGCGGCTCGTCCTCGACATGATCCACGAGCAGATCGCCCGGCACTTCGATCAATGCCTGGCGCGGGATTACGGCACGGAGACCTTTGCCGAGTGGGCGGGGAAGGAGATGGGAGTGGAGTTCGAGGCCCGCGATTTCCGCGGCATGGATTTCCAGGCCGCCTCGGGTCACGCCCTGGACCAGGCCGAGCGCAAGGTCGAAGGCCAGGTGCTCGACGCCATCGAAGAGAACCTCCCCGACGAGGCCGATCCGCGGGAGTGGAACTGGGAGGCGATGGCGAAAATGGCCAACGCCTGCTGGCACCTGAGCCTGCGGGACCGCGATCTGAAGCAGGTCGGCCGCGAGGGGGTGGGCGAGCTGCTGATCGAGAAGGCCCGCGAGGCGCTCCGCAAGGTGGACCTCGAAGGGGGCACGGCCTTCCTGGCGGCCGACTTCGGCCTGAAGTCGGCCTGCGCCTGGGTCCGCTACAAGTTCAACGTCGCCCTGACGCCGGAGGAACTGGCCGATCTGGAGCCCGCGGCCATGAAGGACCTGGTCCGCCAGCGCGCCGAAGCGGCCTACTATGAAAAGGAGATCGAGTACCCGGTGATGGCCGGTCTCTCGCACTTCACCACCCGCGACCCGGCTGGCCACAAGCGCTACGATCGGGAGGGACTGGTGGCCTGGGTGCGGCAGCGATTCGAGGTGGACCTCGATCTGGAGGACCTGAAGAACAAGCAGCGGGACGAGATCCGCGCGGTGCTGGTCGAGCAAAGCCGGCAGTACAGCGAGATCGGCCGCAAGCTCCAAGCCGAGGCGGACTCGCGGCTGGGGCAGGCCTACAGCGGCGAAACACCTTCGTCCAACGCGTTGCGCGACGCCTTCGACCAGGGGCGGCTCCAGTCGCTCTCCGCGTGGGCGGCGGAGCGGCTGAAACTCAATCTCCCTCCGGAAAAGATGGCCGGCTTGGCGCCGGAAGCCCTCCAGAACCAGCTCACCACGGCCGTCGAGGAACTGTATCGCCCGGAGATGCGGCGGATGGAGCGGGAACTGGTGCTGCAACTGCTCGACGTGGCCTGGAAGGACCACCTCCTGACGATGGATCACCTCCGCAGCAGCGTCGGCCTGCGCGGCTACGCCCAGGTCGATCCCAAGGTGGAATTCAAGCGGGAGGGGATGCGGATTTTCGGGCAGATGTGGGAGTCGATCGGCGAGCGCGTCACCGACCTGGTCTTCCGCATGGAGCAACTCGACGAGGGGTTCGTGGGCTCGACCTGGAAGGAGACGGAAGCGATCCACGAGGACAGCTCGGCGGCCGGGGGCATCGCCCAGCAGCAACGGGAGGCCATCGAGGGGACGCAGACAGACCACAAGCCGCAGCCGATCCGCAACCGCCAGCAGCGCGTGGGCCGCAACGATCCCTGCCCTTGCGGCAGCGGCAAGAAGTTCAAGAACTGCTGCATGCGGAAGTGAGGGCGGACAGCAACCTATCGGGGAGAACCGCAATGATTGAAAGGTCGCTGCAAGACGATCTTCTGAAGGAAGTGGAGCAACTTCCTTCGGCCATGCAGCAGCGCGTGCTCGACTTCGCCCGCGCGCTGGCCGAGTCGGCGCCTCAGGGCGTGCCGGGGGAAAGGCTGCTCCAGTTCGCCGGAATGATGACTCCCGACGAGGCGCAGGAGTTCCTTCAGTCAATCGACGAGGACTGTGAAAGGATCGAGCCCGGTGAATGGTAGATTTCTGCTTGACACCAATGTCGTGACGGCGCTGTTTGCGCGCGACAGCGCCATTTGCGAGCACATGGCACTTGGGCCGAGAGTGTTAATATCCGTGGTTGTGCTCGGCGAGTTGTATTATGGGGCCCAGAAATCACGCCGGGTGGATGAGAACCTGAGACGGATAAACCGGTTGCTGACGGAAGCTGTCCTCCTTGAAAACGACGCTGGCACCGCATTTGAGTACGGCTTGATTAGAAACGAACTGCGCCTCCAGGGGCGGCCGATTCCCGAGAACGACCTTTGGGTCGCTGCCGCCGCGAGACAGCACGGATTGGTCCTCGTTTCACGCGATAACCATTTTACTTACGTCGAGGGCCTGAAGTTGGAGGCGTGGTAGCCGGGGGGTGGGTAGCGTCCACTGGTTCAAATCGAGACCGTTATTGGCTGTTGGACTGCTCGCCAAGGAACGCTAAAATGCTTCCCGATCCAACCATCGCCCGTATCCGCGAAGCAAGACACCGAATCTCCGAGAAATGTGGGCATGACCCGCGGAAACTGGTGGAATACTACCTGGCGCTCCAGGAGCAACAATACGCCAATCGGCTCGTGAGACCGTCCAAGCCCAAGCCGGGGGCCGAAGAGAAAGTCTGACGGCACGCTTCCAAATTTGTCGGGGGAAGGCATGAAAGAGCAAATCGAACAGTACGTGAAGAACGTCAAGGAACGTTTTGACTCATGTCGGGACAATGAGGCGGCCACGAAAGCGGCCTTGGCTGTGCCTTTGCTTGCCGTTCTCGGCTATGACATGGCGGACCCGAACGAGTGCAAACCGGAATACAAGGTTGACTTCGGTGAGCGGCGGTCGGTCAAGCCGGTGGACTGGGCGTTTTGCGTCGACGGTTCCCTGGCGTTCCTCGTCGAAGCCAAGGCCGTCGGAAAAAGCATCGGCAACTACGACGAGCAACTCGGTGATTACTTTGCCAAGGGGCAGCCGTCCGTGAAGCTCGGCATCCTGACAACCGGTGTGGAGTGGCGCTTCTTCACCGACTTGGACTGCGAACACATCATGGACAAGGAGCCGTTTCTGAAGTGGGATATCCTCAAGGACGACGTCGTCCCCTACGAGTTATTGGCCATCCTGCAGCGGACTGAGTTCAAGCCGGAACTCGTCAAGACGTTTGCCAGGAAGAATCGCCGCCAAAGTCTCCTGGTCGCGGAGCTGGCTCGGCTCTTGGAGCCTTCGCCCGACTTCGTAAAGCTCGCCATCCAGAACTTCGAGGACCGCAACCTCACCGCGGCCGTGCTGGCGGAGTGGAAGCCGATCTTGTGCAGCGCGATTCACGAATGGGCGAAACAGCAGATGGTGACCATGGCATTGGATCGCGCCGGTGAAAGGCAGGCAGGGGGTTTCGCTGCCGGCGACGGAGCCGAGACGAGCCGCGTGCCCGCGAAGCAGAAAGTGTCTGTGCAAACGAAGCAGTTGTTGAACGGCTCCCCGGGGGCCGAAAGAGACGCCGGTGCCGCGGCCCGAAAAGCATGGGAAACGCGGCGCCTTACCCTGAAGGACCTCATTGAAGCTGGAGTCCTCAAGCCACCGCTCAAATTGACCGCGCAATACAAGGGCAAAGACCTGGAAGCCGAAGTGCTGGAGAGCGGGGCCATCATTTTCGAGGGCAAATCGTACGCCACACCCTCCGCAGCCGGGCGCGCGGCGCAGGGGAAGGGAGAGGGGCAGGGCGTAAGCGGCTGGCAGTTCTGGGAATGGGACAGCAACGGAGAGACCGTTAAACTCGCTGTCGCCGTGGAAAAGCTGTACTTGGCGCGGAAGGGCGGCTGAGGCCGCGTGGTGCCCCCAACTCAGGGAAAGGAATCCCGCGATGCCCTATCTGCTGAACGTCGGTTATTTGTTGCTCATCCTGGCCGCCTTGCCCTGGCTGGTGCTGCAGGCCGTGCGCAAGGGCAAATACCGCGAGGGCTACGCCGAAAAATTCCTCGGTCTGGTGCCGCGGCGGACCTCCGGCCGCAAATGCGTCTGGCTGCACGCGGTCAGCGTCGGCGAAGTCAACCTGCTGGCCCCGTTGCTGCGCGTCGTCGCGGCGGAGCGGCCCGATTGGGAGTGCGTCGTCTCCACCACCACCATGACCGGCATGGCCTTGGCAAAGAAGAAATACCCGCGGCTGAGCGTCTTCTACTGCCCGCTGGACTTCACCTGGGCGGTCGGGGCGGCCATGCGGCGGATTCGCCCGGACCTGCTGGTGCTGGCGGAGTTGGAGCTGTGGCCGAACCTGGTGCGGGCGGCCCGCCGCGGCGGCGCCCGCGTGGCGGTGATCAACGGGCGGCTGAGCGAGCACAGCTTCGCCGGCTATCGGCGGATCCGCCCGCTGGCCGCGGCGCTGCTGCGGCAGATCGACCTGCTGGCCGTGCAAGACGCCGCCTATGCCGAGCGATTCCTTGCCCTGGGCGCTGATCCGCGCTCGCTCTTCGTGACCGGTTCGATGAAGTACGACGGCGCGGCAATCGATCGGCGCAATCCGGCCACGCGGCGGCTGGCGGCGCTGGCCGGATTGGACGCCGACGACGTCGTGCTGCTGGCCGGCAGCACGCAGGAGCCCGAGGAAGCCGTGGTGCTGGAGGTGTTCCGGCGGTTGCAGCCCTCCTGGCCGAAACTGCGGCTGGTGCTGGTTCCCCGGCATCCGGATCGCTTCGAGGTGGCGGCCCGGCTGCTGGACGCCGCGGGGGTGGCCTGGCAGCGCCGCAGCGCGTTGGAGCGGACCGGCCCGAACCCGGCGGCGCGGGTCCTGCTGGTCGACGCGGTGGGCGAATTGGGCGCGTGGTGGGGCATCGCACAGGTCGCCTTTGTGGGAGGGAGCTTGGGCGATCGCGGCGGGCAAAACATGATCGAGCCGGCGGCCTACGGGGCGGCCGTCTGCTTCGGCCCCAACACGCGGAATTTCCGCGATATTGTGGCCGCCATGCTCTCCCGCGACGCGGCCGTGGTCGTGGCCGACGGCGACGATCTGGCCCGCTTCGTCCGCCGCTGCCTGGAGGAACCGGCTTATGCCGCCGCTTTGGGCCAGCGGGCGCAAAACCTGGTGCTGGAGCAGCTTGGCGCGACGGGCCGGACCTGGGAATTGTTAAGTGCCCTGGTAGACAAAGAGCAGCCGCCGTTGTCGGTCGCGGGGCGGATCGCCGCCTGAACCTCGTTCTTGCCGCGGCTGGACGAAAAACCGTTGTTTCCCAAGCCGAAACCGCTTATAATGAGCCTTTCGTACTTACCAAGCTCTAGGAGGATTCTTTCGTGGCTCAGGGCAACTTCTTATTCACCAGCGAATCGGTCAGCATGGGGCACCCCGATAAGCTCGCCGATCAGATTTCCGACGGCATCCTCGACGCGCTGATCGAGCAGGACAAGATGAGCCGGGTGGCCTGCGAAACGCTGGTGACCACGGGCATGGCGATGGTGGCCGGCGAAATCACCACCAAGGCCGTCGTCAATTACTCCGACGTGGTGCGGCAAGTGATTCGCGACGTCGGCTATACGGACGACACCATGGGGATTTGCGCCGACACCTGCGCGGTGATGCTTTCGCTGGATCGCCAGAGTCCGGACATCGCCATGGGAGTGGACGACAACCAGGCCGCCGGCAAGGAGATCGGGGCGGGCGACCAGGGCCTGATGTTCGGCTACGCCTGCAACGACACGCCGGAGCTGATGCCGTTGCCGATCGCCCTGGCCCATCGGATCCTCAATCGCCTGACCGCCGCCCGCTTCAAGAAGGAAGTGCCTTGGCTGCGTCCTGACAGCAAGAGCCAGGTGACGGTCCAGTACGAAGGGCACCGGCCGGTGCGGATCGACACCGTGGTGGTTTCCACCCAACATTGTCCCGAGGTGAGCCACGCGGAGATTCGCCGCTACGTCATCGAGCAGATCGTCAAGCCGCTGCTGCCGGCGGACTTGCTCAACGGCAAGCTCACCTATCACGTCAACCCCACGGGGCGGTTTGTCGTCGGCGGGCCGCTGGGCGATTGCGGGCTGACCGGGCGAAAGATCATCGTGGACACCTACGGCGGCTGGGCCCGCCATGGCGGCGGGGCCTTCAGCGGCAAGGATCCCACCAAGGTCGACCGCAGCGCTGCCTACATGGCCCGGCACGTCGCCAAGAACATCGTCGCCGCCGGGCTGGCCGAGCGCTGCGAAGTCCAGTTGGCCTATGCCATCGGTGTTTCCGATCCGGTGAGCGTGCTGGTCGACAGCGAAGGGACCGGACGGCTGGACGATCAGCGGCTCTGCGAACTGGTGCGGGAATTGTTCCCCCTCACTCCCAGCGGCATCATCCGCTATCTCGATCTCCGCCGGCCGATCTACCGTCTGACCGCTTCGGGCGGGCATTTCGGACGCAGCGAGCCGCAATTCACCTGGGAAAAGACCCACCGCACCGCCGAGTTGGCCGAAGCGGCCGGCCTGGCGACGGCAAGCAGGTAGTAAACAAGGATGAAGGATGAAGGATCAAGGATGAAGGAGGGAACAGAAGCGTGTGCTTCCGCCCTCCGCCCTCCGCCTTCCGCCTTTATCCTTTATCCTTTATCCTTTATCCTTCCTTTGGCGGCCGTGCTGGTCGGCTGGCGACGGTTGGCGGGGGCATTGAGCCATCCACTGACGCCGGCGGCCATGGTGCTGGTGGCGGCCTCGGTAGCCGCCCTGGCGGCGCTGGCCCGCAGCGGGCGGCCAAGGGCCGGCTGGAACCTCCTCCTTTCGGCAGCGGTGCTGCTGCTGGGAATCGCCCTTTGCGTCCGCGGCGCCGCCGGCAGCGGACTGCTGGCGTTCTGGGCCATCCTGGCCGGGGAAGAGGGCTGGGCTTGGGGAAGACTGCTCCTTCCCGGGCGACGCCGGGGCCATCGGCGGCGGGATGCCCAGCAGACACGCCGCCTCCGCGTGGACGGGCCAGACGGAAGGAGCAGGGATTCGGGCGACGCGCGAAGCATGGTCGCAGGGATGAGAGGCGCGGCGGCCCTCGGCGAGGAAGAAGACGCCGTCCCGGCGGAAAACGTCTTGCAAAGGCTTACCTTGAGCCAGGACGCCGACGGCTCTCAACGGCTGAGCGGATGGTTGCGACTGCGGCTGGCGGCCGGTCAACGGTCCGGCGTGGTCCACGTGGCGTTCTGTCCGCCGTTTTGCCGGACGCCGGAGTTGTCGCTGGAGCAACTCGGCGGTCCGCCGGCGCGGATCCGCACGGCCCAGCTCTTGCCGCACGGCGTGCGGCTGGAGTTGAAGCTCTCACCGGCGACCGCCGCCGGAGGAAGCGTGCTCTTGCGGTTTGCCGCCCAGACGACGGAGGAGAGCAGGTAGGTTGGGCATCGCCTTCGCCCTTCCGCCCTCCGCCTTACTCCTCAGTTCGCCTTCGCCACTTGCTTCAGACCGCCGAGATAGTCGGCGGTGATCGCCAGGACCTCGTCGAGATAGTAGTCGCGCTTGATGCCTTCGCTGGGCTCGTTCAGCTTCTCCATGGCATCACCTTCTTCCTTATCGACGTCCAGCTCGGCACGCTCCTTGAGGAACTTGGCCTCGTTGAGGGTCACGTACTTCTTGGCCTTTTGCTCCTTGTACAGGGCGATGTCGCGTGCGACCTTGCGGAATTTTTCCGAGGCGGCGCAGCGCTGCTCGGAGAGGCGGCGGAGTTGAGCGACCGAGGGGGGGCTGACGTAGTCGAAGCGGTGGAAGGGGAGCGACGCGACGCGATCGAAGGCGACGGGATAATCGAGATCGGCCTCGCCCACGTCGAGGTGCGTGGTGAGTGAGGGGAGCTCGACGTCGGCCAGCACGCCCAGCTTCTGCGTGCTGTCGCCGCAGGGGCGATAGAACTGTTGCACGGTGATCTTCAGGTCGCCCATTTGCGGTGCATTGGGCACGCCGAAGAGCATCTCGCTGATCGGGCCCAGGCTTTGCACGGTGCCCTTGCCGTGGGTGGAATGGTCGCCGATGATCAGTCCGCGGCCGTAGTCCTGGATGGCGCCGGCGAAGATCTCGCTGGCGCTGGCGCTGAACTTATTGGTGATCACGACCAGCGGTCCCCTCCAAACGGCCCACTCCATGGCGGGGTCGCGGTCGGGGTAGCGGATGATGTTGCCGTCGGCGTCCTTGACCTGGACGACCGGCCCGTCGTCGAGGAACAGCCCGGTCGAGTGGATCGCTTCGTTCAGCGCGCCGCCGCCGTTGTTGCGCAGGTCGATGACCACGGCGTCGACGCCCTTGTCCTTGAATTCTTCGAGAATGCGGCGGAGGTCGCGGGTGGTGCTCCTGTAGTCGGGGTCGTTCCGTCGCGCCGCCTCCATGTCCATGTAGAAACTGGGCAGGTCAATGACGCCGATCTTGTAGGGCTGCCCGTCGGCCTTGCGGCCGGCGTCGAAGACCTTGCCCTGGGCCTCGCTTTCCTTCAACTCGATCTGGGCGCGGGTGATGCGGATGGTCTTCCGGTCGGTGCTGTGCATGGGGAGGACCTGGAGGCGGACCACCGTCCCCGGCTTGCCGCGGATCAACTTCACCACGTCGTTGAGTTTCATGTCGACGACGTCGATCCACTCGCCGCTATCGCCCTCGGCCACGGCGAGGATTCTATCTTCCAGCTTGAGATGGCCTTCCTTCTCGGCGGCCCCGCCGCGGATGATCTTCTTCACCACCGTGTAGCCGTCGGCGCCCTGCAGCGAAGCCCCGATCCCTTCCAGCTTCAGCCGCATCAGGATATCGAAGTTCTCCACCGTGCCCGGCGACATGTAGTCGGTGTGCGGGTCCAGCGACGTCGTCAGCGAGGTAAGATACATCTCCAGCAACTCGTCGCTGCTGGTCTGGTGCATGCGCTTGGCGAAACTATGATAGCGCTGCGTCAACCGCTGCTGCGGCGTCTTCCCCTCGAAGGGGTCCTTCTTGGGGTCGGTCTTGTCGGCCTTGAGCAACAGCAGGTCGAACTTGATCCGCTTCCGCCAGCGGTCTTGGGCCTCGGCCGGAGTCTTCGCGTAGACGGTCACGTCCTTGTCGATCGCCATTTTCTCGTCGACCGTGAAGTCCTGCGGCGCCTTGAGCAACTCGTCGATCGTCTTGACCCGCTCGTCCACCCTCGCCAGGAGGGTCCGAAACACCGTGTACGCAAAGGTGATGTCGCCCTGCTGGGCCTCTTCGCAGAGCAGGTCGCGCGACTTCGAAAAAGTGTCGATGTCGGACTGATAGAAATAAAGCTTCATCGGGTCCAGGTCGCGCAGATACGTCTTGAAGCAGCGCCGCGAAATCTCCGCGTCCAGGGGGTGCCGCAGCAAATGCTTATGCGGCAGCGCCCCAGTGACGGCCAAGGTCACATTGTGGTCGGCCGGACTCGGCCCCACCGGATCGGCCCATACCGCCGTGCAAAGCCCCGGAAGAATCAACGTCAGCGACAACACGGCGGTCGCAAGGCGGCGACCAGCGGGAGGGAAGGAAAATGGCATTCAGAAAATCCTCGTGAAAATGGGGAAAATTGGAAGTTCAGTAAGCTTACATCGGCAGAACCTTTAACCATCCTAATCGGAAATCCCGCCCGAGACAAGGCGGAAGGGGGAGGGCGGAAGGATAAAGGCGGAAGGCGGAGGGGCGGAAGGGGGCAGGAAGAGCTGGGGAATGACCGCAGCCGCTTCCGCCCCTTCGAATTCCCAGTCCCTAATCCACAATCCCTTTCTTTCCTTCCCCCTTCCGTCTTCCGCCGTCCACCTTGCCCCAAAGCCCTTCCAGACCGAGGGCCCCCAAACACGCCGTATGGATGGCCTCGCGGTCGATTGTGCCGCCAGCGGCGGCCGCTTGACCCAGCCGGGCCAGTTCGGCGACGTGCCGGTTCGTGCCGTCCAGCGCCGGCAGGGGAATCTGTTGCAGTTGGTACTTCTGGATGTGGGGGAAGAGGCGTTCCTCGCTGTTGAAGGCCCGTGCGAACCACCACCGCAGCGGGCGGCTGTTCAACAGGCACGCCAGGGCCGCATACGCCTCGGGCGAAGGAGAGTGCAGGAGGATATTGTAGACCGTGTTGCAGTTCAGGCAGCCTTGCAGATCCACGGCCGCCACCGGATACGGCGCCACGAAGCGCACCAGCAGTTTCGGCACGGTCTCGAACAGCTCGCGGCGCTTGTACTTGGCCGCCGGCGGCAATCCCGGCGGCATGAACAGCCCCTGCGACTCGATGCGAAACTCGTGGACGGAGCGGCCGGAAATGATCGGCAGCCAGCCGGGCCGCCGCCGGCGGCCGATATGGGGATCATTGGTGCCGCATTCCATGCCGCGAAAGATGGCGGCCAACTGGCCCAGCCGATGCGGCGCCTGCCCCAGCTTGTCGAACAGCGGCACTTCCTCCGGCCGGAGCGTGCTGAACAGCGGGCGATCGGGCAGCGACTGGAGCACCGCCCGCGGGAGTTCCCAGGTCTCTCGGCGATGGCCGTCTTCGCGCCGCCCCAGACGCACCGAGGGTCCCAACGGCGGGCGGACCACGATGACGATCGAGGCCAGCACGGCGGGATCCGCGAAGGCTGCCCCACAGTCCAACACCGTGGCGGGGCCGCCGGCGGCAAAGATCAATTCCCGCACCGCGGAGAAGTCGCGGTTGGTGCTGATCCGCGCGGGGAGGATGAAGCCGCAGGCCGCTTCCCTCTTGGCCACCGCGAGGCTCTTTTCCAGGAACAGGGCCGCCAGGTCCCAGTTGCGGCGGGCGGCGGCGTAGCGGGCGACGACGTAATCGGCCAACGCCCGTTCGATCGTGCCCGTGCGAACGCCGCGGTAGGGCGGATTGCCGACCACGGCGTCGAACCCGCCGCCGTCGACGAGTTCGTCCAGCGTGGCGCCCACCAGGGCATTGCCGCAGCGAAGGTGCTGATCGAGCCGGAAAACTTCTTCCCCCGGCACGGCGGAGTCCAGCCACAAGCTGGCCTTGGCCAAGGCGACGGCCCAGGGATCCAAATCGACGCCGTACAGGCAATGCTCGACGACGCGACGCTTCAGCAACGGCCGGGCGATGCGGCGGCCGCGCCGGGCGAGAAAACGATGCAGCCGTTGGCTGAGGAAATCGGCCGCGGCCAGGAGGAAGTATCCGCAGCCCATCGCCGGGTCCAACACGCGGAAATCCAACAGGTCTTCCAGGAGGTCGCCCTCGCGCCCCGGCCGACCGGTCGCGGCCAGCTTGCGGTCTACGAGCGGACCGATCGTCTCCCGAACGATCTCGCGGACGATTGTGTCCGGCGTGTAGTACGCACCGGCGACCTTCCGCCCGGCCCTGTCGCGGACGAGCACCAGCAGCCCGTCATCCTTTTCGCTGCCCCTGAGCAGCTTGCACTGCGACAGGCTTTCGTGGATCGCGCCGAGGAGGCGAACGTCGGCCGCGCGATAATCGAGGAAGACGAGCCTCCTGCTGGCCGGGTCGCAGCATCGGGCCAAGGCGTCGATGGCCGCGGCCAGGAAGCGATCAGGCACACGCAAGGCAAGAGGGACCTTCCCCTTTCGGGCGACAGGCTTGGCGCGGTCGAGCGACAGGGGGGGCAGGCCCCAGGGGACTGCCTGGTCCCAAGCGGCAAACAGGCCCGCGAGCCGGCCCCAAAGGCAATCGCCGCTCGGGGAGTAGGCGCCGGCAGTGCGCCGGGCGAGGCGGCGCGGGTCGCTCCCCACCGCCGCGGCGATTTCCCGAGCGAGCTTGCCCAGCCCGATCGCGCGATAGGCCGCCGAGGAGGCGGGCCCGAGACGCCGGGCCTCGGCCAACAGCACGACCAGCAGCCGATATTGGATTCCGAGGCTGACCGCCAGCAACTCGGCGAGTCCCTTCGTGGTGGGCGAGCGGCCGCGGCGCCCACGACGGTCGTGAAAGAGCCCCGTCGCAAGACTCAACAGCGCCCCGCGGCAGGAGCAGAGCAGCGCCGGTTGGTCGAACTGACTCAAGTCGCCCTCACCTCACCGCCTTCGGAAAGCAGAGTGGGACTTTGGCACGTCAAAACAGCAGGGGTTTGCCGAGCTTGCGACGGACGACGACGAACTGGCTGGCGTGCATCAGCCAGTGCCCTCCCAAGGCGGCCAGCACGCGGCCCACCGTAGGCAGAAAGTGACGCATCGCCTCCGGGCCGGGGTCATCCAGGACGCTGTCCGGAGTGGCGGCGATGGCGGCCAGCGAGGCGGCCTTCATTTGGTCCGCCAGGGCAAGGTATTCCGCCTTCTTCAGAAACTTGGCCGGATCGTCGGACGCGGCGGTCTCGCGGGTATAACCGGCCTGAAAGCCCTCGGGCAGCGCCGGCGCCTTCTGCCCCAGCGCCGTCAGCATCCGGTCTGTCCCGGCGATCATGTGCCCAAGCTGCCAGGCAATGTGATTGGCGCCGGGCACGGGACGGACCAGCAGGTCGGCGTCGCTCAGGTCGCCGAGCTCGGCCCGCAGGAAAGCATGGCTGGACTCGACCGATTGCTGAAACACGTCTTTGGGAGTCATAAACTGCGATCCCTTGTTCTGAAGGTTCTGGTGGTTCTCCGGCAGGGCGAAAAGGACAAACCCCGCAGTGCGCTCATTCTACCGCCGGGTCTGCCGGGCGAGAAGCGGCCAGGAGAGCGAAGCGTTTCCGTCCTGACCTTCCCGGCAAGAACGATTGCAAGAATACGCAAAGGCGCCAGGCAAGCCTCAGCAGGTCCTCTCAAGGTGCGTCCTGGCGCCTTTGCGCGAAGAAAACCACCCGCTCGACCCGAATCGCATCGGCCCTGTCCCCTCCTGCTGTCCCGAGCGCAGCCACGCTACCAGGACCGAATTGTAACTGCTATCGCTGTCAATAACATTATTTGCAGGCGAACCCCGGCGGGCAAGGGGACAATGTAAAGGCGGAGGGCGGAAGGGGGAAGGGAGCCGGAGGCGTTAGCCTCCGGATAGAAATGACCAAATGGAACGGATGAATGTCACTTGGATATGTCACGGAATAGCAAGCAAATATCACGGGCTAGCCAGCTCATTTCACTGGCTTCGGCGGCGCGCCTGTGATAGGGCGTGCGAAACCGCAAGCGTGCAGAGGACCGTTTTCCGGTCCCCAGCCCCCGATCTCTTCCCTAATCCATAACCTCCAATCACCTAATCCTTTATTCTCCCCTCCCGGCACGGCAATTGCGTCGATGCCATCCCATTCCGCTCTAGCCAATTTGAGGGCGGGCGGTCCCCTAACTTAGATGAGTAAGTTTACCATGATTGAGAAGATTTCCATCCTTAGCGGACATGGACGGCAGGGCCGCCCGGACGTCTTTGACCGTATTGACCTGACGATGGGCCAGGTAGTCAGCATCGTGGGGCCCACGGGCTCGGGCAAGACGACGCTGATCAACGACCTGGAGCTGTTTGCCGACCGCGATACGCCGACGGGCCGGAAGGTGTTGATCAACGATCAGCCCGCCCCGCCGGAGTTCCGTTACAACCCGGCCCGCAACCCCATCGCCTTAATCACCCAGCACACGACGTTTCTATCCGACCTGCCGGTGCGCGAGTTCCTGCTGACGCACTCGCGGGTCCGCACCGACAACGGCGAATCGCCGAAACTGGTGGCCCAGACCATCGAGTTCGCCAACAAGCTGACCGGCGAGCCGATCGACCTGGACAATCGGATGACGGAGCTTTCCGGCGGCCAGACCCGCGCGCTGTTGATCGCCGACGCGACAGTCATTTGCGACACGCCGGTGGTCTTGCTCGACGAGGTGGAGAACGCCGGCATCCATCGCACCCGGGCCATCCAGTTGCTGCGGGAGTACCGCAAGATCTTCATCTTCGTAACGCACGATCCGCGGATCGCCTTGCACTCCGATTTCCGCATCGTTATGGAAGGCGGCCGCGTGACGAAGGTCTTGTCGATCAACGACGACGAGCGGGCGGTCTCGGTGCGGGTGAACCGCTTGGACGACGCCCTCTCGGCGCTGCGGGAGAAACTCCGCCAAGGCTTGCGCCTGGACGTGGAAGAGTTGCTGGAGGTGGCATGAAACTCGTCATTTGCGCCGGGCCCGCCACGACCGGCAAGACATCGGTCTTGCGCCATGCCACGGGGAAGCTGCTCCGCGCCGGCCGCAGCGTCGCCTTCCTCAAGCTCGACGTCCAGTATGCCGACGAGGACGAGTTGCTGGCCAAGGAATTCGGCATTCCCACCCGCAAGGTCTACACCGGCGAGCTTTGTCCCGACCACTGTCACGTGATGGTGCTGGGCGACGCCCTGCGCTGGGCCCAGCAGTGCGGCAGCGACGTGTTGCTGGTGGAGACGGCGGGGCTGTGCCTGCGTTGCGCGCCGTACGTGGACGGCGGGCTGGGGGTGATCGTGCTGGAGGCCACCAGCGGCATGAATCTGCCGCTGAAGGTCGGCCCCATGCTTTCCCTGGCCGACATGGCCGTGGTGACCAAGATCGACCGCGTCTCGCAGGCGGAGCGCGAGGTTTTCCGGGCCCGCATCCAGGACGTGGCCCCGGGGGTGATGATCCGCGAGGTCAACGCCCTGCACGGCATCGGCATCGATCCACTGGTGGCCGGCGTGCTGGCTTCCGAGGACGTTTCGGACACGCTCCAGCTTCGCGGCAATCCGCCGGTGGGCACGTGCACGATCTGCGTGGGCAAGAAGGACATCGGCTGGCAGTCGCACTTCGGCGTGGTCCGGGCCCTGGAAAACCAGACGTTTTACCGGGGAGAGTAGCCCGTGCCGCCGCGGATTTACTTCGACAACGCCGCCACCACGCCGCCCGACCCCGTGGTCTTGGAGGCCATGGAGCCGTACCTGCGGCAGTTTTGGGGCAATCCGGCCAGCCTCTATGTCGAGGGGCGGCAGGCCCGCGAGGCGCTCGATGGGGCCCGCGGCCGGGTGGCCGCCTTGCTCGGCGCCGAGCCGGGTGAGATCGTCTTTACCAGCGGCGGCACCGAGGCCGACAACCTCGCGCTGCAAGGGGTGCTGATGGCCGCCGGGCCGGCCGCCTCGCACCTGGTCACCAGCGCCATCGAGCATCCCGCCGTGCTGGCCTGTTGCCAGCAGTTGGAGCGGCTGGGCGTCGCGGTGACCCGCCTGCGGGTCGACGACCAGGGCCTGGTCGATCCGGCCGATCTGGAAGCGGCCTTGCAGCCCAACACGCGGCTGGTCTCGGTCATGACGGCCAATAACGTGACCGGCGCCCTGCAGCCGATCAAGGAACTGGCCGAGATCACCCGCCGCCACGGCGCCCTCTTCCACACCGACGCGGTGCAAGCGGTGGGCAAGCTCGACTTGGACCTGCGCACGCTGCCGGTGGACCTGTTGGCGCTGTCCGGACACAAGATTCACGGGCCCAAGGGCGTGGGGGCCTTGTACGTCCGCAAAGGGGTCGAGCTTTGGCCCCTCCTGCCCGGCGGCGGTCAAGAGCAAGGCCGCCGCTCGGGGACGGAGAACGTCGCGGGCATCGTCGGCCTGGGACGGGCAGCCGAACTGGCCGCCGCCGAGGGCTCGGCCGAAGTCGCCCGGCTGGTCCGCATCCGCGAACACCTCATCGAGGGAATCCTCGCCAGCATTCCGCGGGCTTACCTCATCGGCCACCGTTGGCGCCGCTTGCCCGGCCACATCTGCATGGGACTCCACGGCCTGGAAGGCCAGGCGATCAAGCTCCTGTTGGAGTTGGACACCGAGGGCATTGCGATTTCCTCCGGCAGCGCGTGCAGCGCGATCCACGCCGGGCAGCCTTCGCACGTGCTGGAGGCCATGGGACTCGATCCGCTGCGGGCGCGGGGGTCGTTGCGGATCACGCTGGGACGTTTCAATACCATGGAGGAGGCCGATCGGCTGCTGGAGGTCTTTCCCCGCGCCGTGGCCGCGCTGGGAAACGGGTTAGGGACTAGAGATTGGGGATTAGAGGGAAGCCCGCTGACTGCGTCGGCGGGATAAATACACGAGGGCCTTTTGATGTCTACCGCGGTGAATATTGAGCTGCCTGGGTTGGATTGCGGCATCTGCGGGTATCGGACCTGCGAGGAGTTGCGCCAGCAGTTGCCTGCCAGGCCGGACTTGCTTCGGCGTTGCATCCATCTTTCCCAAGACACGGTTGCCGCAACCCCGGCGGCGGGGCCGGCCGCGGCGCCCACGGTCGCGCAGCCCGCCCGCGATTCCGGCCTGCCGATCGTGGACCGCGGCCGCCGCGGCCCGCGCCCGGAGCAACTCCCCTGGCACGACAGCCTGGGCCGCGAGTTCGATTTCTACCTGGAACACTTCCCCGAGGAGCCGGGGCCGCGGGAGATCATCATTCCGCACAATCCGATGATCACGCGGGAGATGGACATTACCGTGGGCGACATCATGATCGGCCGGCCGCTGGGGATGTCGTGCGGTTGTCCGATCACCCACTGCGGTGTGGCCATGGAAGTGGATCGGCGGACGGGCGTGATCGTCTGGTGCGTGACCGGCCCGCTGGCGCCGCGGCAACACGGCTACAAGGACCTGGGCTATTACATCGCCGAGGGTTACGAGGGGCTGGTCCACGAGTATCGCAGCGAGTTGAAGGTGGGTGCCCGCTACTATTTTCAGCCCCGCATGTGCATGTTGCAGTGGCGGCACAGTGGGCTGGTGAACTACCTCAACCGCACCGGCAAGAGCTACCAGGTGCGGCTGGAAGGGCTGTGGATCGGGTAACGGGTGGGCGGGGCGCGCGAACATCTCCCCTCTCCCTCCGGGAGAGGGGCCGGGGGTGAGGGCCGTTGCGCCCGCGATTCCTGGTAAGGTGGGACTTCGCGCCGCTCGTCCCACCCTACGCCTCCCGCGCCCGTCGTCGTCAGTCGTCGACCCACTTCCAGCGAGCAAAGTCTTCAAACTCGCCGCCGCAACCGCAGCGCGCGTTGCCATCCGGCGACTTCACTCGGTAGCAATTGTTGCAAATCACGACCTTGCGCGAAAGAAGCGAGAAGAACGGCTTCCGGAAAATTATCTGGCAGACATAGGCGAAAAGCCAGGCGAGGAGCGACAGAACGGCGGCCTTGAAAAGGAAGCCCCCCGCCGTGCTTGGCCGGCTCGCGCCACCCCCAAATTTCGGTCCAGTCACAAGGCTGAGAACGCCACCAACGAACATCATGAAGGAGGCCAGCGTCGGCCCGCTGAACGCCCACCAAACCTTGCGCGGCTCGTTCGCGATCTCGTCCCCGGTCTTTCGTGCCCACACGCCAGATCCCCTTAACTCTTACACGGCTCCCTCGCACCTGCCCCTCCTCCGAAAAGGGACAAAGGCGTCGGGTGTCTTTTTCCCCCTACTATTTTCCCGGCCGGATATGCAGGTAGCAGCAGCCCTCGCGGTCGGGTTGCCAACTGTCCAAGGAAAAGCCGAAACCGGCGGTCTCGAAGGTGCCGAAGTCGATCCGGGAGGCGATGCGGCAAAGCGTGGCTACCTCCTCATCGGGCAGGCCCATCTCCTGCCAGGTCTCGGCCAGGGGACACTTCTGCTGGAGGATGTCCAGCGTCGCGGCGTCCTCGTGGACGACCTTGGGTTGGAAGAGGCGGCCGCCGTCGGCCGAGCCGGACAGGAACGTGCGTTTCACCCCTTCGAGGTCGGCCGGGGCGAAGCGGCCGTACTTCTCCGGCCCCTTCTCGGCTCCCCGCCGGTAGATGGCCCGGCCCATGACCGCCTCCGCCTTTTCCGCGCCGAACTCACGGCGCATCTGGTCGAAGATCAAGTAGTAAATGATCGCGCGGTTCCTGAAAGACTCGACCAGTTCCGCACGAAGCTGCTTTTCCGACATGGCGGTTTCCTCCATAACTCAAACGGGCCCGGGTAAGTTACCACCATCATATTCGCGCCGGGCAAAACGGCAAGGTGGGGGCTGCAAAGTCCTATCCTTCCGACCCCTCACCCCCGACCCCTCTCCCACAAGGGGAGAGGGGGGCCCGCTTAACCGCGGCCGGGACCGCGGTGTACAATGGTTCCCATGGACAGCCCCGAAAAGACGCCGCTGGAGCGGCTGCTGACCCCGGTCCAATTCCTCAAGGGGGTCGGGCCGCAGCGGGCGGAAACGCTGGAGCGGCTCGGCCTGCGCTGTGTCCGCGACGTGCTCTTTTTCTTTCCCCGCACCTACCAGGACCTGACCGACCAGCGCGACATCCCGCAGTTGGAAGAGGGGAAGCTGCAAAGCGTCCGCGGCACGGTCGACGACATCGAGATCCGCAGCACCTCGGGCGGCGGCTGCGTGCTGGGCGTGTTGATCCGCGCCGCCAGCGGCCACCTCCGCGCCTTGTGGTTCAATCAGCCCTTCATGCGCGAGCGGTTCTTCTTCGGCCAGCGGGTGCTGGTCTCCGGCAAGCCGAAGCGCGACGGCCTGGTCTGGCAGATGAGCCACCCCCGCGTGGAAACCCTGGCCGACGACGAGGACGAGCCGGTGGGCAAGATCCTGCCCGTCTATCCCCTGACCGAAGGCTTGCAGCAGTGGCAAGTGCGGAGGATCGTCCGCGAGGCGCTGGACGGCCACGTGGCGCTTTTGGACGAGGTCTTTCCGGCGGCCTATCTCCAGGCCCATGACCTTTGGCCGCTGCGCCGGGCCCTGCCGGAGATCCATTTTCCCAGCGACGGGGAGGGGTTGGAGCGGGCGCGGCGGCGGCTGGTGTACCAGGAGTTGTTCATTCTCCAGCTTGCCTTGGCCCTGAAGCGGCGGCAGCAACAGCAGCAGCAGAAGGCCCCGCCCCTGGAGGCCACCGCCCAGATCGACGCCCGCATCCGCCGGCTCTTTCCCTTCGAGCTGACTGCCGGGCAGCAGCAGGCCATCGCCGAGATGGCCGCCGACATGAGTCGGCCGCAGCCGATGAACCGCCTTTTGCAGGGCGACGTGGGCAGCGGCAAGACGGTGGTGGCCTTGTACGCGATGCTCCTGGCGATCGCCCATCGCTGCCAGGCGGTGCTCATGGCGCCGACGGAAGTCCTCACGCGGCAACACGCCCTGACCGTGGAGAAGCTACTGGCCCGAAGCCAGGTCCGCCGTGCGGCGCTGACCGGCGGCATGGCGTCGAAGCAGCGGAGCGCCCTACTCGAACAGATCGCCGCCGGCGAGATCGACCTGGTGGTCGGCACCCAGGCGGTCATCCAGGAGGACGTTCGTTTCGCCCGGCTCGGACTGGTCGTGATCGACGAGCAGCACAAGTTCGGCGTGCTTCAGCGGGCGGTGTTGAAGCAAGCTGGGCCCGATCCGCATTACCTCGTAATGACGGCCACGCCGATTCCGCGAACCGTGGCGATGACGCTCTTCGGCGACCTGGACGTTTCAATCCTGCGCAAAGGCCCCCCGGGACGACAGACCTTGCACACCTATTGGGCCACCGAGGACCGGCGGGCGCGGTGGTGGGAGTTCTTCCGCCAAAAACTCCGCGAGGGGCGGCAGGGCTACATCATCACGCCGCTGGTCGAAGAGTCCGACCAATACGCCGGAGTGAGTCTCGAAGAG
>JBKQVT010000197.1:0-15791 GCA_052139835.1 Thermoguttaceae bacterium
AGGTCGATGATCCAGTCGGCCGTCTTGATCACGTCCAGATGATGCTCGATCACCAGCACCGAGTTGCCCAGATCGACCAGCCGGCCCAGCACCAGGAGCAGTTTCTTGATGTCGTCGAAGTGCAGCCCCGTGGTGGGCTCGTCGAGGATATAGAGGGTCTTGCCGGTATCCACCCGGCCCAACTCGGTGGCCAGCTTGATGCGTTGGGCCTCGCCGCCGGAGAGCGTGGTCGAGGACTGGCCGAGGGTGACGTAGCCCAGGCCGACCTCCTGCAAGCTGCCCAGCAGGCGGGCGACGGCGGAAAAATTGGCGAAGAACTCGGCGGCCTCGTCCACCCGCATTTCCAGCACGTCGGCGATGGACCGGCCGCGGTAGAGGACTTCCAGCGTCTCGCGGTTGAAGCGGCGCCCGTCGCACACCGGGCAGGTGACGTAGAGATCGGGGAGGAAGTTCATTTCGATCTTCCGCTGTCCCTGGCCTTGGCACTGTTCGCAACGGCCGCCCTTGATGTTGAAGCTGAAGCGGCCGACCTTGTAGCCGCGCTCGCGGGCCTGGCGGGTCTGGGCGAAGACCTTGCGGATCTCGTCGAAGGCGCCGCTGAAGGTGGCCGGGTTGCTTCGCGGGGTGCGCCCAATCGGCGATTGGTCGATCTCCACCACCTTGTCGATCTGGCTGGCGCCGCGGAGGCTGGCGAAGGGGCCGGGCTTGGGGGCCATGCCGCCCAGCCGCCGCACCAGGGCGCGGGCGAGCGTCTCGTCGACCAGCGAACTCTTGCCCGACCCGCTCACCCCCGTCACGCACACCAGCGCCGAGAGCGGGAAGCGGGCGGTGACGCACTTGAGGTTGTTGGTCTCTGCGCCCTCGATGGTGATCGAGCGGGTGGCGGCGATACGGCGGCGGGCCGCGGGCAGCGGAATCCGCTCGCGGCCGGCCAGGTAGCGGCCGGTCAGGCAGTCGGTCGCCGCCACTTGGGCGGGGGTTCCTTCGGCGACGACCCGCCCGCCGTTGCGACCCGCCCCCGGTCCCAAATCCACCAGCCAATCGGCCTGCCGCATGATCGCCTCGTCGTGCTCGACGACGACCACGGTATTGCCGCGGGCTTGCAGGTTGCGGAGCGACTGCACCAGTCGGCCGTTGTCGCGGGGGTGCAATCCGATGGAGGGTTCGTCCAGCACGTAGCAGACGCCGACCAACCCGGACCCCAGGCCGCTGGCCAGGCGGACGCGTTGCAATTCGCCGCCGCTTAAGGTGGCGGCGGGGCGGTCCAGCGTCAGGTACTCCAGCCCGACGTGGTCGAGAAATTCCAGCCGCGAGGCGATTTCGCGAAGGATCGGCTGCGCCACCGGCTGCTGGGCGGGGGAGGGCGAGAACGCGGCGAAAAAATGCCGCGCGGCCGTGACCGTCAAGGCCGTCACTTCGTGGATCGCCTTGCCGGCGACAGACACGCTGCGGGCCTCGGGCCGCAGCCGGGCCCCCTTGCACTCCGCACAGGGCACCTCGCCGCGGAGCGTCTCCAGCCGCTGCCGCTTCGACTCGCTGGCCGTCGTGGCGTATTCCTTTTCCAGCAGGGCCAGCACGCCGGGGAAATCGCCGCCGTCGCCGTGGAGCAACTGTTCCAGCGACGCCGGCTTCAAATTCGCCAGCGGCGTGTTCCAGCGGCAGTTGTTCGCCGCCAGCCACGTCCGCAAGCTGTTTTTCAGCTTCCGCAGCGCCGCGGCCGGGGCGTCTTTCCACGGCACGATCGCCCCGCCGGCCAAGGAGAGGTCCAAGTCGGGCAGGATCAATTCCGGGTCGAACGTGACCCGTGAGCCCAGACCCTCGCAGGCCGGGCAGGCGCCGTAGGGGCTGTTGAAGCTGAAGGTCCGCGGCTCCAGTTCCTCGTAGCCGATCTTGCAATCGGGACAGGCGTACTGGGTGCTGAAGAGCTCGTCGTGCCAGACGGCCTGCCCCCCGCGACCCTTCTCCTCGTGGCTGGCCAACACCAGGCCGTCGCCGTGGCGGACGGCGAGGTTGATCGATTCGGCCAGGCGGTTGCGGACCCCCTCGCGAACCACCACGCGGTCGATCACCGCCTCGATGTGGTGCGACTTCTGCCGGACCAGCGTGGGCGGGTCGTTGACGTCGACGACTACGCCGTCGACCCGCGCGCGGAGAAACCCCGCCTTGCGCACGCCCTCGAAGACTTCCTTGTGTTCGCCCTTGCGGCCGCGGACCAACGGGGCCAAGACCATGATCCGCGTCCCCTCGGCCCGCGACAAGAGGGCGTCCAGCACCTGCTCCGGCGACTGCTGGCGGATGGCCGCGCCGCAGTGGCAGCAGTGGGGCTCGCCCAGCCGCGCGTAGAGCAGCCGCAAATAATCGTAGACTTCGGTGACGGTGGCCACCGTGCTCCGCGGATTGTGTCCGCCGCCGCGCTGATCGACGGAGATCGTCGGCTGCAAGCCGTCGATGAGATCGACGTCGGGGCGTTCGAGTTGATGGAGGAATTGCCGGGCGTAGATCGACAGGCTTTCGATGTATTGCCGCTGCCCCTCGGCGTAGAGCGTGTCGAAGGCCAGGGAACTCTTGCCCGACCCGCTGGGACCGGTAATCACCACGAGGCGGTCGCGGGGGAGGTCGAGGTCGACGTTTTGCAGGTTGTGCATGCGGGCGCCGCGAATGCAGATGCACTCGTCCGCCGCTTCGCTGATCGAGGCTTCCCGGTTCATGCGCGGTATAACAGACGCCGAAGGACCCGCTGGAAACCCCTTATTATACGGGTGCGCGGGCCTTTTCGCAACTGTTTCGCGCCCGCCGCGGCGAGGGGACTTGCTTTCTGACGGCGGTCGTTGTGTAATTCATAATAGAGGAAGCGTTGGACATTCGAGGGGAAAGGATTATTCATGGCGGCAGCGGAAATCGGCCGCGGCGCGGCGCGGAGGAGAATCTTGGCGGTTGCCGCGCTGGCGGCCTTGCCGATGAGCATGGCGGTCCCGGCTGCGGCGCCCGCCGTGGAGCCCGCCGCCACGGAAGTCGGCTTCGGCATCGAGCCGCTGGACGCGGTCATGCGGGAAACGCTGAAGAAGTTCGCCGTTCCCGGCGGGGCCTTGGCGGTGGCCAAGGACGGCAAGCTCGTGGTGGCCAAGGGCTATGGCTGGGCCAACGTCGCCACCCACCAGCCGGTAACCATGGATTCGCTGTTTTGCCTGGCGAGCGTCAGCAAGGCACTGACGGCGGCGGCCGTGCTGCGCCTGGTGGAAGACGGCAGGCTGTCGCTGGACGATCGCGTCTATCCCTTGCTGGGCCGGCCGCAGCCGCTGGACGGCTTTCAATTGGACGCCCGCGTCAAGGACATCACGGTGCGGCACTTGCTGCTCCACGCTGCCGGTTTCGATCCCCACAAGGGCGGCGACTACACGCAGATGGGTAGGAAGATCGCCAGGCAGATGGGAGAGAAGCCGCCCATCTCCGACGAGTTGCTCATCCGCTATGCGTTCAGCCGGCCGTTGGCCTACGCGCCCGGCACGGAACAGCATTACTCCAATTTCGGCTTCTTCCTGGCCCGCGAGGTGATCCAGCGCGCCAGCGGCCAGCCCTACGAGCGCTACGTGCGGCAGCACGTCTTGCAGCCGGCCGGCATCAGCGACATGGAATTGGAGCGGCTCTCGCCTTCCTATGCCGTCAACGAGGTCCGGCGTTACGGCCGCGGGCAGAGGGAGCTGCCCGGCGGGCGCGGACCCCTTGGTCCGCCGGCCGGCAGTTGGATCGGCTCGGCGGTGGACATGGCGCGATTCTTGAGCGCCTTGGACGGCGGCCGTGGCAAGGTGTTGCTGTCGCCGCCCTTCTACCGGCAGATGTTGGCGGCGCCGCCGGCGCCGCTGAAGCCCCGCGAAAACGGCAGCCATTTCGGCCTCGGCTGGGACGTGGTGCTCTCGGGCAGCGACGGCATCCGCTTCAGCAAGAACGGCGGTGTGGCCGGCATCCACGCCTATATCGAGCACCTGCCCGGCGGACTCGATTGGGTCGTGTTGCTCAACGGCGGCCAGCACGAAGAGGACCAACCCTCGCCGCTGGGCTTTTGCACCAGGCGGCTCCGCCAGGCCATCCAAGGGACCAAAGGCTGGCCGCAGCGGGACCTCTTCCAGCGGCACTCTACCTCCCGCCCCTCCGCCACGCTCTCCGCGCTGCTCAGGATAGAGGGGTTAGGGATTGGGGATTAGGGATTGGCCAGCAGCAGACGTAACCTTCGGCTTGCGGTTTCGCAATCAGGGCAGCCGCTGCCGATGACCCCGGCGGAAGTGCGCGTACGCGGTTGGGACGCCGTCGACGTGGTCCTCGTCAGCGGCGACGCCTACGTCGATCATCCCAGCTTCGCCATGGCCCTGCTGGGCCGGCTGCTGGAGGCCGAGGGCTATCGGGTGGCCATTCTCAGCCAGCCCGACTGGCATTCCTGCCGGCCGTGGCAGAGCTTCGGCCGGCCCCGGCTGTGCTTCGCCGTCAGCGCGGGCAACATGGACTCGATGCTCAATCACTACACGGCCAACCGCAAGGTCCGCAACGACGACGCCTACAGCCCGGACGGCCGCATCGGGCTGCGGCCCGACCGGGCCACGCTGGCCTACTGTCAGCGGGCCCGCGAAGCCTGTCGCGGCGTGCCGGTGGTCGCCGGCGGCGTCGAGGCCAGCCTCCGCCGCCTGGCCCATTACGATTATTGGAGCGACAAGGTCCGCCGCGCGATCATCCTCGACGCCAAGGCCGATCTGGTAGTCTACGGGATGGGCGAGCGGCCGCTGCTGGAGATCGTCGCCCGCCTGGCCGCCGGTCAGCCGATGGCCGCGTTGCGCGACATTCGCGGCACGGCCTACCGCCTCGGGGCATCCGAGGCGATCCCGCCAAGCGACGATACCGGCGACACGGTCGTCTTGCCCAGTTATGAGGAGGTCTGTGCCGACAAGCGGGCGTTTGTCGCCATGACCCGAGTGATCCATCGCCACAGCGATCCCGAAGGTGCCCGGCGGCTGATGCAAGTTCACGGCCGCGAGACGGTGGTGGTCAATCCGCCGGCCGGGCCATTGACGGAAGGGGAGATGGATCGCATCTACGGCCTGCCGTTCACACGCCGTCCCCACCCGAGCTACGGCCGGCAGCGGATTCCGGCCTACGAGGTGGTGAAAGATTCGATCCAGATTCTCCGCGGCTGTTTCGGCGGCTGCACCTTCTGTTCGCTGGCGATGCACCAGGGCCGGATCATTCAAAGCCGCAGCCGGCAATCGGTGCTCGAGGAGATCGGCCGCATGGCGGGCGGGCCGGAATTTTCCGGCGTTATCAGCGACCTGGGCGGCCCGACGGCCAACATGTACCAGATGAATTGCACCCGGCCCGAAATCCGCCGCCGCTGCCGCCGCACGAGTTGCCTCGTTCCCACGATTTGCGCCCTGCTGGGCACGGACCACGGGCCGCTGCTGGATCTGATGCGCTCGGCGCGGCAGCAAGACGGCGTGAAGCAGGTCTTCGTGGCCTCCGGGGTCCGCGTGGACCTGGCCCTGCGGAGCGCCGCGTACATCGAGGAGTTGGCCCGGCATCACACGGGCGGGCTGCTGAAAGTGGCCCCGGAGCACACCGACCCGGAGACCCTGCGGCGGATGCAGAAGCCGCCCATCGAGAGCTTCGAGAGCTTCCAGCAGAAGTTTTGCCAGGTGGCCGCCGCCGCGGGAAAGGAACAGTATCTCATCCCCTATTTCATGGCCGGCCATCCCGGCTGCGACCTGCCGGCCATGATCGACTTGGCGCTCTATCTGAAACGCCGGGGCTACCGGCCCGACCAGGTGCAGGATTTCATCCCCCTCCCCATGGACCTGGCCACCTGCATGTATTACACGGGGATCGATCCCATGAGCGGCCGCGAGGTCTATGTCCCTAGGGGCGCCCGGATGCGGCGGTGGCAGCGGGCGCTGTTGCAGTATTTCAAGCCGGAGAACTACGCCGCAGTCCGCGAGGCCCTGCGCGAGGCCCGCCGCGAGGACCTCATCGGCCCGCGAGCGGAGTGCCTGATCTCCGCGCGTCCGCCACGGCGAAAGTGAAAACCAATGTTCACCCCCGATCAATACGAACTGCTCGACTTTGGCAAAGGCCGGCGGCTGGAGCGTTTTGGGGAGGTGACGCTGGATCGGCCCTGTCCGGCCGCCGAGCAGATCGCGCGGGCGGACCCGGCCGCCTGGCCGCTGGCCGACGCCCGCTTCGACCGCGGCGAAGCGCCCGAGGGGCAATGGACCTGCCGCCGCGAACTGCCCGAGCAGTGGAGCGTCACGCATGGGCCGCTGGTGCTGGAGTTGAAACGGACCATTTTCGGCCACCTCGGCCTGTTTCCCGAGCAGGCCGCCAACTGGCCGTGGATCGCCGCGCAAGTCGCCCCCGCGCCAGCGATGCGCGTGCTCAACCTGTTTGCCTACACGGGCGGGAGCACGCTGGCCGCCGCCGCGGCCGGGGCCGAGGTCGTCCACGTCGACGCCGCCAAGAACATCGTCGCCTGGGCCCGCCGCAACGCCGCCCTGTCGGGGTTGGGCCGCGCCCCGATCCATTGGATCGCCGAGGACGCCCTGAAATTTGTCAAACGCGAACTCCGCCGGGAAAATCGCTACGACGCGGTGATCCTCGATCCACCCAGCTACGGACACGGCGCCCACGGCGAGGTCTGGCGGCTGAGCAAGCACCTGCCCCGGCTGCTGGAATTGTGCGGCCAGTTGACGGCGGGGCGTCGGCGGTTCATGCTATTGACGTGCCACACGCCGGACTTTGAGCCCACTCGGCTGGCGCGGATGATGGCCGACGCGCTCGATTGCGACGCGATCGACGCCCAGCCGTTGACGATCCGGGCCGCCACCGGCCGGCAGTTGCCAAGCGGGGTGGCGGTGAAAGTCCCCTCTCCCTCCGGGAGAGGGCTAGGGTGAGGGCGAGCACCGTTGGACCCGTAACATGCACGGCTGTAATCCACTCCACTCCGCCCGCACCCCCTGCCCCTCTCCCGAAGGGAGAGGGGAGAACCACGCATGACCATCATTAACAGTCGCCAGAATCCGCGGGTGAAAGATGCCGTCCGTCTGCGCGATGCGCAACATCGCCAGCAGCAGCGGCGGATCCCCATTGACGGCGTCCGGGAATTGGCCCGCGCGATCGCCGCCGGCGTGCGCCTGGTCGAGGTCTTCGTCTGCGAAGAACTTTTCAACGGCCCCGATGCCGAGCGGTTGCTAGGCTTGCTTCCTGGCTGCGGCGGCGAAATCCTCCCGGTCAGCCGGCCGGTCTTCGAGAAGCTCTCCTTCGGCCATCGGGCCGAGGGCGTGCTGGGGGTGGCGGAAATGCCGGCGCGGACGCTCGACAGCCTCGCGCTGCCGGAGAATCCCCTGGTCGCCGTGCTGGAGGGCGTCGAGAAGCCGGGCAACGTCGGCGCCGTCCTGCGCAGCGCCGATGGCGCCGGCGTCTCGGCCCTCATCGTGACCGATGGCGCCACCGACCTCTACAATCCCAATGCCATCCGTGCCAGCCTGGGCACGATTTTTACTGTGCCCGTGTGCGAAGCCACGGCGGCGGAGACGCTGGCCTGGCTCCGCGGGCGGGGATTGAGAATTTACGCCGCGTGGCTGGACGGCTCGATTGGCTACACCGCGGCCGACTATCGCGGCCCGGCCGCTCTGGTGCTGGGCAGCGAGGCGGCCGGGCTTTCCCCGCTCTGGTTGGCCCCCGAGGTGACGGCCGTGCGGCTGCCGATGCTCGGCGCAGCCGACAGTTTGAACGTCTCGGCGGCCGCCGCGGTCTTGTTCTACGAGGCCCGCCGGCAACGCGGCGCCGACCGAGCGGGTAGCAGCGACTAAGCACTAAGTTCTAAGCACTAAGCACTTCTGTACTGCGGTATCTTCATGGTCTCGCCGCCCTTCATCGCCGACGCATGGGCCACCACGCCGGCCACGGTCAAGTTCAGGGCCATGGCGATGTCCACCAGCGGCTGGCGCTCTTCGAGGATCGCCGTGACGAACTCGTTCATGAGAGGGCCGTGCGAGCCACCGTGCCCGCCGGGATCGACCCTGGGCGGCAAGGGCGGACGCTCGATGTCGGGAAGCCTCTTCTTCCCGGTGTACGTCCCTGCCACCATGCTCCCGAACTGCCCATAGACGCGGCCGGCCTCGGTTTCCGGGCAGCGCGCTTCCCAGCAGACGGCCATCCGCGACATCCCGCCTTCGCTGGTCCGCAACAGCGCGATCTCGGCGCCAAAGGGGTTCTTGTAGCGGTTGTTCTGCGGCTGCAGCTCCTTGATGATGCTGGGCATCGCCAGGCACGTCACTTCCGTGAAGCTGCCGCGGGTCACGCAGACGTAGTAGGCGTTGGAGTGCGTGGGATACCATTGCGGCGGCGTCCCCACGCGCCAGTTCAGGTAGGAGGGGATCAGGCTGGACATGTAATGGAAGTACTCCCCTTCCGAGTAGACGAGCTTGCCGAACCCGCCGGCCTGGTAGATTTGCCGCATCGCGTGGCAGTCGTCGTGAAAGGCCGAGGTCTCGAACATCATGTACTTGCGGCCACTCGTCTTAACCGTCTCCCACAGCTTGTCGGCATCCTCCAGCGAGCCGAAGACGGCCGGCACCGCCGTGGCCACGTGCTTGCCGTGCTGGAGCACGTCGATGGCGTGCCGGGCGTGGCTGGGGGCGTCGGTCGCCAGGAAAATGGCCTCGATCGCCTCGTCCTTGACCATCTCTTCCAGCGAAGGATAGGTCTTCTGGCAGCGGCAGGCCTGGGCCAGCGCCCGGCAGCGGTCGGGAAAGAGGTCGCTCACCGCCGTCACGGTGACGTTGGGATGATCTTGAAAGCCGAACTGCGCGCCGAACTGGCAGGCGCCGTAGCCGACGATGCCGACGCGGATCTTCCGGTCGGAGACGGGTTTCCAGACTCCTTTGGGGCGTGGCGAGGTGACCGCCCCGGCCTCGCCGAGAATCGTCTTGCCGGGCGTCTGGGCGGCGGCTGCGTTGAACAAACCGCCGGCGGCAACCGCGCCGAGCGAGCCAAGGCCGACATTGCGTAAGAATGAGCGTCGTGAACTGGGTTGGTCCAAGGTGGGCTCCTTTGAGGAAAGTCTAGGTGGGAAAACGGGCGGGGCGGACCGAAAGAAAACACCACGGAGACACGGAGGGCACGGAGAAGAGGGAGGGATTAGAGGAAGCGAGCCGGGGGGTTTACCCCCCGGTTTCATCGCGCCTTCACTGATTCTCCTTCTTGCTCGTTTGTTCTCCGTGTCTCCGCGGCAGGTTTTCCTGTTGGCCGTCAGCGCTTACGCCGTCGCTTATTATACCTCACCCCGGCGTGTTGCTGCAACCGTCTACGGGCCGAAGACCCAGCCCTTCGCCCAGCCCAGGGCAACTCCCTGGGGGACATTTTCATCCCTCTCCCCCCATCTCCCCGTTCGTCTCCGTGTCCTCCGTGTCTCCGTGGGGAGCTTCCTCTTGCCCTCGCCCGCGGCAACCTCCCAGCAACTCCTCCAGCGGCTGGGCCAGGCGGCGGAAGTCGGCGGCCGACATCGCCAGCGTGTCCCAACTCGTCGAGATCGGATGGGCGCAGGCCGCGTAATCCGCCAGCCGCACGGCCACAAAGCCGTAGAGCTGGCCGCGAAACTCGAAAAGCTGCTCGGCCGGCAGCGGCGAGCGACGGCCCAGCACGTCGTAGGCGAAGACGAACAGCCCGCAGAAGGTCGCGCCGAAGAGCTGCTCCCATTGGGCCAGGCTCCGCAGGTCGTCGCGCGTGGACCAGTTTTTCCAATACTGCTTCTGGATGTCGCCGCTGGGGAAGCGGCGGCCCTTCACGTCGACCAGCCAGGTCAGCGGGCCGGGCGTGGAGACGATGAAATCGAGGCTCTTGATCGAGCCGCCGTCGGAGAGCACGCTCCGCTTGGCCTCATCGACCGCGACATAAGGCACCCCGCGGCCGCGGAGGTACTCTTCAAAGGCCGCCTCGTAATGGTTGTCGCGGTTGGCCACAAGTTAAGGATGAAGGATAAAGGATCAAGGATGAAGGAACATCGGGATGAAGAATGCCGGCGAGGCGGCAGCCTCCCTTTCATCCTTCATCCTTTACCCTTCATCCTTATTCAGGATTCTCCTCACTGCCTCGATTATACTCTGCGCGTCGGGTTCCAGCGGCACGTCCTGCTTGGTCTCGCGCTGCAGGTCCTTGACCTGGCAGACGCCGCGGGCGAACTCGTCTTGCCCGGCAATCAGCGTCACGCGGAAGCCGCGGCGGTCGGCATATTTCAACTGCTGGCCGAGTTTTCTGGGCTCGGGAAAGAGTTCCACGCCCAGGCCCGCGGCACGCACCGCGGCCGCCAGCCGCAGGTAATCGTGCAGCCGCGCGGCGTCGAAATAGGCGATCAGCACGGCCGCGGGAGTGGAGACCTTCTCGATCATCTGCAATTCTTCCATCGCCGCCAGCAGGCGATCGAGGCCGAGCGAGGCCCCGATGCCGGGCAGCTCCTGGTTGGTATACAGCTCGGCCAGGTTGTCGTAGCGGCCGCCGGAGCAGACGCTGCCGATGCCCGGCAGGGCGTCGAGATAGGTCTCCACGACCGTGCCGGTATAGTAATCCAGTCCGCGGGCGATGGAGACATCCAGCCTGAGGCGCTCGGGCGGCACGCCGGCGGCGGCGACGCCGTCGAGGAGTTCCTTCAGGCGTCCCGCGCCCTCCTCGCCCCGCTGGCTGCCGGCCACCAGGGGCTCGAGTTGCCGCAATACGTCGTCGTTGGCGCCGGAGAGGCCGGCCAGGCGGAGGACCTCGCGGGCCTGTTCCGCGGTGGCGCCGGCGGCGACGATTTCCTCGACCACCCGTTGGGGACCGATCTTGGCCAGCTTATCCAGCGCGCGGAGGACGTCGGTGGCCTTGCCGGCCAGGTCGAGCCGCTCCAGCAACCCGGTGAGCACCATGCGGTTGTTCACATGGATGGTGAACTCGCGGAAGCCGAGCTGGCGGAAGAGGTCGTGGATCACCAGGACGGTCTCGATGTCGGCGGCGACGGAGCGGGTGCCGATGGTGTCGAAGTCGCACTGCATGAACTCGCGATAGCGGCCGCGCTGCGTATTCTCGCCCCGCCAGACCGTGGCGATGTGGTAGCGTTTCAAGGGGATGCCCAACTCGCCGACGTGCTGGGCGGCAAAGCGGGCCAGCGGCACGGTCAGGTCGAAGCGCAGCCCGACCCAGCGGCCGCCGTGGTCCTGAAACTTGTAAAGCTGCTTGTCGGTCTCCTCGCCCCCCTTGCCGGCGAGGATCTCCAGGTATTCCAGGGCCGGCGTGTCGATGGGCATGAAACCGTAGGATTCATAGACCCGCCGCGCGGTGTCGATGAGCCGCAGGCGCGGGATCATCGCCTCCGGGGCATAATCGCGAAAACCCTTGAGCGTGCGCGGCGTAATGCGTGGCGTGGTCATCGCGGCCTCCGAACCCTCCGCCCCTGCCGCGGCCCCAGCACCGCCTCGGCATATTCCTCGACCTGCTCGGGCGTCTCCAGGTAACGGTCATAGACCCAGTCGTCGCCGCCTTCGCAGTCGTCGGTCGAGTAGCCCCGGCAAATCTGCGGCCGGACTTCATACGCCGTGCAGCGGTTGTCGCCGCCGAGATGCCGGCACGCCGTCGAGACCATCAAATACCACGTGCCGTCTTCGCGGAATACCGTGGCGCGATCGTGCAACAGGAACCAGCGGATGGAGTCGAAATCCTGCCACGTCGTCGGCGTGTCGATGGGCAGGGCGAAATAACGGCAACACTTGGCCGCACAAGACGTGCAACGGACCTCGCCGGCCGGCTGCTGCTTGCGGCGGGCCTTCGGGCCGGACATTTTCGTCGCCATCTCGCACCGCGCCAGGCTGCTCATGCCAACTCCCCCGGGGCCTTCTAAAGACAGTCCCCTTAGAGTAGCAAACCGGGGCAAGGGGGGAAAGGGGCCGGGGGTGCTCGTAGGGCGGCAGTTCGGGGCGGGTGGGATTGTCAGGGCTGCTTGTGGCGGGTAAGCTGGGGACTGGAAAAGCCCTGCGACGGCGTCGCGGGGGGCGGGCTTGCGAAACCGCAAGCGTACGGCCACGCGTTCTCGATCCTTCATCCTTGATCCTTGTCCCCCATGGATCCCCCAGCGGAAAACAAGAAATCGCCGTCGCCCCCGCCCCTGCCGCCGCCCCGGCCGAGCGTGCGGAGGCTTCGTTTCGACGCGTCTCATGGGGCGGTCCGCCAGCCGTGCTACCTTGCCCTGGGCAAGGACCGTCCCCGATGACGCCGATTCCCATTCTCCGCCACGTCCCCCATGAGCCCGCCGGGACGCTGGCAGACGCCCTGGCCGCCGCCGGGCTGGAGTTCCGCTACGTCGATCTGTTCGACGCCACCCCCACGGCGGCCCAGCTCGATCTGGACCGCGCGCCAGGGCTGGTCGTGATGGGCGGGCCGATGAACGTCGACCAGACCGAGCGCTATCCGTTTCTGGCGGCCGAGGTCGATTTTATCCGCCGGGCCCTCGATCTGCGGCTGCCGATGCTGGGGATCTGCCTGGGCGCCCAGTTGCTGGCCAAATCGGCGGGGGCCAAGGTCTTCCCCAACCGGGTCAAGGAAATCGGCTGGTATTCGGTCGACCTGGCGCCGGCGGCCGCCGCGGACCCGCTCTTTGCCGGCTGTGGGCAGTCGCTGGGCGTCTTCCAATGGCACGGCGACACGTTCGACTTGCCGCCTGGGGCCGTGCACCTGGCCGCCAGCCCGTTGTGCCGCCAGCAGGCCTTTCGCGCCGGGCCTTGCGCCTACGGCCTGCAATTCCACCTGGAAATGACGGCCGCGATGATCGAGGACTGGCTGGGCGAGCCAGGCAACTGCGGCGAGCTGGCGGCGCTGGATTACATCGATGCGGAGGCCATTCGGGCGGCGACGCCCCAGCGGCTGCCCCCGCTGGAAGTGCTGGCGCGGCAAGTGTTTGGCCGCTTCGCCGCGCTGTGCGGTGCCACTGCTGGCTAGTCCAGCAGTGCGGAAACACGGTTGGACAAGCCAACCGTGGCACCCGCGGGTGTAATTTACTTGCCCGGCGAGTTGGCGGCGGCCGATTCGACCTCGATGGACACGTAAACGGTGCCCGGCCGTCCCTGGCTCGCCGAAGGGCCCTTGTCAGCCACGCTGGAGGGCGGTCGGGGCGGGGCCAGCGTCGGCAAACCGCCGGCCGGCATCGCGATCCGGGCGGATTGCTCGCCGCAACTGCACGCCCGCCGCGCGGGACAGCGGCATCGCCGGGCGGCCTCTGCGGCAGCGACCGTCAACAGCAGAAGGGACGCCACCGCCACCACCATCACGCCGGAGCGAAGGGCTCTCACGGGGATTTCTCCTCTTCTAAGAACTTGTTGCTGACACATGCAATGCAAGCACTCGCTTCCTTCCAGTATAATTGCCGCCAAAATCGGTTCAAGTCGCGATAACTTCGCGCCGAGTCCTTGACAGAAATCGCCATCTGGAGACAATGACAGTCTGGCGTCGCACTTCGGTGGCAGAGCACAACGCGTATTGACGAGAGCATGGGGGGCGCAAACCGTAGGGAACGACAGTCGGCGGCGGAGGTTCGCGGCCCGGACGGCCCCCCCCATGCTTTCTTGTTTCGACTATGTCTCTCTGTCTGATCGGCCTGGGCTCTAATCTCGGCGACCGGAGGCGAATGCTCGACGAGGCCGTCGAGGGGCTCGCGCGGCGCCCGGCCGTGCGTCTCGGCGAGCGAAGTCCCTGGCTGGAAACGCCGCCGGTGGGCGGCCCGGCCGGTCAAATGCCCTATCTCAATGGGGCCGTGACGCTGGAGACGACGCTCGAGCCCGAGACGCTCCTGGAACTCTTGCACGAGATCGAGACCGGGCTGGGCCGGCGGCGGCAGGAGCGCTGGGGGCCGCGCGTGATCGACCTCGATCTGCTGTTGTACGATCAGGTTGTGCGCGAGACGCCGACCTTGGTGCTGCCGCACCCGCGGATGAGCTGGCGGCGATTCGTCCTGGAGCCGGCCGCGGTGGTGGCCGACGACATGGTCCATCCCTTGACCGGTTGGACGGTGCGGCAACACCTGGATCATTTGAACTCTTCGGCCTTTTATCTGGCGGTCACAGGGTCTGCGACGATCCGAAGGACCGAGTTGGCCCGGCAGGTCGCCGCGGGGAGCGGGGCGGAGCTGCTTCTTTCCGCCGCCCCGGCTGGTCAGGCCGGTCCGCGGGCATTAGAATTGCTCCACCGCTGGTCGGCGTTGCTGTCGCCCGAGCGGCCGGCGTGGTCGGCCGCGGCCGGCGTGGTGAGCGATTTTTGGTTCGACGAGGCGATCCTCCGGCTGCCGCCGCCGCAACGGGAGGAGCAGCGTGCCCTTTTCGAGCGAGCGCGGGCGGCGGTGGTGCGACCGCGTTTGCTCGTGCTGCTGGAGGAAGAAGGCGGCGGCCCCGGCTTGCCGGACGGCGGAGAATTGGCCGCCTTGGCGGCGCGGCCCGGCCAGGGGCCGCTGTTGCGGCTGGCCGGCGACGATTTGGAAGCGGCCTTGCCGGAAGTGCTGGCGGCCATGGAAGCGATGAAGTAGGGCCTAAATTTTCGGGTGCCACTGCTGGCTTGTCCAGCAGTGGGAGAGCCCTGCACTGCTGGACAAGCCAGCAGTGGCACCAAACTCGCGATGAAGTGAGCCCGTTGCCGATGTATCGCAGAAAAGAGGTCCTCACCACCGTCGCCGGCTTGCGCGAGGCGCTGGCGCCGGCGCGGCAGGCAGGCCGCAAGATCGGCCTGGTCCCCACCATGGGCGCGCTGCACGAGGGGCATCTCAGCCTGGTCCGCGCCGCCAAGGCCGAGTGCGACGTGACCGTGGCCACGATCTACGTCAATCCGAGCCAATTCGGCGCCGGCGAAGACCTGGCCAAGTATCCCCGCCCGCTGAAGGCCGACCTGAAGAAGCTGGTGCAATGCAACGCCGACGTGGTCTTCACGCCGCCGGACGAAGAAGTCTACGGCCCGAGTCACGCCACCTGGGTCGAGGTCGGCGCGGTCAGCCAGCCGTTGGAAGGTCAGTTTCGGCCCGGGCATTTCCGGGGCGTCGCCACCGTGGTGCTGAAGCTCTTCCAGATGGCCCAGCCGGACCTGGCCTATTTCGGCCAGAAGGACTATCAGCAGGCGCTGGTGATTCGCCGCATGACGGCCGACCTCGACCTGCCGGTGGCGATTCGCGTCTTGCCGATCGTCCGCGAGCCCGACGGGCTGGCCATGAGTTCCCGCAACGCCTACCTGAGCCCGGCTGCGCGGCAGCGGGCCACGGTGTTATGGAAAAGTCTCCAATTAGCCGGGGAACTTGTGGGCCGCGGCGAACGTAGTACGGATGCGATCCTCCGCCGGATGCACGAGGTCGTGGCCGCGGCCGGCGACGCCCGCGTGGATTACATCGCCCTGGTCGATCCCCAAACGCTCCTGCCGGTCGGCCGGCTGCAGGGGCCGACGATGGCAATGCTGGCCGTGTGGATCGAAAACACCCGCTTGATTGACAATTGCGTACTAGAGGCAGAAGTTAGGAGATAGGAGTTAGAATGGAGGCTTCGACCTTCCACGGCGGTGTCAAAATTGAAATGCAACGAGGTGGAAAACTGGTATAGGTGAAAGCATCACGGGGAGGTTCGATAGGGTGGTTTTCGGAAATACCGCCGCCGGGCGGGGGCAGAGGAGCGTCGACTGCATGGGCTACCAGGTTCTGGCCAGGAAATACCGTCCGCAGCGCTTTGCCGACGTGGCCGGCCAGGATCATGTGACGCGCACGCTGC
>JBKQVT010000198.1:0-8869 GCA_052139835.1 Thermoguttaceae bacterium
TGAAAAACGCCTCTCGAAACTGCCCCCACTCGCCTCGTTGGCGTCAAACGACACACAAAGCATGGCGACAAACCACCTTCCAGCCATTCCCACCAACCCGAATTGGCCGAGTTGCGGAATCGCTGCGTTGGTTAGGCACTCATTGACAGGGCACCGATCTCCTTGCTACACTGGCTGTTGCGCCTTCGTATTCTTCGAGGGACCTGAAAGGGGGGGGTGAGCCTGTGACCGGGGAGAGCCAATCGCGCCTGGTTGGCCGGCTCGAGGCCATTTCCGCAGCGGCGGCCGCGGGCGTCTTCGCCGTCGGCTGCCTGGTGCTGCTCGGTTGGGTCTTCGACATCGCGGCCTTGAAGAGCATTGATCCCAGCCTGGTTTCCACGAAGGCCGACACGGCGACAGCCTTCGTGCTGACCGGGATCGCGCTGTGGCTTTCCCAGGCCGGCCGCCGCGGTTTTCGGGCGGGCCGCTACGTCGTCTGGTCGAGCGCGGCGCTCGTCGCAGCCATCGGGCTCCTCACGCTCCTGGAGTACGCGTCCGGCCGGAGCTTCGGCATCGACCAATTGTTCTTCACGGAGCCCGCCGGTGCGGTGCGGACGATTCATCCGGGCCGCATGGCGCCCAACACGGCCGTGAACTTCCTCTTCATCGGCCTGGCGCTGCTGTTGCTGGACGTGCGGACGCGCCGCGGGCATCGGCCGGCCCAATTCCTGATCGGACTGGGAGGGATGGTCGCTGCCGTGGCGCTGGTGGGCTATCTCTACGACGTTTCGAGCTTCTACTCCCCCAGTTCCGCAACGACGCCGATGTCGGTCCTGGCGGCGCTGGCGGGAATGATCGCCTTCCTCGGCCTTGCGCTGGCTCGGCCCGCGCCGGCGCTGGTCGCACTGCTGACGGGTGAAAATGCCGGCAGCGTCATGGCCAGGCGATTGCTGCTTCCCGTCCTCCTGGCCCCGGTGCTGCTGGACTTGCTGCTGTTGGCAGGGCAATGGACGGGACTTTACGGCGAGCACGTGGCATCGGCCGTCCACACCATCTTGCTCACGGTGGGGCTTTTTGGGCTGGTGTGGATGACGGCCGTTTCGCTGAACCGGAGCGATTCGCGGCGCCGCCAAGCGGAGGAGGCCCAGGCCCTCCTGGCCTCGTATCCCCGACTGAACCCCAATCCGGTGCTGGACGTGGACCTGGCGGGGCAGGTGCGTTTCGCCAACCCCGCGGCCGCGCGGTTGTTCCCCGAACTCGAGCAGACCGGTCCGGGGCATCCCTTTCTGGCCGGCTGGCAACCGACGGCGCGGGCGTTGCGCGACAACGGCGTGCCCAGCAGCGTCCGCGAGGTCATGGTGGGCCCGCGGTGCTACCAGCAGGCGATGCACTACGTGGCGGAGACGGAGAGCATCCGCATTTTCGGCCTGGACGTGACCGAGCGGCGGCGGATCGAGGAGCAGATTCAACAAGTCAATCGGGAGTTGGAACAGCGGGTCAGCGAGCGGACGGAGGAGCTGCGCGGGGCGTCGCTCTACGCCCGCAGCCTGCTGGAGGCGAGCCTCGATCCCTTGGTCACGATCAGCCCGGAGGGCAAGATCACCGACGTGAACCAGGCGACGGAACAAGCCACGGGCGCGGCCCGCGACGCCTTGATCGGCGCGGATTTCTCCGACTACTTCACGGAGCCGGCCAAGGCCCGCGAGGGCTATCAGCGGGTGCTCTCCGAGGGCCTGGTGCGGGACTATCCCTTGACGATCCGGCAGGCATCGGGGAAGACCACCGACGTGCTCTACAACGCGGTGGTGTACCGGAACGAGCTGGGACAGGTGCAAGGCGTCTTCGCCGCCGCCCGCGACGTCACCGAGCGGAAGCGGCTGGAGGAGGAGCGGCGGGCGGCGTCGCTCTACGCCCGCGGCCTGCTGGAAGCAAGCGTCGACCCGCTGGTCACCATCAGCCCGGAGGGCAAGATCACCGACGTGAACCAGGCGACGGAAGAGGCCACCGGGGTTTCGCGGCGGGAATTGATCGGCAGCGATTTTTCCCGCTATTTTACCGAGCCGGACCGGGCGGACGAAGGTTATCACCGCGTGCTGGCCGAGGGCCTGGTGCGGGATTATCCGCTGACCATCCGCCATGCGGCGGGCCAGACGATCGACGTGCTCTACAACGCCACCGTCTACAAGAACCATGCCGGGGAGCTGCAGGGCGTCTTCGCCGCCGCCCGCGACGTGACCCAACGGAAGCGGGCCGAGGAAGAGCTGCGGCATTACCGCGAGCACCTCGAGGAGTTGGTGGCCCAGCGGACGACGGAGTTGGCCCGCTCGAACCAGGACCTGGAGCAGTTCGCCTACGTGGCCTCGCACGACTTGCAAGAGCCGCTGCGGATGGTCACCGGCTACCTGCAACTCTTACGCGAGCGCTACCACGGCCACATCGACGAGAAGGCCGACAAGTACATCGCCTACACCGTGGACGGGGCGGAGCGGATGTCGATGTTGATCCGCGACCTGCTGGCCTATTCGCGGACGGGAAGGGCGGGCGACGCCCAGCAGGAGGCGGATGCCGGCAAGGCCCTCGACGCGGCGCTGCGAAACCTCGCCTCGGCGATCAAGCAAAGCGGCGCCGTCGTGGTCCACGATGCGCTGCCGGTGGTCCGCGCCGACCGGACGCAGTTGGTGCAACTCTTTCAGAACCTGGTGGGCAACGCCTTGAAGTTCCGCTCGCCGGGGCGGGCGGCCGAGATCCGCGTGGCCGCCCGGCGGGAAGCGGAGGAATGGCTCTTCAGCGTCCGCGACAACGGCCTGGGTTTCGAGCAGCAGTACGCGGAGAAGATTTTCGTGATTTTCCAACGGCTCCACGCCCGCGGCCAGTATCCCGGCACCGGCATCGGCCTGGCAATCTGCAAGCGGATCGTCCAGCGGCACGGCGGCCGCATCTGGGCCAGCGGCGAGCCCGGCCAGGGAGCCACCTTTTTCTTCACCATCCCACTCTAAAGGCAATCGCATGAGCCTAGGCGCAAACGGCTGGCAAGTGATCGAGATTCTTCTGGTGGAAGACAACCCCGGCGACGTCGACCTGACCAAGGAGGCCCTGCAGGAGGCCAAGGTCCGCAACCGTCTCCACGTGGTCGAGGACGGCGCCGCGGCGCTGGATTTCCTCTATCAGCGCGGCGCGTATGCCGGCGTCCCCCGCCCCGACATCATCCTCTTGGACCTGAACCTGCCGAAGAAGGACGGCCGCGAGGTGCTGGCCGAGGTCAAGGCCGACCCGAAGCTCGCCGACATCCCCGTGGTGGTCCTGACCACGTCCGACGCCGACGAGGACGTGCTGCGCGTTTACCGCTTGCGCGCCAACTGTTACATTACCAAGCCGGTCGATTTTGGCCAGTTCATGCGCGTGGTGAGGTCGATCGAGGACTTCTGGCTGACGATCGTGAAGCTGCCGAACCGAAAGCCCGCGTAAGTGCGGCGAAGGAGCACGGCTATGAAACACGGCAACCTGCGAATCCTGTTGGTGGAAGACAATCCGGGCGACGCCGAGTTGCTCCAGGAGTCGCTCGCCGGGGCGGGCGCGACGCTGGAGGTCGTGCACGTGACGTCGCTGGAGCAGGCCGCCTGGCGCCTGGAGCAGGGGACCCCGGTGGATGCCATCCTCTTGGACCTGGGTTTGCCCGACAGCAGCGGGCTGGCCACGCTGGAGCGAGCCGGCCAGGCCGCTCCGCACCTCCCCATTTTGGTTTTAACGGGCATGGACGACGAGAGCCTGGGGATCGAGGCCCTCCGCAACGGCGCCCAGGACTACCTGGTGAAGGGCCAGATCATGCCGCGCCGGCTGGTGCGGGTGATCCGTCACGCCATCGAGCGGAAGCGGCTGGAGAAGGCGCTGGAGAAGAGCGAGGAGCGGTTGGCGTTGGCCCTGCAGGCCACCCAGGAGGGAGTGTGGGATTGGAACCTGCAGACCGACGCCGTCTTCTATTCCCCGCGCTGGAAGCAGATGCTCGGCTATACGGAGCGGGAGATCGAGCCGCACGTCCGCGCCTGGCGGCGTCTCCTCCATCCCGACGACAAGGCGCGGGCCCTGGAGGCGGCCGCCGCGGCGGCGCGTGGCGAGCGGGAGTATGAGATCGAGTGTCGCCTGCGGCACAAGGACGGCCATTACGTGGGCATCCTCTCGCGGGGTTTTCCCGTGCGGCGCGAGGTGGGCGGCCCCATCGTGCGGATCGTGGGGACCCACGTCGATCTGACCGAGCGGCGGCGGGCCGAGCACCGCGCGGCCCTGCTGGCGGACGTGACCGCCCAGTTGCTCTCCAGCCCTCAGCCGCAGCAAGTCGTCGATGCCCTCTGCCGCAAGGTCATGGACCACCTCGGCTGCCACGTTTTCTTCAATTTCCTCCTGGACGAGGAGTCGGGCCGGCTGCGGCTGAATGCCTGCGCGGGCGTCCCGGAAGAATCGGTCCCGCAGGTGCAGTGGCTGGAGTGCGGGGCGGCGGTGTGCGGCTGCGTGGCCCGCGATGGACAGCGGATCGTGGTCGAGCACGTCCAGACCACACCCGACACGCGCGCCGATCTGGTCCGCTCCTTCGGCGTCCAGGCCTACGCCTGCCACCCGCTGCTGAACCAGAACCGGGTGATCGGCACGCTTTCGTTCGGCTCGCGGGCCAGGCCGGTGTTTGCCGAACACGAGCTGGCGCTGATGAAGACCGTGGCCGACCACGTGGCCATCGCCATGGAGCGGATCCGCCTCTTGGAGACGGCGGAGAGGCACGCCCGCGCCGCCGAGGCGGCCAACGTGGCCAAGAGCCGCTTCCTGGCCAACATGAGCCACGAGCTGCGGACGCCGATGAACGCCATCCTGGGAATGACCGAGTTGGCGTTGGGCGAGCCGCTGCCGGCCAGCGCCCGCGACTACCTGCAAACCGCCAAGGAATCGGCCGACACGCTGCTGGAACTGCTCAACGAGATCCTCGACGTATCGCGGATGGAGGCGGGCAAATTCGACCTAGAGGCGACCCCCTTCGGCCTGCGGCGCGTGGTGGAGCAGACGCTCAAGACGATGGGCGTGCGGGCCTACGAGAAGGGCCTGCAGTTGCTCTGCGAAGTGCCCGACGAGGTGCCCGACCGCCTGGTCGGCGACCCCTTGCGTTTGCGCCAGGTGCTAACGAACCTGCTGGGCAACGCGATCAAGTTTACCGAGCAGGGCGAGGTGCTGCTCAGCGCCCGGCTCTCCACTTTTCCTTTGGGAGAGGCGGAGGTGATGATCGAGTTTGCCGTGGCCGACACGGGGATCGGCATTGCCGCGGAGCAACAGGCGGAGATTTTCTCGCCCTTCCACCAGGCAGACGCCTCGACCACGCGGAGCTATGGCGGCACCGGCTTGGGCCTGGCGATTTCGGCCAACCTGGTGGGCCTGATGGGCGGGCGGATTTGGGTCGAGAGCCGGCTCGGCCAGGGGAGCACCTTCCGCTTCACCGTGAAGCTGGCGCGCCAGGCCGTGGGCCTGACGGACGTTGCGCCCCCCGCGGCCGGCGGCCCGTCGCCGGAGGGCCGGCCGGCGGCCCAGCGGCCCCTGCGGATCCTCCTGGCCGAGGACAACCCCGCCAATCAGAAAGTCGCCGTCTACCTCCTCCGTCAATACGGTCACGGCGCCACCGTGGCCAGCGACGGCCGCGAGGCCCTCGATCGCGTCCGCGACCAGGACTTCGACCTGGTCCTCATGGACGTGCAGATGCCGACCATGGACGGCTTCCAGGCGACCGAAGCCATCCGCAAGCTGCCCGAGCAGGCCAAGGCCCGCCTGCCGATCGTCGCCATGACCGCCTATGCCATGAAGGGCGACCAGGAGCGCTGCCTGGCCGCCGGCATGGACGGCTACATCACCAAGCCGATCAACGCCCGCGAGCTGTTTGAAACGATCGAGCGTTTGGCGGGCAAGGGGGCCCTGCTGCCGGCGGAGCAAGGATGAAGGATAAAGGATGAAGGATAAAAGTCGCCGGGTGCCGGAGCCGTTGACCAGGCCGGGGCGTTATGGTAGAAACAGGGATTCCGGTGGTGGGTATCCCTTCCATCGGGGTGGCCGAGGGTGGCCGCCGCCTGTTGCCCTGCCCGCAGAGGGGCGGCAACCCTTTCCCCGTCACCGAGGAGCGCCAACGTGTCGTGTAGCGAGCGGAAGAAAGAGATCAAACGCCGTCGTCATCGCCAGAAGAAGTTCGGCATCTTCGCCCGGAAGCTGAAGACCGCCACGGTCTCCGAACGCGCCGTGATCGCGGAGAAACTGCGGGGGCTCACCCCGGGCTGCAACGAACTCATCGCGCGCTGGGAACTGGAGAAGAAGCGGTAGCGCCCGCCGTGGAGGCTACTTGCCCTTCTTCGCCGGCGGCGGTGCGGGGGCTTTGGGCTGCTGCGGCGCAGGCGATTTCGCCTGCTGCGGCGCGGGGGCTTTCGCGGGCGGCTCGCTTGCCCCCGGCTTGGCGGCCGGGCTGATGTTGAAGGCGGCGTCGGCCGTCGCCTGGGCCTTCTTCCCCTGCTTGGCCGTCAGGTCCCAGTTGTACATCGACAGCTCCAGGCTGAGCCAGTAGACGCTGGTCATGAGTGCCGCCATCGCCCCGGCCAGCAGGACGGTGTAGAGCGCGGTCACGGCGAAGGTCGCCCACAATCTCCGCGTCATCCAAGTCACCGCCACCAACACGATCATGGCAATCGCGTAGGAAGTGTGGCAAATCTCGTAGGGGACGTGGCCGAAGTGCAAGGCCAGTCCCACGGCCACGCACGCCAGCAGGGCGACGATCCACGCGGCGTGAAAGAGCATGCCGAGCGGTTTCTTCTTCGGCTCGCCCTCCTCTTCCGGGGCCTCGGGGTGCTCTTCCTCGGCCGTCGGGTGCTCGTCGGCGGCCATCGCCACTTCGGCGTCCTGGTCCAGATCGAAACTGGCGACCGAGGCCTCTTCCCCTGCCCCCTCGGCCGCCGGCTCTGCCTCCGCGGCGGCCTCGGCGCCCGGCTCAGCGAACGTCAGGTCGTCGCTGGACAGGCCCATCTCGTCGAAATTGGGGGTTTCCTCTTCGTGTTCGGACATCGCTTGCTACTCCAAGGAGAGGGGGGCGCAGCCTTCCACCATTATAAATGGCCGGGGAACTGCCCGCCACCAAAATATCCTAGACCTCGACGGCTTCGAGGGGTTGCACATGAGCGGTCGCAGACTCCGCTACTTCCTCTGCTTGCGGATCTTCGGGCACTGCTTCCACGGCCGGCGGAGACGCACTGGCCGACTCCAGGGCGCGATAGCGGCGGCCCAGGTAGGCGGCCAACAGGAAGCCGAAGGCCAGGTTTAGCACCGCGACCACGACGATGTAGGAAACCACTGGCTTGCCCCTCGACAGAAGCCGAAGCTCCGCGTTACAAGCAACTCTACCTCATCCCCCGGCAGGCCGCGCGGCGGCCCGATTACCCCTCCTTGGATGGGGTCAGGGAGGTCCCAGCCGCTCTCTCTTCCGGCGGCCGAACCGCCACGAAGCTGCGGTAAAGAAGCAAGTCGTAAACGATCTTCAGTCCGCCGGCGCAATAGAAGAGCAGGTCGAGCGTGGCGGCATGGGCCAGGAACACCCCTGCCAGCAAGGGGGCCATGGCTGCCCCCGTGCTCCGCGCCACGCCGGTGATGCCGGCCGCCGCCGACCGCTCCTCCGCGGGCACGACCGCCATGACGTAGGACTGCCGCGTGGGGACGTCCATTTGCGAGATGCTGAAGCGCAGGAGGAGCACCGTGATGGCCAGCGGCAGGTTCGGCATCAGCGGCACCAGGATCAACAGGACGTTGGAAGGCAGGTGGGTGAAGACCATGGTATTGACCAGTCCGAAGCGGCGGGCCAAGGGGGCCGCCAGCAAGGCCGAGAACCCGGCAAGGATGTTGGCGCCGAAGAAGATTGCCCCCAGCACGGCAGGCGGCACGTCGAAACGCAGGTAGAACCAGTAGGCGACCAAACTCTGCACCACGAAGCCGCCGCCGAAGGCATCCACGGAAAACAGCGCGGCCAACCGCAAGACCACGCTCCACGAGTGGGCGACGCCGAAGTGCCACCACTTGGCAGCCCGAGGGCCAGCAGCCCGGGCCTCGGCCGTCGGCGAAAGCCTGAGAAAGATCGCCCCCAGCGCCAGCCCCATCAGGGCGTAGCCCGCCACGTTGCAGCGGTAGCTGGCAAGCGGCGCCACGCGAGCCAGTTGCAGGCGGCCGACCAGCAGGCCGCCCGCCAAGGAACCCGACGCGGTCGCCAGCGAGCCCGCCAGCGCATACCAGGCGAAGACAGTCGTACGGCTGCGGTCGCTTACGACTTGCGACAGTGCGGCCTGCTCGACGGAGAGAAACGGCCCGACTTCGTAGCCGCTGGGGCTGATCACCCCGATCGTGGCCGCGATGAGCAACACGAGGAAGGAGCTGGAAACGGCAAACACCCCCCCCGCGGCCACCATCAACAGCGCGCCGATCAGCAGCGTCCGCCGCCGGCCGAAACGGTCGGCCTGCGTCGTCAGCCACAAAGAGACGAAGATGTCACCCACCAACGTAAGGCACAGCAGCCAGCCGATTTCGAGTGGGCCGAATCCCACGGCGCTGAGGAATAGTGCCAGCGTGACGGAAAGCCAGCCGTAGGCGAACATCCGCACGATGCGCGAGCTGAACAGGACGACAATATCGCGGGGCACTTTGGGCATGGGGGCCAGCGGCAAATGGGAGCTCGGGTGCCACTGCTGGCTTGCCCAGCAGTGTGGTGGGGCGACACATTGGCACTGCTGGACAAGCCAGCAGTGGCACCCGCGCGGGCCGCGCCCTTCCGCCCTCCGCCCTCCGCCTTGTCTCTATCCCCCGCTGGAGCGTTGACCCGCACGCCGCGGCGGCGAGAATT
>JBKQVT010000199.1:0-7187 GCA_052139835.1 Thermoguttaceae bacterium
CTGAAAAACGCCTCTCGAAACTGCCCCCACTCGCCTCGTTGGCGTCAAACGACACACAAAGCATGGCGACAAACCACCTTCCAGCCATTCCCACCAACCCGAATTGGCCGAGTTGCGGAATCGCTGCTTTCTCCTCCCTCCCCTGGCCCGAGGCCGGCCGGTGGACTACACTGATGGGCTCACTCCTTCCCGAGGCCCTCACTATGGAAATGGAACAACTGGTCGCCCTCTGCCGGCGGCGGGGATTTCTCTTTCAGTCCAGCGAGATCTACGGCGGACTGCAAGGCTTCTGGGATTACGGCCCCCTGGGGGTCGAACTGAAGCGGAACGTCCGCGAGGCCTGGTGGCACGACATGGTCACCGCCCATGACGAATTGGACCCTCCGCCCGGCGCCCCCGCGGCCTTTGAAATGACCGGCCTGGACTGCGCGATCATCATGCACCCGCAGGTGTGGAAGTGTTCGGGCCATTACGACCTCTTCCACGACTACATGGTCGACTGCCGCGAGTCGAAGCGGCGCTACCGCTTCGACCAGGTGCAGGGCCGCTGGGTCGAGGGCAAGGGGCGGCGGGTGTTCGTGGCCACCGAGGCGGGCGGCCAGCAAGGGCTCGATGAGACCCAGCAGAAGGCCCTCAAGTTCTTCAACCTCCGCGCCAAGAACGCCGACGAGCTGGCCTGGCAGGGCCCGCTGCTCCCGCTGACCGCCGTGCCGCCGGCCGAATTCGCCGCCGTCCTGGGCCCCGACGCCAAGACGCTGGGCACGCTCACCGCGCCGCGGGAATTCAACCTCATGTTCAAGACGATCGTCGGCGCCCTGGGCGGCGAGGACGACGCCGCCTTTCTCCGCCCCGAGACCGCCCAAGGCATCTTCGTCAACTTCAAAAACGTCCTGGACAGCACCCGCGTCCGCATCCCCTTCGGCATCGCCCAGATGGGCAAGAGCTTCCGCAACGAAATCACGCCGCGGAACTTCACCTTCCGCTCCCGCGAGTTCGAGCAGATGGAAATCGAGTTCTTCTGCCACCCCGCCAGCTCGCCCCAGTGGTATCAGTATTGGCGCCAGCGCCGCTACCAATGGTACCTGGACCTCGGCCTGGCGGGCCAGCGGCTCCGCCTCCGCGACCACGCGGCGGAAGAACTGAGCCATTACTCCTGCGGCACCGCCGACATCGAATATGCCTTCCCCTTCCTCCCCGTGGGCGAGTTCGGCGAGTTGGAGGGCGTGGCCCATCGCGGCGATTTCGACCTGCGGAGCCACATGGAAGGAAAGCTCGTCCGCCAGGGCGACCAACTGGTCGTCGAGAGCGACGAGAACGGCAAGCCCCGCCATCGCGGCAGCGGCAAAGACCTGACCTATTTCGACGACCTGACCAAGGAGCGCTACACGCCGCACGTGATCGAGCCTTCGGCCGGGGCCGACCGCGCCACCTTGGCCTTCCTCTGCGAGGCCTACAACGAGGACGAGGCCCCCGACGAGAACGGCAAGCCGGCCAAGCGGGTGTTCTTGAAGTTCCATCCCCGCCTGGCCCCCGTGAAGGCCGCCGTCTTCCCGCTGGTCCGCAAAGACGGCATGCCGGAGGTGGCCAAGGAAATCTACCGCGCGTTGAAATCCCACCTCAACGTCTTCTACGACGAGAAGGGGGCCGTCGGCCGCCGCTATCGCCGCCAGGACGAGATCGGCACCCCCTTCTGCATCACGGTCGACGGCCAGACGCTCTCCGACGGCACGGTGACGGTCCGCGACCGCGACACCCTGCGGCAGTGGCGGGTGGCGAAGGAGGACTGCCTCGCGGAGGTCAAGACGCGGCTGGGGGGGTAAAGGAAGAGGGGACTAGGGACTGGGGGCTGGGGGCTAGAAAAGCCCCCGGACTGTGTCCGGGGGGTATACAGCGTCGCCACCCGCGGTTTCGCACTCTTTCGCCGATTCCTTTCTTCGGCACTGGGGTTGAATACTCCAGGGCAAGCCCTTCGGAAAAAGCAAGAAACCGTACTTGCAATTCCGAAAAGGCAGGTGGATAATACCGTAGACAGGTCCTTGGCCAGAGGTTGAAGGAGGCGGCAAATGCGACGTTTCTCGTTGACTTTGGCGGTGACGATGGTGGCCCTGTGGGCGGGCAGCCCGCTCTGGGCCCAGAACAACAGACAGAACAACAACCAGCAGGGGCCGACTTATACGCCGCCCCCGTCCTATGCCCCCCGCTCTCAGCCCCCGGCCTTTGTCCCCCGCTCTTCGCCGCCGCCCGTATGGTCCCAGCCCGGCGGCTCCTCTCGACCGGAGGTTCAACCCAGGTATCGCTCGACGCCCAGCACGCCGACGAGGTCCGGCGGGTCGTCCTCCGGCAGCTCGACCTACCCCAGAGGCTCCACCTACCCAAGAGGCTCGACGCGCGCCACCAACCCGGCCAACTATTCCTTGACTCCGGCTCCCGCGACCGCGGCCTCGACCACGCCCTCGGTCCCCCTCGTCTACAACCCCTGGACCGGCACCATCGCCGGCTATCCCGGCTATTCTTACGGTAGCGCGTATGGGAGCTATTTGGGGTATGGTGGATATTCACCGTACTCGTATTATGATGCCGGCTACGGCTACGGCCCGTACACCCCCATCTTCATGCCGACCTGGCAACTATACGGTCCGGGCCCGATCATGCAGATGATGGGCGTGCTGGACTGGTTTAACGGCGTGCCCAACGGCGGCGGCAACGGCGGCAACGGTGGCAATGGCGCCTTTGCCGCGGCGGCGCCGCGGCCGGCCAACCAACTCGCCGCCAACGGCCCGGCCAACGGCCCCGCCAACGCCGGCGGGAATCTGGCCGCCAACGGACCACGGGCGCCCCAAAACGCCCCCAAGCCGGCCACCGACATGGCGCTGCGCTACATCGGCTTCGGCGACACCTACTTCGGCCAGCAAAAATACGCCGACGCCCTGGACCGCTACCAGAAGGCCGCCAAGGCCGATCCGGGAGTCGCCGACGCCTGGTTCCGCCAAGGGTTCGCCCTCTCGGCCGCGGGCCGCTACGGCGAGGCGGTCAAGGCCGTCGCCCAGGGCATGAAAGTCAGCCCGATCTGGCCCACCTGCGATTTCCTCCTCACCGACGTCTACGGCGCCGATGAGGCGGGCAGAAAGGCCACGCTGAGCGCCTTGGCCAAGGCCGTCGACCGCAGTCCGACCGACGCTGACGCAACCCTGCTGCTGGGCATTCACTACTACTTCGACGGCCAGCGGGAAGCGGCCAAAACGACCTTCGAGCACGCCGCCAAGCTCCGCAACGACGGCCTGGCCGACGCCTTCCTGAAGTAGTCCGCCACTTCCCTCTCCCCTCGTGGGAGAGGGACCGAGGGTGAGGGGGCAAGCCGTCCCGCTTACCCTACCGGCCGAGTTGCACCGCCAGGATGTCCAACTGGCTCTTCAAGTCGCTCAGCAGGATCTGCGGGCTGGCGCCGTCGGCCAGGTGGGCGTAGAAGGCGGCGGCCGAGGGGCCGTGCGTCGTACCCAAGAGCGTGGTGGTCGTCCGCAGGTCGTGAATGTCCTGGTCGAGGCGGTCGAGTTTGCCGGCCGCCTGGCGGCTGTCGCGCGTGAGCCGGTTGAGTTGCAGCACCAGGCCGAGCAAGACGACGAGCTGTCCGCCCATGGCCGTCGGCGCGGCGAAGACCCACAGGTCCTGCCGGCCCACACACAGCGACCACCCCAGCAAGGCCCCGCCGCCAATGACGGCCAAGGGGCCCAACGTCAGGGCGGTGCCGATGAGCAGGCCCAGGCCCCAGCCCTGCCGGGCCGGTTTCCGCGGCAGCGGCTGCCGGGCCGGTCTGGAGGCCGGGCGAACGTGCCACGCCGGCGCCCCGGCGTGCGGGCAGTCCGCCCGCGAGGTCTCTTGGTCCCCGGCCGCCGCCGCGGGCTCGCCGCGGAGCCGGTTGGCCGCCAAGACCCGTTCGATGTGACGGAGTTGCTCGTCCAGCTCCCAGCCGTCGTAGGGCGCGGGATCCGCCGCCGGCGGCGCAGCCGTGGCGGTCTTCATCGCCGCGTCGGAGCCCAAGACCCCATGACAGCGGGGGCAGCAGTACTCGCCGCCGCTGGCCGCGAGCCTTCCAGGCACATCTTGTCCGCACTGCCTACACCACATCGTCTTCCAAGAATCGGCCGCCGGGCTGGCAAACTGTACCGATTCCGTAGATTTTCCGGGTGGCGTATGAGTTTGCCGGCGTGGCCATAAAAATGGGACATATAGGCGAGCCGCGGGGTTTATTCCCGCGGTTGCGCTGCGCCGCCCGTTGCTTTGTGTTGCACGCCGCTATTGCCCCCGCAGCCAGTCGGCCAAGATGCCGAGTTCCTCGTCGCTGAGGAGATTCTTCGCCGGATCGGCCGCGGCCGCGTAGGCCGGCATGCGGTCGTTCTTCGACCCGTAAAACCGCCGATGCGCCGGATCGCTGATGATGCCCATTAGCCACTGCCGCGAGCCATAGCCGGTCAACTCGGGGCCATTGCCGAGATTCCCCTTCCCGCGGAACTTGTGGCAATCGGTGCAGCTAAACGCGTCGAGCATGGCGCGGCGGCCGGCGTCGATCTGCTTCGCGTCGCGGGCGTCCAGTTCGCGCTGCGAGGGCAGCCCGGCCTCGGCCGAAAGGGCCGCGATCACGCCGCGCAACTCTTCCTTGTCCTTGTCGTCGAGCCGGGCGAGCGTCCCCTTGACGAACTGCGGCATCGCGGCGTTTTTGAACTTCGTATTGCCGAAGAACCGCGGACCGGAAATCTGCTTCGTATCGAGAAAATCGCGCAGCCACTCGCGACTGGCAAAGCGATACAGATCAGGGGCGGTGGCCTTCTGGTCCGCGGGCCGGGAAAATGTGCCGCGGCCGTCGCGAAATTCATGGCACGTCGCACAGGCGGCAAAGAGCCCCTCCGCCCGCGCCTCCCGCCGGGCGATCACCAGCGCGCCGCCGGGGGGAATCCGCGGCGGTGCGCCAGCCTCCGGGGCGATCAATTCCTTGACCCGTTGTGCCCGGCGGCTGGCCGCGGCCAGCGACGCCTGGTAATCCTTGTCCCGCGCGTCGGCGGCCAGCGAACTCCACGAGAGCACCGCCAGGCCCGCCCCCAACGCCACGATCAGCCCCACGTTGCACCAATGGCCGGCGCGCGACCGCCCGATCCAGGGCATCGCCAGCAGCACCAGCACGATCAGGCCGGGAATGACGAAGACCGGCACGGCCTCCAGGCTGGTGGGAAACAAGTCGCGGAGTTCGTAGAGGCCGCGGAAGGACCACTCCGGCCGGGCCGCCGGATAGGCCACGGCCGGATCGGCCGGCGGGCCCACCGCGATCCCCCGCTGCGCGGGCGACAGGCCGTTTTGCAAGGCAAGTGCCAGAATCACCGCCATGACCACCGCGCACGCCACCGCGTCGCGCAGCGCCTGTCGCGGCCAGTAGGCCACCGCCGGGGGACTGTCCCGATTTTCGCCCCGCGGACGCGAAGCGTCGGGGGGCGAAAATGGGACTGTCCCCTTTGGCTGCCCCGCCTCCGGGCCTTGTCGCCGCGCCAGCCTTCCATATAGCCACAGCAAAAGCCCAAAGGCGACGGAGAAGACCCCCGCGTGTAAGGCCATAAAGCGGGTGAGCGTCAAGTGGCCGAAATCCGGGCCGCCCGCCGCCAACTCGAAGAGCGACTGGCCGATCAGCGGCAACCGCAGCAGAAACCCGGTGCGGACCCGCGTGGCCCAGTAACTGTTCTGGTCCCAAGGCAAGAGGTCGCCGGTAAGGTTCAAGGCCAGCGTGACCAGCCCCATCAGCACGACGGTCCAGAAGAGCACTTCCCGCGGTGCGCGGTAAGTGCGATGAAAGATCATCCCGACGAGCCAGACGACCACCAGCACCAGCATCACCTGGGCCGCGTAGTGATGGACCGCCCGCAGCAGCCAGCCCCCTTGGACGTGATATTGCAGGTAGTAGACGCTTTCCCAGGCGCTCTGCGCGCCGGGGCTGTAATACATCCAGAGCGCCAGGCCGGTGACCACCTGGGTGAAGAAGACGAAGGCGACCGCAGCGGGCCAGACCAGTCGCCAGGCCGGTCCCCCCTCGACCCCGCGCCGCAGCCACCCGCGCCACGCGCCGGCCAGGCCCGTCCGATCCTCGATCCATTGGCGAAGTTTGGTCATGTGACGGCAATCTTCTCGGCGGCCCCGGTGCGAAACTTCTCATACCTGACGAGGACTTCGCCGCCGGCGTCGATCTTCACTTCCAGCTCGTCGAGGTCGCGCGGGCTGGTCGAGTGCTCGTCCAGGCGCCGGCCGGCCAGGTCGAACTGGGGATGGGTGTGGCAGGTGCAGGCGAAACGGCCGATCCCCGTGCGGAACTCGATCGGGCAGCCGGCGTGGGGACAGAGGGCCTGGAAGGCCCTGACCCGCTCCGGGCCCGTGCGAACCAAAAACACCCAGCCGACGGGCTCCGTCGCCGAGGTCCAGGCATCTTGCCGCGTGGCGACGACCTCGAAGGGCTGGGGCGGGCCGCCGACGGGCAAGGCCGAGAGCCGCGCCACGGGAACGAACCCTTCGGCCTCCGCCGCCCCGTCGCGGCGTCGCCGCCAGGGGTTTACAAAGGTCAGCAGTCCCAGGCCGATCGGCGCCGCGCAGGCCGCGCAGGCCAGCAGCACCGCGGCCGTCTTCATCAGGAAGCCGCGGCGGTCGTCGCTCGTGGTGGGTGCTGGATCAGTATTCATGTCAAGGACGGCGCCAAGGACGCTGGTACGAATTATTTGTCTTTATCATTTGTGAGGGAATGATATTTACGTATGGTGCAAGGGTCGTTACCAAGCCAGCGAACCATTGTCGAGGAGCGAGAACTCCCGAGGTTCCTTCCAACGATCAGTTGACACCCAAAATATGAGGAATGTACCCTTATTGGCTGCCTTGACGACATCGACCGCAGTAACCGAAAAACGCTCCTCCATGTGAAGAGCTATCTGTTCCGCTGCATCGAATTCTTTGTCATCCCCCCAATCGTCAAGCAATTGCTTTATCAGAGCATCCGCATATGTGATCTTGGCGGCAGCCATGTCAGTTTCCCCCGCTTCCCGTAATTTGTTTCTGTTGCGGAAACCGGGTAGGGTGGGACGAGCCACCCCTGTAAAGGTCTTAATCTGTTACGGTTTCACGGTTTATGGTATCACTTCGGCTTCGGCGCGCGTCACAACGGGGTG
>JBKQVT010000200.1:0-29658 GCA_052139835.1 Thermoguttaceae bacterium
TTGCGGTGGCCGTGCTGGTCGAGGCGCTGCGGTGGCGGCGGGCCACGGAGCAACAGGCGTTGCTGTGGATGCTGACCATCGCGGCCGAGCGCGACATGCCGCTGATCCCGGCGCTGGAGGCCTTTGCGGAGGAGCGGGGGGGCCGCCGCGCGATCCGCGCCCGGCGGGTGGCCGCCCTGCTGGCCCAGGGCGTCGCCCTGCCCGATGCCCTGGACCAGGCGCCGGGGCTGTTGCCGCCCCATGCCTTGCCGCTGGTGCGCGTCGGTTGCCAATCGGGGGCCTTGGCGCCGGCCTTGCGGCAGGCGGCCTCGATCCGCAATCTCCACACGCCCGTCTACCTCTCGCTGGTCGGCAAGGTCGCCTACCTGTGGGTCCTGGCTGTCTTCGGGCTCTTGATGTTGGCTTTCATCTACTGGAAGATCGTTCCGCAGTTCGACAAGATCTTCGCCGACTTTCATGCGGAGTTCCCCCGCATGACGCAGTGGGTCCTTGTCTGCATGCACGAATGCGTTATGTATGGCTATCTGCCGGCGCTGTTGCTGCTGGCTGTCTTGTGGTACACGGTGTCGCGCTACTTCGGCTGGATCCAGTGGGATTTGCCGGGGCTGGCACGCCTGGCGCGCCGCAACGACACGGCGACGATCCTCGACAGCCTGGCGCTGGCCGCCGGGCAGAATCGCCCCCTGCTGGAAGGTATCCGGTCGCTGGCGGAGTCGTATCCGAAGCCCTCCGTCCGCCGCCGGCTCCGGCAGGCCGCGGGCGAAGTGCAGTCCGGCGGCGACTGGTGTGACGGCCTTTTGCGTCACGGCCTGCTCCGGCAGGCCGATTACGCCATCCTCCAGGCCGCCCAGCGGGTGGGCAATCTCCCCTGGGCGCTGCGGGAAATGGCCGACAGCAACCGCCGCCGCCTGGCCTACCGCGTCCAGGCCCTGACGCAGATGCTCTTTCCGCCCGCGGTGCTGGTCTTCGGTGGCATCGTGATGTTCGTGGTGGTCGGCATTTTCCGACTCATGATCGCTTTGGTTGAGAAGCTGGCGTGAGGTCTTGATGGTAAAACCGGGTTGGCCCAAGTTCGGTTCCTGGCAAACGCTTTCCGCCGACGAGGTCGCGGAACTGGCGGCCCGCATCGCCGCCTTGACCAAGGCGGGCATGCCGCTGGGCGAAGGGCTGCGGGCGGCGGCCGATGAATTGCCCCCGGGACGGCTGTCGCGGGCGGTCCGCCGCCTGGCCGAGCGCTTCGACGCCGGCGACGACCTGGCCGCAGCCCTGGGTGCCACTGCTGGCTTGTCCAGCAGTGCCGGAGAACCGCCTCGCGCAACACTGCTGGACAAGCCAGCAGTGGCACCCGTCCGATTGCCCGCCCACCTGGTCGGCCTCATGCTGGCCGGGGCCCGCACGGGGCGGCTGGCCGAGGTGTTGGAAGAGTTCGTCGCGCTGGAGCAAGGCCGCGCGGAAATCCGCCGCCGCATCCGCCGCGAACTGGCCTATCCGCTGGTACTGCTGGTCATGCTGGCCGGCGTGACGGTCATCGCCCGGCTCTTCATCGTCGACGATATCGCGAACATTGTCGCAACTCTTGGCATGCGCACGCCGGCGATCACGCAACTCTTTCTGGTCTTGGTTGGTCCGGCGGCGTGGATTATGTCGGCCCTGGCGCTCGTGGGCGTGGCGATGTTCGTGGCGAGCGGGTGGACGGCCGGGCCCGTCTGGCTGGCACGGTTGGTCGAGGAGGTTCCCTTGTTGGGGCCGCTGCTGCGTTTCGGCCGTTTGAGCGGATGGTCGCGGCTGCTGGCCGTGCTGTTGGAGCACCAGGTCCCCTTGCCCGACGCCCTGCGGCTGGCTGCCGGGGCGTGCGACGCCTCGTTGGCCCAAGGATGCCGGGAGGCGGCCGAGGATGTCGAGGCGGGCCGGCCACTGGCCGAGAGCTTGGCCGCCAGGCCGCAGTTCCCCACCAGCCTGATCCCCCTGGTGCGATGGGGCCAGCAGACGCCGGCCCTCGCCGACGCCTTCCGCGCCGCCGCCGACGTCTTCGGGCGGCTGGCTGCCTTTCAAGGGGCGATGGTCGAGACTTTGCTGCAGCCGATCCTGCTGCTGGTGATTGCGGCCTTCGTCAGCATCTTCGCGGCCGCGATCCTCGTGCCCACCCTGCAGTTCACTAACCTGTTATCCGGTCTCTGTTGGTGGCCGGGGTCCACTTCTTGGAACTTCTTTGAATGGGACTTCGGCAGCGTGGCCGCGGGGCGACCGGGGCTTGCGGCCACCGCGATTCTGGCCCCGATCCTGCTGGGGATCGCCATCCTCGTGACCCAGCGATTGGTCGTGGGCCCCCGTCGCTATCACGACGACGTGCTGAACGTGGCGATCGGCATGGCGGGCTGGATCCTGGTGGCGGTGGGAATTCTCGGCCCGCTGGGGTTGGTGCCGCTGACTCTCCCTTGGCTTTGGGTCCCCTGGTGTCTGCTGGCGATTTTCGTGCTGGTGGCGGTGGTGCGGAAGCGGCGTGCCCGGCAGCAGGAGGGATTGCTCTGGGGGTTGGCGGCGGCGGCCGAGCGCGGCATGCCGTTGGCGCCCGTCGTCGAGGCCTTCGCCGCGGAGCGGCCGGGGGGGCTCGACGGCTGGCGGGCCCAGCGGCTGGCCGCCATGTTGACCGCGGGGTTCGCCTTGCCCGACGCCCTGCGGCGCTCGCCCGGGGTGTTGCCGCCGCAGGTGCTGCCGCTCGTGCGCGTGGGCTGCGCGGCAGGGGCCCTGGCGCCCGCGTTGCGGCAGGCGGCCACCGTCCACAACGCCGGCGATCGCACCTGGATGTCGCTGCTGGGCAAGCTCGGCTACCTCTGCCTCGTGCCGGCCCTGGGCCTGACGTGCTTCTTCCCCCAGATCATGACCCAACTGGCGAAGGTGTGCGTGGACTTCCGCGTCCCCTTGCCCGACGAGACGCGGTGGGTGCTGGCCTGCCAGGGCTATCTCGTCGTGTGGTATCTGCTCGTGGCGTTGTTTGTCGGCATCCTGATCTACGCGGTCGCGCGCTACCTGGGCTGGGTCCAATGGGACCTGCCGGGGCTGGGAGGCCTGGCGCGCCGCAACGACACGGCGATGATCCTCGACGGCCTGGCGGTGGCCGCCGGGCAGGATCGCCCCATGTCCGAAGGCCTCGGCTCGCTGGCGGAATCCTATCCGAAGCCCGCGGTCGGCCGCCGGCTCCGCCGGGCCGCCGCGGAGGTGGAATCCGGCGGCGATTGGTGCGAGGGCCTCTTCCGTCACGGCTTGATCCAGGAGGCCGACCGCGCCATCCTCCAGGCCGCCCAGCGGGTGGGCAACCTCCCTTGGGCCCTGCGGGAAATGGCCGACAGCAGCCGCCGCCGCCTGGCCTACCGCGTCCAGGCCCTGGCGCAGATGCTCTTTCCGGTTGTGGTGTTGGTCTTCGGGCTCATCGTGATGCTCATCGCGTTGGGCATTTTCCGCCCCTTGCTCGCACTTATGAGGAGTCTGGCGTGAAAACCTCTCGACGTGGCATGTCGCTGCTGGAACTGATCACGGCCGCCGCCCTGTTGGCCGTGCTGTTGACGGCTGGGCTGCAAATGAGCGGGGCCGCGGCGGCCCAGCGGCGGGCCATCCGGCAGCGGCAGGCCGCATCGCTGGAGTTGGCCAACATCCTGGAACGCCTCGCTTCCAGGCCGTGGAGCGAGCTGACACCGCAGCAGGCCGGCCAGGAGCGGCTCTCCCCAGCAGTCGCCGCGCTGCTGCCGCGGGCGGAATTGCACGTCGAGGTGGCGCCCGCGCCGGGCCAGCCCGAGGCCAGGCGCATCACCGCCTCGCTCCGCTGGCAGGGCCCCAACGGCATGCCCCTGCCGCCGGTAAGCCTCAGCGCCTGGCGCTATCGCCTGGCGGATGCGGCCGGCCAGCCGCGCAATGAAAACACTCCCCCAAAAAAACCAACTTCACCGTGAGGTCGCCATGCACCCCCGTCGCGGATTCACCCTGATCGAAATGCTGGTCGTCATCACCGTCGGCGCCGTGCTGATGGGGATCGCCACCAGCATCCTGTGCATGCTCCTGCAAAGCGAGCGGTCCGCGCGCGACGACCTCCACGCCGGCGCCTGCGTGGCGCGGCTGGCCGAGCAGTTCCGCCAGGACGTCCATGCGGCCGCCCGTGCCCCGCGGAGCCTCGATCGGGCCTCCTGCCGGCTCAAGCTTCCGCCGGACCGGACGGTCGTCTATCTGTTCAAGCCGGGCGTGGTGAACCGGACCGAGTGGAACGGCAATGAGGTCCTCATCCGCCAGGAATCCTATGACTTGCCCGCGGAAAGCGCGGCCCACATCGAGGTGGCTGCGGACGCGCAGCCGCCGGTGGTTTGCTTGCTGCTGGAGCAGCCCCATGGCGGGGGCCCTTTGCGCGTCGAGGCGGCCGTGGGCCGCGACCGGCGCTTCACGGAGAGACCGGAAAGGAGCGGAAAATGACAACCGCAGCCGCGCGCGTTGAATGGGTCCCCCTCGCCCTCACCCTAACCCTCTCCGGGCACCATGCGCAGCATGGTCGGGAGAGGGGACGGGCTGCGCCCCGTCGCGGGGCGGTCCTGATGATCGTAATCGTCTGCGTGGTCGTGGCCGCCGCGATCTGCGGGCTGCTGTTGCGGATGGCGGTCCTCGGGCGGTCGTCGGCCGACGCCCAGCACCGCCGCGCGCAGGCCCAGTGGCTGGCGGAATCGGGCATCGAGCGGGCCGTCGCCCGACTGGCCCAGGATCCCCGCTACAGCGGCGAGACCTGGACGCTCGCGCCGGAGGAGCTACCCCGGGGCGGGCTGGTGCGGATCGTGATCCAACCGCCGCTCGACCATGCCGCTAAGGGCGCGCCTGCGGGGCGCCGGCTGGTCCGCGTCGAGGCCCAGTATCCCAACGACCCAACCTACAGTTGCCGCTGCACGAAAGAAATTGCGGTGCAAACGCCGTGAGACTTCAGCGAAACCGCGGGAATAAACCCCGCGGCTCGCTAAACCCCGAACCCTGCGAGCAAGATCATGAACACTATCGTCCGCCGCGGATTTACGCTGATCGAACTGCTGGTCGTCATCACGATCATTGGCATCTTGATGGGCCTGATGATTCCGGCGGTGCAGGCGACGCGGGAAGCGGCCCACCGCCTCACCTGCATCAATCACCTCAGCCGCATCGGGCTGGCCCTGCAAAACTACGAGTCGGCCCAGGGGGTGCTCCCGCCCGGCACCGTCGAGCCCAAGGGACCGATCCACAACGTCGCCAAGGGCAATCACATCAGTTGGCTGGTGCAGTTGCTCCCCTACATCGACGAGATGAACACCTTCAAGCACGTCGACTTCGCCGGCGGGGCATACAGCGAGAAGAACGCCCCGGTGCAGACGCTGCACATCGAACTGTTGGTCTGTCCCTCGCAGCCTGCCCGCCCTCGCAGCGCAATCGGCACGAGCAACTACGCCGGCTGCTATAACAGCGTCGAGGCGCCGATCGACGCCGACAACAACGGCGTCCTCTTCCTCAACAGCCACATCAGCGCCGCCGACGTGACCGACGGCACCAGCAACACGATCTACGTGGGCGAGACGCTCGTCGAGGCCGGCGACCTGGGCTGGATGTCGGGCACGCGGGCGACGTTGCGCAACATGGGCAGCCCCATCGACCACCCCATCGGCGGGACCACGATGTTGGCGATGACCGCCAAGCCGGTGAAGGGCAAGGCGGCGGCCCCCTCTGACCTCAAGGTCGGCGGCTTCGGCGCCGCTCATCCGTCGGTGTGCAATTTCCTCTTCGGCGACGGCGCCGTCCGTTCGCTTGGCGACGACACGGCCCTGAAGGTGCTCCAACAACTGGGCAACCGTGCCGACGGCGCCTTGCTCACCGACGGCCCCACGCGGCAGCCATGACGGACAAACCGATGGAATCGCCGACCGACGGACGAAAATTCCCCGAGCACGGCCGCGGCCGCCCCGTGTGGCCGGCTGCGATCCTGTTGCTGACGACCGTGGCGGCGATTGTCCTGGCCGCGTCGCTGGAATACTACCTCCGCCCCAAGCCCAAGCCGCCGCATGCCTCGACCGGCATCTTTGACTTTTACGATTATTATCAACACGGGGCGAGTCTCGAGCAGGCGGCGGGCCGGCGTGCCGTCACGGGCGCCGTGATCGGGTTGATCGTCGGCATCGTCGTCGCCCTGCGGCGGCAGTGCTGGCCGGCGGGCCTGGTGCTGGCTCTGTTTCTTGGCCCGGGGCTGGGGGCGTGGGCGGCCGTGCCCCTGGCCGAGCCCCACAACTTGCCCGTCGCCCTGGTCGGCGCGGCCGTGCTGCTGGCCCTGGGGATCGCGGTGCGGGGCCTTTCAAAAGGAGTCAGAAGTTAGAACCTAGGAGTTAGAATCGCGGAGCGGTGGCCGTTCAATGCTTCTAACTCCTAACTTCTAACTCCTACTTCCTGCCTTCCAGCCGGTCGAGTTCCCAGAATAGATCGGCCAATTGCAGTGGCTTGGAGAGCACCGCGGCGGCGCCGGCCGCCTCCGCGCGCTCAAAATCCTCGATGCGGGGAAAATCCAACAGCGCCAGCAGCGGCGCCGGGGCCATCGCCGCCGCCAGGCGACGCAACTCCTCGCACTCCTCGCCGCGGCAGTCCGAGCCATCCAATAGGATCGCCGTCGCCCCGCCCACCCGCGCCGCGACGGGCGGCCGCAGCCACACGGTCGCATAACCGCATTGCCGGCAGGCCGCCGCCAGAAAGTCGGCCATCATGAAACTCCGGGCGGCAATGGCGATCAGGCCGCTGCGGGCCGGCGGCGGACGGTCGGCGTCGGCCAGGAGGCGATCCTCTTCGCTCGCCGTCAGCGGCAGGGTCCAGGCCGACGAGCGGCCGGCAGCCAACCGCCGCAGCTCGCGCTGGGCGCGGGCCGGCCACTGGTGCCAATAGGTCCGCACGGCCGCCGGCCAGGGCCGTCCGCTCCGCATCTCCCCCTCGCACCAACTTCCCAACAGGCCCACGATCCGCGCCAAGGGGGCGGCCTGCCGCAGCCGCTCGATCTGGGTATGGGAAAATTCCCCCGGCCGCGCCGCGGCCACCACGATCACGTCCACCGCGGCCTCCTCGCCGGCCAGCGCGGCGGCCGCCTCGTCGATGTTGCCCGCCCGACGCACCCGGCCCAGCGCGGAGAGCGTGTCGCGGGCCTGGCGAAACTCCCGCCGCTCCAGATCACCCAGAACCAGGAAAGAAAGCGACGCCCCCGGCTCCCCTTCCCCCTTCCGCCTTCCGCCCTCCCCCTTACTATTCATGGCAGATTCTCTTCCGTCTCGATGACCAGTTGCCGCGCGGCCTCCGCGTCGGCGGCCTCGTGCAGGGCGTTGAGGAAGCCGGAGCAGGTGAGGATGCGGCTCAACCGGGCCAGCACCTGGAGGTGGCCGCGGTCCTCCATCGAACAAATAAGGAAGAAAATGTCGGTCAGGGGGACGTCGGCGCCGAAGGGGATGCCGGTGGTGGTCACCCCGAGGGCCAGGAAGGGTTGGCTGAGGATCTTGGCCAGGGGCCGCCGGGGGTGCAAGAGCGCCACGCCGTTTTCCAGCGCGGTCGAGTGCATCTCTTCGCGCGAGCGGACGGCGTCGGCCATCGCCCGCGGATCCCAAAGCCAGCCGGTCTCGGCGGCCAGCTCGACCATCGAGTCGATCACCGAGTTTCGCGTCCGGGCGGGCAGGGGAATGGCAATCGCCTCGCGGGGAAGCATGGCGGCGATGGAGATTTCTTCCTCGAGCGTGTCGTCGGGGGCGGAGCGCTGCAAAACGCCCTCGACTTCCAACAACTCGCCCTCGCCGGACAACCCGATCCGCGTTTCCAGCCAATGATGGATATCGGCCTTGGCGAACCGCCACGCCCCGGCGACCTTGCGCCCCGGAAGTTTGCCGCGATCGGCCAGCTTGGCGACCTGCTGGGGGGCCAGGTGGAGGTATCGGGCGAGGGTGTGGATGTCGAAGTCGTTGGCGGACATAGCATTATGTTCGCGGATCGGCGGAGATTTTTCAAGGCCGGCCGGAGCGGATTCCGCCTTGACACCGCGGCCGAAATGGGGACAATTCGCCCCGTGCTGAACCGGCAAAGGGGACCCCTGGCCGGCCTTGTCAAGAGCAGCACCAATCTCATCCGGCATGGAGGCCAGCGGCGTGCAAGTCTGTTCCCATCCCGTTTCCCAGGTAAGCCTGCGCAGGCTGCTCCCGGAGGCCCAATGGCTGGGCCCCGACGACGATGTCAGCGTGGGGGCCTGCGTGTGCGACTCACGGCAGGCCGGGCCCGGCGTGCTGTTCGCCGCGCTCGCGGGGAGCCGTTGCGACGGGCACGATTTCATCGGCGAGGCGGTCGCCCGCGGCGCCACGGCCATCCTTTCCCAACGGCCGGCTACGGAGTTCGGCCTGCCCAACTGCGTCGTGGCCGACAGCCGCGACGCCTATGGCCGCGTCTGCCAGGCCCTGGCCGGCAATCCCAGCCACCGCTTGAAGCTCGTCGGAGTGACCGGCACCAACGGCAAGACCACCACCAGTTGCCTGCTGGCCAGCGTGCTGGCCACGGCGGGGCACCCGGTGGGGTTGCTGGGGACACTGGGCTACTTCGACGGCGAGACCTGCGAGCCGGCGTCCTGGACCACGCCGCCGCCGGAGGCGCTGGCCGCCTGGCTGGCCCGCATGGCCGCCAACGGCTGCACCCACGCGGTGATGGAAGTCTCCAGCCATGCCCTGAGCCAGTCGCGGGTGGCGGGCGTCCGCTTTGACGCCGCCTGCGTGACCAACGTCAGCCGCGACCACCTCGATTACCACCCCACGATCCAGGATTACCGGGCGGCGAAGTCGAAGCTCCTCGAACACGTCGCGCCCGAGGGCTTCGCGGTCATCAACGTCGACGACCCGGTGGCCGCCGGCTACCTCGTCCGCTTCGACGGCCCGGCCTTGACGGTCGGCATCCGCTCGGCCGCGGAAATCACCGCCCTACCGCTGGAGGAATGTCTCAGCGAGCAGACGTTTCTGCTCACGGCCGGCAGCGAGACCATCCCGGTGCACACGCGGATGATCGGCCGGCACCACGTCTACAACTGCCTGACCGCCGCGGCGGTGGGCCTGGCCTACGGCATCGACCTGCCCACGGTGGTCCGCGGCCTGGAGGCCGTCCACAGCGTGCGGGGCCGCCTCGAGCGGATCGAGTGCGGCCAGCCCTTCGGGGTGTTCGTCGATTTCGCCCACACCCCCGACGCCCTGACCGCGTGCCTGAAGGCACTGCGGCAGGCGACCAGCGGGCGGGTAATCTGCCTCTTCGGCGCCGGCGGCGACCGCGACCGCCAGAAGCGGCCGCTGATGGGCCAGGCCGTCCAGCAAGGCGCCGACCTGGCGGTGATCACCAGCGACAATCCCCGCAGCGAAGACCCGCAGGCGATCGCCGATGAGGTCCTCGAGGGTTTCGACGATCCGGCCGCGGCACACGTGATCCTCGATCGCGTGGCGGCCATCCACTGGGCCCTGGCCGCGGCCAGGCGCGGCGACAGCGTGCTCTTGGCCGGCAAAGGACACGAGACCAGCCAGATCATCGGCGCCGAGCGGATTCCGCTGGACGACGCCGAGGTGGCCCGCCGCTGGCTCTATGAAGAAGCCCCCACGGAATATTCCTGATGCGAAACGGCACGCCCCCCGGACGCAGTCCGGGGGCTTTTCCAATCCCTGGCCCCTCGTCCCTAGCCCCCAGTCCCTCATGTCCACCCTCAACGACCTAAGCCAGACGATCGGCGGCCGGATTCTTGGCCAGCCCGCGGCCGAAGTCGGCGCTGCGCCGTTGGGCCGGATCGTCACCGACAGCCGCCAGGTGGCGCCCGGCGACGTCTTCTGGGCGCTGCGGGGGCCGCATCGCGACGGCGGCGACTTCGCCGGCGAGGCATTCCGGCGCGGGGCTGCCGGCGCGGTCCTCCGCGCGGCCAGCGAGGTGCCGCCGGGACGATGGGCCGTCGAAGTCGACGACACCACCGCCGCGCTGGGGCAATGGGCCGCCTGGAAACGCCGGCAATTCACCGGCACGGTCATCGCCGTGACCGGCAGCGTGGGCAAGACCACCACGCGGCAGATGATCCACACGGTGCTGCAAGCGCGGCTGACGGGCACGGCCAGCCCGGGCAACTTCAACAACCACCTCGGCGTCCCCTTAAGCATGACGGCGATGGAGCCGGAGCACGACTATGCCGTGCTGGAGATGGGGGCCAATCATCCGGGCGAGATTGCCGCCTTGGCCGCCCTCTGCCGGCCCAAGGTCGGCGTGGTCACGCCGATTGGCGATGCCCATCTGGCCGGTTTCGGCAGCCGCGACCACGTCGCGCGGGCCAAGGCCGAGTTGTTGGCCGCGTTGCCTCCCGACGGCCACGCCATGTTGGCCGACGACCCCGGATTGCGCGCCTCGGCCGCCGATTGCCCGGTGGGCGTCACCTGGATCGGCAGCGGCAGCCAATGCGACCTGCGGGCGGTGGACATCCGCAGCGTGGGCGGCCGGCTGAGTTTCCGCATCGTCACCGGCGGGGCCGACGACGGTGGCGATGGTCCCGGACAGTTGCGTTTCTGCCTGCCGGTGTGGGGACGCCACCATGTGACCGCTGCAATCGCGGCCGTGGCGGTGGGCCAGTTGCTGGGACTGGAGCAGGCCGAGATGGCCGCGGCCCTGGCCGATTACCAGCCCGTCCCCATGCGGTGCGAAGTCATCGAGGCGCGGGGGGCCACGATCATCAACGACTGCTACAACTCGAATCCCACGGCGATGCACGCGGCGCTGGAATTGCTCCGCGAGCTGGACGCCCCCGGCCGCCGCATCGTCGTCTGCGGCGACATGGGCGAACTGGGAGCGGCATCGCTGCTGTTGCACTGGCAATTGGGAAGACAAATCGTTGCTACCGGCGAGGCGGAACTGGTCATCGCCTGCGGCCAGTTCGCTCGGCACGTGGTCGCTGGCGCCCGCGCCGCGGGAATCGCCCACAGCCGCGCGCTGGCCTGCGACACCGTCGAGCAGGTGCTGCCCATCCTCGGCCAGGTGATCCTGCCGGGCGACGCCGTGCTGGTGAAAGGCTCGCGGATGATGGCCATGGAACGAATCGTCGAGGCCCTGAGACAATATCCCCAGCGCCGCAGTGCATGAGGACAAGAACCACGACAAACCATTTGAGAGTCTCACCGATTGCGTTGGATTTGCGGGAATTCGACGCGACCCTTCCCTCCTTGGGTCGGAGCATCGACCTGTCGGACCGCGGTTACTGGGTCAACCGCCCGACGGGTGCTTCACGGTGAGACTTTGACTGAGCGCCGGGGCGGCGCAACCGCGCCGTCCCGGCAGCTCAGGGATTTTCACGCTGGTCCCCAGCCCTTAGCCCCCAGCCCCTGGTCCCCAGTCCCCAGCCCCCATGCTCCTCTGGCTGCTCCATCATCTGCCGTTGATCGAACCCGCGGCCGCGGCCGCCCTGGGCAAGATCACGCTCCGCGCGTCCTTGGCGGCGATGGTGAGCTTCCTGCTGGCCGTGTTGCTGGGACCCCGGCTGATCGGCTGGCTGCGGCGTCATTTCCGCGAGCCGGTCAAGAGCGATTCGCCCGAAGTCCGCCGCCTGCACCAAGGCAAGCAGGCCACTCCCACCATGGGCGGCCTGTTTATCATCGCCGGCCTGGTGGGCGGCACGCTCCTCTTGGGCGACTTGGCCAACCGCTACGTACTGCTGGCCCTGTGGGTCGTGGGCGGCCTGACGGTCGTCGGCGCCGTGGATGACCTGGTCAAGCTCCGCACCCCGGCCCAGGGCCTCTCGCCGGGCATGAAATTGGCCGGACAACTCGTCGTGGCCGCCGTGGCCGCGATCGTGCTTTATCGTGACCATGCTGCGATGGCCGGCGGATTGGCCCTGCCGCCGCCGCTGGCCGGCAGCGGAATATCGCTGGGATTATGGTTCATTCCGCTGGCCGTCGTGGTGCTGGTCGGCTCCTCGAACGCGGTCAACTTGACCGACGGCCTGGACGGCCTGGCGGGCGGCTGCCTGGTCTTCGCCACGGCGGCGATGATGCTGGCGGTCTATGCCGCCGGCCACGCCCAGTGGGCCGCCTACCTCGAAGTGCCGCGGATCGCCGGCGGCGGCGAGCTGACGGTGCTGGCGGCGGGCATGATCGGCTCGCTGGCCGGCTTCCTCTGGTTCAATTGCCATCCCGCCCAGGTCTTCATGGGCAATACCGGCGCGCTGCCCTTGGGCGGCCTGCTGGGACTGCTGGCCGTGGTCGCCCGGCAGGAATTGCTGTTGGTCGTGGTGGGCGGGGTGTTCGTGGCCGAGGCCGGCAGCGTCATCCTGCAAGTGGCCTACTACAAGTGGCGGCGGCGGCGGCTGTTTCTTTGCGCCCCCCTGCACCATCATTTCCAGTTTCGTGGCTGGCCGGAAGACAAGATCGTGGTGCGATTCTGGATTGCGGCGGCCTTGTGCGCATTGGTCGGCACGGCCACGCTGAAACTCCATGTGCGGGACGTGTCGCCGTCGAGGCTGGTTGGCCCGGCAGCCGCAAGTCAAGCAAACGGGACAGTCCCATTTTCGGACCGCCGCTTCGCGTCGGTATCTGAAAATCGGGACAGTCCCGCTGCCGAGGTCCGCATCCCATGAAACGACCACTGCACCTGGTATTGGCGGGCGGGGGGACCGCGGGACATTTGTTTCCCGGATTGGCCGTGGCCGAGGCACTGGCGGCCGGGGCGCCGGGGCTGCGGATCACGTTTGCCGGCGGCGGCAAGGATCTGGAGCGGCGGCTGATGGCGGCAGCCGGTTTCGACTATTACCCCCTGCCCTGCCGTCCCTTGCCCCGCGGGGCCCGCGAGGCCATCTCCTTCGTGGTGGAAAACCTCGCCGGCTACTTGGCCGCCAAGCGGTTCCTCAAGGAGGAGCAAGTCGGCGCCGTGGTCGGACTGGGCGGCTATGCCAGCGTGCCCATGGGCCGAGCGGCCGTCCGCCGCCGCATCCCCTTGATCCTGCTGGAGCAGAACGTGCTGCCGGGCAGGGCCACCCGCTGGCTGGCGCCGGCGGCCACGCTGCTGTGCGCCAGCTTTCCGCAGACGCAAGGGCATCTCCGTCGCGGCGGTCCCTTGCGCGTGACCGGCAATCCGATCCGCCGCATCCGCCCCTCCGCTGCCGCGGCGGGCTCGCTGGCGACGGACGCACCCCGCCGGTTGCTCGTGCTGGGTGGCAGCGGCGGCGCCCGCTCGCTCAATGAAGGCGTGCCCCGCGCGATCTATAAGGCCGCTGCGGACCTGGCCGGCTGGCAGATCATCCATCAATCGGGCGAGGCCGATCTGGCGGCCACGCGGCGGTTGTACGAAAAGCTGGGTCTCCGCGCGGTCGTCCGCGCCTTCGTGGCCGATCTGCCCGCCGTGCTGCCGGGCAGCCACCTGGCGGTCTGCCGCGCCGGCGGCACCACCTTGGCCGAGCTTGCCGCGGCCGGCGTGCCCGCGGTCCTGCTCCCCTATCCCCATGCCACCGACGATCATCAGCGCACCAACGCCGAGGTCTTCGTCGCCGCCGGCGGCGCGGCGCTGCTGGATGAGCGGGAGTTGCCGGGCCGGCTCGACGACCCCCTGGCCGCGATCCTGGCCGCGCTGGCTGCCCAGCCGGATCGGCGGGCGGCCATGGCGGCGGCGATGCGGGGCATGAGCCGGCCGCAGGCCGCCGCCGACGTGGCCGCCCTGGTCTGGTCGCTGTTGAGCAGTCAGGCCTGCCGCAGCCGCGTGGCCGCGTAAGGGATCCCCACGCCCTCACTCCCTGCCCCTCTCCCGGCGGGAGAGGGGAGAGTGTGTGAAACCGCAAGCGTGCGGCCACGCTCCCTCCCACCTCCGCCCTTCCTCCTTCCTCCCTTATCCCTTATCCTTTATCCTTAATCCTTTATCCTTCCTTCCCCCCGGTGACGCCCATGTCGGAAATCGTCCGTTTCTCGGTCTCCCTGGAAGACGACCTGCTGGAGAAGTTCGATCGCTACTGCAAGCAGCAGAAGTTCGCCACGCGGAGCGAGGCGATCCGCCAATTGCTCCACGACACCCTGACGGCGCACGCCTGGCAGTCGGACTGGCACGATGCGGCGGGGACGCTGACGTTGGTCTACGACCATCACCGGTCGCAGCTTCGCGACCACCTCACCCAGTTGCAGCACGACCATGTCGATCTGGTGGTTTCCACCCTGCACGCCCATTTGACGCACGACCTCTGCCTGGAGGTGATCGTGTTGCGGGGCCCGGCCAGCCGTTTGCAAGAGATTGCCTCCCGGCTGCGGGGCCTCAAGGGGATTCACAAGGGCGAGTTGGTGATGGCCAGTGCGGGGCAACACGGCAAGCGGAAGTGATTGTGCGTGTTATTCCGCCTGGGCAGGCGCGACGGACTCGCTAAGTTTCGCACTGTCGGCAGCTTCGCTACAAGCAGCCCGGCATTCTGCAAAGTACGGCGGAATTTGGGTCGTCTGGTTAAGCAAGGCGGGCTTGTTTCGTCGATAGCAACCCCTAGATTGGCCCATAAACCCCTACACACGCCATTTTGCGTGAGTTTCCCACTAGGTCTTTCCTAACAAGGAGTACCTCCCATGAACCGTCGTATCCTGTTGGCGCTGGCTGTGGTTACGGTTGCCACACTTGCCATCGCGTCGAGTGCCCCCGCGTTCGAGTTCCTGCACCGGGGTTGTTGTGACACGGCCTGCTGTGCGGCCCCCTGTGCGCCGGCCTGCTGTGCGGCCCCCGCCTGCTGCGCCCCCACTTGCTGCGAGAAGTCTTGCTGCTGCAAGCGCTGCTGCTGCCGTGAGCGGTGCTGCTGCTGCCGCGAGAAGTGCTGCTGCCGCGAGAAGTGCTGCTGCCGCTGCTGCCAGAAGGCTTGCTGCGCCCCGGCTTGCTGTGCCCCTTGCTGTGCGGCCCCCAAGTGCTGCGCCCCGACGACCTGCGCTCCGGCCCCGGCCTGCTGCGCCCCGACCTGCTGCGAGAAGCCTTGCTGCTGCAAGCGCTGCTGCTGCCATGAGCGTTGCTGCTGCCGCGAAAAGTGCTGCTGCCGCTGCTGCGAAAAGGCTTGCTGCGCCCCGGCTTGCTGTGCTCCTTGCTGTGCGGCCCCCAAGTGCTGCGCCCCGACCTGCTGCGAGAAGTCTTGCTGCTGCAAGAAGTGCTGCTGCCACGAGCGCTGCTGCCACCGCTGCCGCTGCTGCGAAAAGGCTTGCGGCTGCTGCGCCCCGGCTTGCTGCCAGGCTGCCGCGCCCTGCGCCCCGCCGTGCTGTGCCCCGGCTGGCTGCAAATGAGCCCCTGAAGCGGGGGCCCAGGCTCGTTCCGATCCGAGTCGGGGTCTTCTCCTTTACAATGAGCCAAGCGGCCCGCTTCACGCCGAAGCGGGCCGTTTGTTTTTCTTGGCCGCCGTGAGGGATTCATCTTGTGCCACGGCTGTGTCAGCCGTGCAGACGGCGCAACAACACGGCTGACACAGCCGTGGCACGCGACGAATAATCCGGGCTACGCCAGGGCCCGCTCGGAGAACGTGGCAATCTCCAAGGGGATGAGCTGTCGCAGCAGTTCCGCCGGCGTCTGCACGCGGCGGAGGGGGTCCTTGGCCAACATGCGGCGCACCAGGGCGGCCACCTCGCGCGGCACCTGGGGGGCCAGCTTCGACAGGCTTGGCGGCGCGGCCTGACGGTGCTGGACCGCCAATTCCGCCAGGCTCCGTCCCTCCAGCGGCAAACGGCCGGCAAGCATCTGGAAGAGGACCGCGCCAAGGCTGTAGATGTCGCTGCGAATGTCCGCGGCCGCGGCCGAGGTGATGCACTCCGGGGCCAGGTAGTGGCCGGTGCCCAGCACGCAGCGGTCCGGCGGCGTGCCGTTTTCGCCCCGCCGCCGTGCAAAGCCCAGGTCCAACAGCGTCACGTGCCGTCGCGGCGAGAGGAAGACGTTGCCGGGCTTCACGTCGCCATGGACCCAGCCGCCGGCAGCCAGCGCGGCCAGGGCCTCGGCCACTTGGCGAACGATCCACAGCGCGCCGGGCAGGTCGATCAAGTCGCCGGCCTCCAGGCTCGCCTGGAGAGTCGCGCCGTCCAGCCACGGCATGACCAGGAAGGGGGGCTTGTGGCGGATTCCCGCCTCCAAGACCGGAATCAGGTGCGGATGCGAGACGCTCCGGCCGGCCGCCGCTTCGCGGGCCAGCAGGGCCGCCGCCCGAGCGTCCTGCTGGCGATCCGGCCGCGGCGTCTTCAGGGCATAGGCCGCCGCGCGGTCGCCCCGCGAGCCCAACGGCCGGGCCCGATAGATCCGCGCCCAGGTCCCTTCGGCCGCCAACGCCACCGGCTCCCATCGCCCGATCGGACGGGGCAACTCGGCCGCCACCGCCAAGCGGCACGGAGCCAGACTGCCGCTGGTGGATCTGTACTCGGTCTGGGTCATCCGAGAACGGTCAACAGAAGACGTTGAACTAATGAGAAGCTATAGAGATAGCATCGGCTCTTCGTGCCGGGGAAGTTGAGCCCGGCCGAGCTTCCGCCGATGAACCCACCTAGGGGATACTTTGGCACCCCTAGCCGGCGTCGCGGGCGGGCACCTCGCGGAGCACGGGGAAGCGGGCAGCCCCCGGGTCGCCGCCGCGCGGGACGCTAGGCGGGGCATGGTCGGCCGCATGGCTCTTGCCCGCCAGGAAGTTGTCCACCGCGGCCGTCTCCTGCAAGTGGTCCAGCAGTTCGGACATGGCCAGGTGCAGCTTCTTCTCGCGGATGTCGTCACGGATCAGGTCGCGGACCTTTTCGTACTCGACGGGCTCGGGCGTGGTATATCCCTCGCAGAAGAGGATCACGAACTTGTCGCCCAACTGGATCACGCCGGAGAGCTCGCCCGGCCGCAGCGCGAAGGCTTCCTTCTCCAGGGTTGGCTGCCCGTTGTGCTTGGCGATGGGCGGGACCCGGCCTTCCATCGAGCGGCTGGCGCCCTCGATGGAATACTCGGTCGCCAACTGGCCGAAGTTCTCGACGGTGGGCCTCTTGCGGGCCAATTCCCAGACCTGCTGGGCACGGCGGAACTGGTCCAGCACGATCGCCCGGCACCGCACGCGGGGGCCGTAGTTCGCCTCGTAGCCGTTTTGCATGTCCTCCTTGGTGATCTGGATCTTGCCGCCGACCAGCTTCCGCAGGGCCACCGAGGGCCAGACGGCGTCGTGGCAATAGACGTCCGCGCCAACGTCCTCCTGCTTCTCGACCATCTTCAGGAAGCCCTGGACGTCGGGCGACCCGTCGGGCAAGGGCCGCAGCATCATCGACGCCACCCGCGCCACCTCCGCGTCGATCTCCTGCTGGCTGACGGCGACGTTCTGCTGCTGGCAAGCCTGCTCGATGAGCTTGCGTCCGATGAGGCCTTCGAGGACTTTGAAACCGTGGCGGGCGATACACTCCTCGGCCAACTGGCGGACCGTGATCCGCACGCCGTTGACGACCGCGGCAACGCCGGGCAACTGCTGCTGTTTCTCCGGATGCTCCAGCACGATCTCGATCTGCGCCCGCTTCTTCAACTCGGCAAAGACCTGGGCGGCCACCGCGTGCGTCTTTTTCTCGCGGAGAATCTCCTCGAACTTGGCCGCCACGTCTTCGCGGCGGACCCTGTCGGGCGGCAGCAGCCGCTCGCGCTTCAGAATCACGTTTTGCCCCGCCACGGCAATGACCTTCGACACCTCGCCGTCGGCCAGGGAGAAGGCCGTCTGCTCGATCTCCTTGTAGGCGCCATGCCGGCAGATCGGTTGGATCAGGCCGCCGATGCTGGCGCTGTTGACGTCCTCGGAATAGTGCTTGGCGAGGTTGGCGAAATCCTCCGGATGAGTGGCCGCCTTGGCCCGCACCGTCGCCGCCAACTCCGGATTGGCGCAGGAAATCAAGCGCGCGGCGACCTTCTCGCCGTGGCACATCTCGAAATATTCGTCGAGTTCCTCCGGGCTGACTTTCAGCCGCGAGCCCGCCAGGCGCCGCAAGGCCAGCGTCGGCCAGACGACGTCGCCGGCGTATTGCTCGACGTCGAGGTGGCGCTCCTCCTTCAAGAGGGTCAGCCATTGGTCCACGGGCAGTCCGAACCGCTTGGCCGTCCGCTGGATCTCGTGGTCCACGTCGGCCGCGGTGATGGCGACGCCCTGCCGTTGGCATTCCTGCACGATCAGCGCCTTGTTGATCATGCCGTCGAGCACGTCCCGGCCGTGGTGCAAGATGCACTCGCGTCCCAACTCGTCGCAGGTGATTTGTTGGCCGTTGACGCTGGCGACGATTTGCGGGATCGCCTTGCCGCTGGAGAGCGACGGCACGACGCCCCGCGTCGCCGGGGCGACGGCGGAGGCCGGGACGACGACCGTTCGGGCCGGGGCCGCGACACCGGCGGGGCCGCCGTACCAGGCCCGCTGCACGGGGGCGGTGCCGGGATCGGCTGGCGTGGCTTGCTGCCAGGGGGAGTCGGCCTTGGCCGGTTCCGAGCCCTGGAAGTATTTCCAGAGGGCGCAGGCGGTGATGACGGCCAGTCCGCCCAGGACCATGCGGAGCCAGATTTTGGCTGGTCTGGGCGATGCGACTTCTACGGGGTGTCCGTTCCGGGTCATTGCGGTTCCTCCATAAACCGTTGCAGAATTGCGAGTTACGTGCAGACGCCTGGCGCGCCCGGCATCCAGTTGCGGGTGTGGCAGTATAAAATCCGCCGCCACCTGACGCAAGAGCGATTGCGGGCCGTGTTTGGCTCCACTTGGCTCGACGAGGGCTGGGGGGGTGCGGCTCAGGCTTCGCCAACTCGACGGCCGCCGAGGCTGCGGAACCGCTTGCCTTACGCTTCGAGGCCGACAATGACCAGCGGGACGGCGGGGACCCCACGCCCTTGCCGGACCACGTTGTAGAGTTCGCACTCGTAGTAGCAGATGCCGGAACTCATCTGGCTTTGAAGCGACCCGTTCCCGCGCTCCGCGCAGAAAGCAGCCGCCTCCTCAGTCGGCGCTGGGCGTAGAGGTTCATGCCTCAAGTGGGTTTGCACACCGTGAGGCCTCCGCGACCGCTTCTTCCACATCCGACCCCGAGAGTTCGCTGAATGGTTCCGCCGGAAAGTCGGTGACGCTCGCACGGTGCGTTCCTCCCCACCGGTCGTGCACCTCAACGACGCCATTTCCCGATCCTGCGCCGCCTTGGGTGTCCCAATCGACAAGCGTCACTTGGGCACCTGGGTCCGAGCAGAAAACGCCTTGTACCATGCCGGATGACACGTTTACAACGATACGGACAGTCATTCCTCGGCCTCCACTTGTTGCTTTTCGCGCTGGCACCGATCGCCGCCGGAACGGTTGTTGCTGCGGAGGCGCTCGTGCCAGGCGTAAACGTTCGCGTATTCCATAAATGTGCACTGCTCCGCCAGGCCGCTGGCGCGGAAGGTGGGGCGATTCACCTGGCGCACAAAAAGTGACCGCCGATCGTCGTTTGAAACGATCCCATAGGTCATGCCCGTGCCGGGTGAGGTGAGATGCACGTCGTTTAGCCGAAGCAGTCCGGAGTAAATCGGTGTCGAGTGCTCGACCTCGAAGAGGGCACGCAACCGCGCTGCACCCCGGTGAATCCAGATCACGTCGACCTCTGCGAGGACATCCTCCGCACCTGAGAATCCGCTGGGAAGGGATGGAGCGCAATCGAATTTGTCCGCGAGTGTCCAGTCAAGTCGCTGGCGATCATTTCGTGGAATCCAGATGTCGAACCCCTTGCTCGCGCCAATCGAGGCGAGCAGCGTTTGCACCGCGGAGTGCGAGAGGTCGGGTGCAGCCCTCAGTCTTGTAAGGTCCACGAGTTCGCTAAGCTGACCCCAGCCGGAATAGGCCTCGACGCTAAACCGGCCGGCATTGGCGATGTAGAGTTCATTCCCTTCCGCGCGAAGGTAAATCTGCACCTTAAACTGGCCGTCGGCCGCCGGCGAAACCGAGCGGAAAACCTCCTCGTATTCGGAATAGGGCACAAGAAGGGGCTCCGCCTGCCCGTCCCAAAGAAAGCAGATCGCGGAAGGGTGGCCTTCCAACTGGTGAAGGTCGTCCCTCCGAAGTCCGAAGAACGCCTTTCCCCGGTCATGCACCTTCGAGTATCGGATATAAATCCGGGCGGCACCGTTCCCGACCTCGTAGAGCGACTGGCTGTTCGGCAGCTTCGTCAGCCCTCCAAATTCGCGGCGGAGGCGAGTGAGAAATTCTTCCTTAACTGGGTTTGCCATCGTTATCCCTCCGGCGGGGCGTAAATCCGCGCGTGACGGCGGTGCACCCCTGTCCTAAACGGCCCTGAGCGATTCCGTAATCGCCTTCTCTACTTGCGTTCCTCCGACCCGATCCATTGGCATCGCCTGGAACTCGCTGACGCCCGCCAGGCACGCGCGCCCAAGACGGTCCCGGATCTGGACCACGCCGCCTCCGATTCCCTCGTTGCCCTCAAAATCCCAATCAACGAGGGTCACCTGGGCATCCGGGTCGGAGCAGAAAACGTCCTGGACTACGCCCCCATAAACGTTTATGACAACACGCGTGCTCATTACGTGCCCCCCCGCTTTAGTGGACTCCGCGTTCGGCGTCGTTGCGCCACCGTACAACGTTTGCGCACCCTGGGAACAGGCGTATACTACCATACCGGCGGCGGAAGCTCAAGGCCCCCTTGACTTCCCCGCCCATCCTGATAAATTAGGCTCCGGTTTCAGCATCCCGGAACACGGTGCGATTCCGTGGCTATCCCGTAGCTGTAAACGGCGAGGCGTTTGGCGATCGGCCCCCAGAGGCCGGCCACTGCCGCGAACCAATCGCGGCGGGAAGGTCCCGCAAAACGCCCACGACCCGCGAAGCCAGAAGACCTGCTGAAACACGACGAGTCCGGAATCTGATGGCAAAGGATTCCGACGAACAGCGGTTGTTCGTCGGAATCCTTTTTTTGTTGTGGAAGGCAATCGCGTTTTTTCGAGAAAGGAAAAACCATGAAGCCGCAAGTGAAGAAGCCCAAGCAGGACGTCATCGCCCATCGCAAGAGCTGCAAGGCCAAGGGGACGGGCCTGTCGCACTACATCCTCATGGACAAGAAGGCCAAGTGATGGCCCGCAGGTCAACCAAGGGGGACAGTCCCCTTTTCGCCCCCCGCCGCTTCGCGTCGCCGGGGCGAAAATCGGGACAGTCCCCGTCGCGGGGCCGCTATGTCGGCACGGGCAACGGGCCGGCCTTCCAGCCGCTGGAGATCGGTCACGGCGAGTACGTGGCCGTGGTCGAGCCCGACACGGCCTTCTGGGCGCTGGTGCGGCGGGAAAAGCTCGCCGAGCTGGCCCTGGGTGGTCCGCTGCGCGCGGCCTTTGCCAAGAAGGCGGCCCGCTTCGCCGCGGAAATGCACACGCTGCGATTCGGCCTGACGCCCTCGGCGGTCTATTTCAATCCCACCGAGCGCTGCAACCTCGACTGCACCTATTGCTACATTCCGCGGCCGATGCGCCGCGGCGGGCGGCACATGTCCGAGGACGAACTGCTGCGGGCCCTGGAGACGCTGAAGCGTTATTTCCAGGCCGGCGGCGTCGAGTCGCCGCAAGTGATTTTCCACGGCGCCGAGCCGCTCCTGAACCGCGAGGCGGTCTTCGCCGGCATCGAGCGCTACGGCGACTACTTCCGCTTCGGCATCCAGACCAACGCCACGCTGCTGGATGACGCCGCGGTCGAGTTCCTGCGCCGCCGCGAGGTGAGCATCGGCATTTCGCTGGACGCCCCCACGGCGGCGGTGGCCGACCGCACGCGGAAAACCTGGAAGGGCGAGGGCGTCCACCGCCAGGTCTTGGAGGCCATGGCGCGACTGGCGGGCTACCCGGCGTGGAGCGTGATCTGCACCGTCACCCGCGAAAACCTCCGCCAGTTGGGCAACCTCGTCGAGTTCCTCCACCGCCACGAGGCGCCGACCTGCCTGATGAACATCCTCCGCTGCACGCTGCCGCCGGCGCGGGCGGTGCGCCCGGACGACGCGGCGGCGGCCCGGTATTTTCTCGCCGCGCTGGATCGTGCCGAGGCGCTCTACCGCGCCAGCGGGCGGCGGCTGGTGGTGGGCAATTTCGCCAACATCCTCCTGGCGATCCTGGCTCCCAGCGCGAGGCGCCTGATGTGCGACATCTCGCCGTGCGGCGGCGGCCGCTGCTTCTTCGCCGTCGCCCCCGGCGGCGACCTCTTCCCCTGCAGCGAGTTCATCGGCCTGAGCGACTTCTGCGGCGGCAACCTCTTCCGCGACGCCATCCCCGCCGTGCTCCAGAGCGCGCCGTTCCGCATGGTCACGGGCCGCAAGGTCGAGGACATCGAGCCTTGCCGGCACTGCGCGATTCGCCATTTCTGCGGTGCGCCGTGCCCCGCCGAGGCCCACCAGCTCCACGGCGGAATGGACCGCACCGGCGCCTTCTGCGAGTTCTACGAAGAGCAGGTCCGCTACGCCTTCCGCGTGATCGCCGACGGGCGTCTGGACGCCTTCCTCTGGGACGATTGGGACCGGGGGATGACGGAGACGTTTGCCATAAAGTAAGGGGGAGGGCGGAGGGCGGAAGGGGGAAGGAAGGATAAAGGATGAAGGATGAAGGATGAAGACGCGGGCCGCACGCTTGCGGTTTCGCAGCGTGCTACTGGCTCCGCCAGTGCCCCTTGCGGTTCCTTCCCCCTTCCGCCCTCCGCCCTTGTGCCTGCCCCTCCCCCCCTTTGCTTCGCGCTTGCCTAAGGCATTTCGTCTGATTATACTGGAAGATACGGTATCGCACCGCGGTACTGGGGCATGTCGCCCGGCGGCCTCGGAACAGCCGTCGGCCGTGGGCGATTTTCTTATCCAGGGAGTCAAGTTCATGGCGCGACGCAATCTCGTCTCGATGTGGGCCTTGCCGTTTTTTCTGTGCGCCCTTTGGTTCTGTGCCGCGGCGGCGCCGGCGGCCGAGCGCACCGCGCCGGCCGAGCAGCCATCGGCCGACTCCAAGGACGAGTATTTTGAAACGTACAAGGTGCTGATCGACACCATTGACGAGGTGGATCGCAACTACGTCAAACCGATCGACCGCCGGGAGTTGGTCGAGGCGGCCATCCGGGGCGTGATCAGCAAGCTGGACCCGTATTCCAGCTACATCAGCCCCAAGGAATTGAGCAGTTTCGTCGCCCAGGTGGAGAGCGAGTTTGGCGGCGTGGGCATTCAGATTTCCGTGGAAGACGGCGATCTGCGGGTGCTCAGCCCGCTGTACGGCACGCCGGCCTATCGCGGCGGCGTGCTGGCCGGCGACTGGATCGTCGAGATCGACGGCCGCAGCACCGAGGGGCTGAGCCAGGATGAGGCCATCGACCGGCTGAAAGGGGCCGAGGGGAGCCGGGTGACGCTGACCCTGGTTCATGCCGGGCGGCCCGACAAGGAGCGGGTGAAAGTGACCCTCCGCCGCGAGCGCATCCACGTCGATACCGTGCTGGGCGATCACCGCAAGGCCGACGACACCTGGAACTTCCTGTTGGATGCGAAGACGGGGATCGGATACGTGCGGGTGGCGGCGTTCGGCCGCGAAACCGCCCGCGACCTCCGCCGCACCCTGGAGCAGTTGCGGGCCCAACAGGTCCGCGGGCTGATTCTCGATTTGCGTTTCAACCCCGGCGGGCTGCTCAGCTCGGCCATCGAAGTGAGCAACCTCTTCATCTCCCGCGGGCGGATCGTCAGCACCGAGGGCCGCAACCAGCCCGAGCGCATCTGGAATGCCCGCGGCAACGGCGCCTTCGAGGGCTTTCCCATGGTCGTGCTGGTGAATCACTATAGCGCCAGCGCCAGCGAGATCGTGTCGGCCTGCTTGCAGGACCATCAGCGGGCGGTCATCATGGGCGAGCGGACCTGGGGCAAGGGGAGCGTGCAGAACGTGATCGAACTGGAAGACGGCCGCAGCCGCTTGAAACTGACCACCGCCGCCTATCACCGCCCCAGCGGCAAGAACATCCATCGCTTTCCCGACTCCAAGGACAGCGACGTCTGGGGCGTGATGCCCGACCCCGGCTTCGACCTGCGTTTGAGCGATCACGAGCAGGGGTTGCTGTTGGCCGATCGGCAGGAGCGGGATGTTTTGCGTCCCCATCCGGCCGCGCAGCAGCACGCCACCGGTCCCGGCAGCCAGCCCCGCGGCGACGACACCACGATGTTGCCCGCCGTGCCGTTGCCGGCCATCGCCGCCAGCGCGACCGCGGCGTCGCGGGAGATTGCTGCGGCGGCCCCCGCCGCGGCGCCGGCCCGCGAAAAATCGCCGGCCAAAGCCCTCCGGCCCGTCCACGCCGCGCGGTCGAAGGCCCCCTTCGTCGATCGCCAATTGCAGATGGCCGTCAAGTATTTGACGGAGAAATTGGCCCGCGCAAAGTAACGGTCGAATCTAGGAGCCAGGAGTTAGAAGTTAGAATGAGAGGGCCGGAAGCAGGGACGATGGCGCGCCGCCTCGCGATTCTAACTCCTAACTCCTAACTTCTAACTCCTGAACTGGCCCATGAACCTCCTGGCCCTGGAAACGACCTGCGACGAGACCGCCGCCGCCATTATCACCGACGGGCTGGAAGTCAGGGCCTCGGTGGTCGCTTCCCAGGACGAGTTGCACCGCCGCTTCGGGGGCGTGGTGCCGGAGATCGCCTCGCGGGCCCATCTCGAACGCATCCTCCCGGTGATCCACGAGGCCCTCCAGCAGGCCCAGCTCTCGCTGGCCGAGGTCGATGCTGTGGCCGTGGCCAACACGCCGGGGCTGGCCGGTTCGCTGCTGGTCGGCCTGGCGGCGGCCAAGGCCCTCTGCCTGGCCCGCGACATCCCCTTGGTGGCGGTCAACCATCTGCAAGCCCACATCTACGCCTGCCGCCTGGCCGCCGCTCCAAAGGAGGTCTTCCCGTGCGTCGGGTTGATCGTCAGCGGCGGGCACACCAGCCTTTACCGCTGCCTGGGGCCGCTGGATTTCGAGCTGCTCGGCGCCACCATCGACGACGCCGCCGGCGAGGCCTTCGACAAAGTGGCCTCGATGCTGGGGCTGCCCTATCCGGGCGGGCCGGCCATCGCGCAGGCCGCCGCCGGGGGCAATCCCCGCGCCTACGCCCTGCCCCGCTCGTTCTTCCAGGACGACCAACGCTTGGATTTCAGTTTCAGCGGCCTGAAGACGGCGGTGCGATACACGATCGCCGGCCCGGGGCGGCTCGATTTCAGCCGCTTGGAACTGGACCCCCGGCAAGTGGCCGACCTGGCGGCCAGCTTTCAGGAGGCCGTGGTCGACACGCTGGTCGACAAGGCGTTTGCCGCCCTGCGGCACACCGGTCTGCGGATTCTGTGCGTGGGCGGAGGCGTGGCGGCCAATGTCCGCCTCCGCGGCCGCTTGGAAGAGGAAGCCCGCCGCTGCGACGCCCAGCTCCACGTGGCCCCGCCGCGGCTCTGCACCGACAACGCCGTGATGGGCGCCATCGCCCTGGAGCGGCTGAAGGCCGGGCTGGTCGAGAAGCTCGACCTGGAGGTCTATCCGGGCGTGATCCGCGCCGGGTAGGGGACTGTCCCGATTTTCGCGCAGCGAAAATGGGACTGTCCCCTTCGGCCGGGCGTGGTGCGAGGGGGACCATCCCATTTTCGGGCCGACGCTTCGCGTCCGTGCCCGAAAATCGGGACAGTCCCCGGCTACTGGATAAACTGCTCTTCCTGGTCTTCGGCGTGGGTCGTCAACTCGCCGCTCTCTTCCAAGTGGCGGACAATGTCGACGATCTGCTGCTGGCCCTGCTCGACCAAGGAGCGCCGCACCGGGCCGAGGTACTCTATTTCCTCGCGGAGCAAGTCGGCACCGCGCTTCGACATGTTGCCGAGGATCTTCTCCTTCAGCTCGGCGCTGGCGCCCTTCAGCGCGGTGGCCCATTGGGCGTTCTCCACGTTCTTCAGCAGCGTCTGGATGTCGCGATTGGCCAGCTTCGAGATATCCTCGAAGACGAACATCAGGCGGCTGATCTCCTCGACCAGGTCGGGGTCTTCCTGGGAGAGGTTGGCCAGCAGGTTGCGTTCGGTGGCGCGATCGATGACGTTGAGGATCTCGGCCACGCTGGCCACGCCGCCGGCGTTCTCGAACTGCTGGCTCATCACGCTCGACATGCGGTGCTCCAGCCCCTTCTCCACCGCCTTGATGATCTCGGGGCTGGTCTGGCCCATGGTGGCCACGCGGCGGATAACCGACAACTGGCGGTCGGCCGGCAGTCCGCTGATAATATCGGCCGCCTGCGCCGGCGGCAGGTGGGAAAGGATCAAGGCGATGGTCTGCGGATGCTCGTCCACCAGGAAGGTTAAGAGGTTCTGGCTGTCGACCTTCTGCAAGAAGCCGAAAGGGAGGGCCTCGATCGACTGGCGGACATTGTCCAGCGTGGCGGTGGCGCCTTTGCCCAGGGCCCGCTCCACCAGTTTCTTGGCCACGTCCAGTCCGCCGGAGCGACCGCTCAAACCCGTCGGATTGACCGTGGCGAAGTCCTTGATGACCTCCTCTTGCTCCTCGCCGCTGATGCCGTTGATGCGGGCGATCTCGATGGATACCGACTCGACCTCCTTGGGGGCGAGCTTGTTGAGCAATAGCGCCGCCTGGTCATCAGGCAGACTCATCAACAGGACGGCGGCCTTGCGGATGCCGGGATTTGCCATGCCGCGGACTCCAAGGGCGGCGGGGGCCAGTGGCAGCGATTTTAAGGACCGTAATGCCTCCCGCCTCGGGCGCTATCGACAAGAGCAGGCATAGCGCTTGAGCCGGAGGTCCTGCTTCTGCCCGGCGAGCCGCGGGGTTTATCCCCGCGGTTGCGCGGCGTTGCCAGAAAACGCCACTGGAGAGCACCAGCCATCCGCCGGGATAAACCCGGCGGCTCGCTTCTGAAAGAATGGAGTTGGTGGGATAGCTGGGAAATCTATACCGCCACCCATTTCACCCGGCCGCGACTGGCTCGCGTACGGCGGCCATGCCGACCTCCAGCGCCAACGGCCCCCAATCGGTTTGGAAGGGGACGCAGATGGGAGTGACGTTCGAGGGGAACCGCACGCTATGATTCCGTCCCGTAATGACGCTGGGGAGGCTGGTCGACATTTGATACTCTTCCAGTTCCGCCTTGGCCGCCCCGGCGACGACGTTGGCCAGTTCACCCACGGCGTCGACCACCTCGGCATTGATCTCGGTCAGCTCACAGAGGAGCATCGTCGAGGCGGCCTTCAGGGCCACCGCCTCGGACAGGCTGAGCACCACGGTGCCGATGGCCCGCCCGGAGAGCCCGATGATGCCGCTGATTTCATAGTTGGGACAAAGGTCCGTTTTCAGGCAGGGCGTCCCGCGGCGAACCTCGCAATTGAGCATCGTCCTGAAGGCGTTGCCCAACGAGCGAATGAAGGGATTGATGTATTCGGCACGCATCGTGTGCAACTCCATTGCCTGGGTGTTTCTCGAATGATTCTCAGAAAAAATACCTTTCATTTGGCTGGGGTCAAATAGGGAACAAAAATGGTATCCCTGTCCCCCACTTTAGATGGGCCCTGGGACCGCCTCTCACTCACCCCGCAGCTCCCAAATGGCCCCCTGCCCCGGCGATTCCTCGACCTCGATCCGCAGCGATTGCGGCCGCGTCCCCGCCGACGGCAGGGCCTCCAGCAGCCGCCGGCCTAGATACTGGGCCAACAGTTCGGCCGTCGTGTTGGCCAGCGGCAGCAAGCGGCAATCGGACCGCGGAAAGACCCAGCGGCGCTGGCCCCAGCGGACCTCGACCTCCTCCGGCCCGGCGGAGAGTTTCAGCCCCGGATGCTCGGTGGGCAGAAGGACGCCATGGTCCAACTCCGCCAGGATCGCCCGCAACACGCTGCCGGCGGCCAGAAAATCGACGACGTAGCCGCTTTCGCCCAGCGGGCCCGCGATCTCGGCCGTCACGCGGTAATTGTGCCCGTGGAGCGACTCGCACCCGCCCTCCATGGTGATGAAATGGGCGGCGCTAAAGGTCAGGTTCTCTTCGGCCAGCCGGACGCGGTAGGATTCCATGGCATTGAGAATCTAGGAGTAAGGAGTCAGGAGTTAGGAGTTAGGAGTTAGAAGCGTGGAACGTCCGCCGCTGTGCAATTCTAACTCCTAACTCCTAACTTCTAGCTTCTCAGTGGATGCCTTATGAGAAAATCCTCCACCAGCGGCACGATCCGCTCGTGGGCGTCCTCGACCACGTAATGGCCGGCGTCGGCCAGGCGATGGACCTCGGCCGCCGGGAAAAACTCGCGGAATCGCTCGAGAAAGCCGGGGGTAAAACACCAATCCCGCATCCCCCAGATCAAGCACACCGGCTGGTCGCGGAGCTGGGCCAGCCCGGCCTCGATCCGCTCCAGCGTGGCATAGCTGGGGTGCCGGGGATTCAGGGGGATGTCCTGGACGAAACGGTCGATGGCCACGCGATGGCCCCAGGAATCGTAGGGCGCCAGCAGCCCGGCGCGGACCGCGGGGGTCATCCGCTCGTGGTGCTCGACCGCGGAGCCGAGCGCTGCGCGGGCGAAGACGTTCAGCCCTTGAATCATCAGCCGGCCCAGCAGCGGCACGCGGCAGAGGCGGATCGCCGTCGGGCAGCGCGTGTCGCGGAAGGCGGCCGTGTTCATGAGCACGAAGCGGGCGAACCGCTGCGGCGCCGCCACGGCGGCCCCCATGCCGATGCCCCCGCCCCAATCGTGCCCCACCAGCGTGATTTGCCGCAGGTCCAACTGCTCGATCCACTCGCCCAGGTCCGCCACCCGCTGGGCCAGCCGATACGAGTAGCTCCGGTCGTCCGGCTTGGCGGAGAGCCCGCAACCGATGTGGTCGGGGACCAGTACCCGGTAGTGCCCCCGCAGGCCGGCGACCAGTTCGCGCCAGTAGAACGACCAGGTGGGGTTGCCGTGGACCAGCACCAGCGGCTCACCCGTGCCCTCGTCGAGGTAATGGTAGCGATGGCCGCCGAGCGTAATCTCGTGCGACGCAAACGGGTAGAGCGGGCGCCAATCCACGGTTCCGGACATGGCGCCATTGTACCTCGATTTCCGCAGCCTGTGACGAGGGCGGCGCAATGAAGTCCCTCGCCAGGTGGATCGCAGCCGCGGTGAGCGTCAGTGTCCACAGTACGATCAGGCAGGCCAGCCCGAAGGCTCCGGGTGTATCCAGGAGGAAAGCGGGAGTTGCCGTGCCGGCGATGAGGAAGAAGATCATCGCGTGGTCCAGGCGCTGCAGGCGCCGCCTCCCGGCATCAGTCCAGGTACCGCGGTGATACAGCGCGCTAATCCCGAACAGCGCGCTCACGCTGGCTGAGTAGACGGCAACCGCGGTGATCTGCGCGGCTCCGTGCGCGCCGGCCAGCAGCAGCGGGCCGAACACCAGCGACGCCCCGAAGCAGAGCAGGTGCAGCCAGCCACGAAGGACGGGCTTGACGTAGTAGACGCCGCGCCGGGCGTCGTAAAACGGCTCCGCCGCCGGGGAACCCGTGACCGTCACCGTCGGCCTCCATCTCGTGTCGCGCCTCCGGACAGACCGGGCGAGCGTTCGGCTGAGGCCGGCGGCGGACCGGGCCTCGCGGCACGGCCTGGGTACGGGCAAAAAAAACCGGGCACCTGCCGCTGCATCCGCAGATAGCGTACGGGCGCAGCTGCCGGGGTCCGGAGC
>JBKQVT010000201.1:0-28032 GCA_052139835.1 Thermoguttaceae bacterium
GGCGCGTCACTCGCCTGGGTTATGTACCGTCGTTCAGTCCTTGCCGGCGGCCGCTTCTATACACCGGTACATGCCAGGCGGCGTCTTCGGCACTGTACCTACGTTTAGGACCCATGTTTTCCCCCACTCCTGGGTCATGGGCGGCTGCGCCGGCGTCCCCAAAGGTGGTGGAAACCCGCCTGGAGCGGCCGCGGCCGGAAAATAGCCCGTCAAATGCTTGACCCGTTTGTTGATTCATGGGAGAATTGCAGTTATGACGTTTGGGGGAAGTTTGCCAGTGGTGCCAGGGAAGGAGGGCCGGGCGTGATTTTCCGAAAATTCCGCTCGGCCCGTGCAAAATGCTTGACACAACGGCAGGTTCTGGTATCCTAAAAGCTATGGTGTAAGCTCATCCGCAGGGGTCGGCTCGTGAGAAGCCGGCAAATCGGGCATTCAGTTTCGCACACTTTGGTCATCCCATCACAAGTGATCGCTCCAGGATCCTACGGGATGTGGGGGAATCGGCAATGAGTAATAAATACAGTGTAGTGCTGGCAGTCATGGCGTTTACTGCCGTGGCCCTGTTCTCGGCCTTGGCATCGGCTAATACGGAATTGATCTTCGATGGAAACGGCACGTACCAACTCAACGCCAGCAGCGGCACCACCGGCCTGCTGGTCGGCGAGACCACCGACGGTTACACCGTTTGGGCTAACTCAAGCAGCGCCACGGCGACGGTGGCGGAAGTCCCCACGGCGTGGTGCACCAGCGGCACGACGTACGTGGCCACCGGCATCAACGCCGTACCGCCGACAAACTTGACGGGCACCGCCCTGGTCGACGTTGGCGCCGCCAAGCTCGTGGTGAGCAATCCCGACGCCGGCTACAACGTCTCCGTCGGCCAGTACAGCTACACGCTCCCCTACAACCAGTTCGTCAGTTCCACCGGCGCGGTGACCAGCGGCTTTGCCGCCATCCCCGCCGCCATCGTGGCCGCCAGCAACGGTGGGCAGGAGACCGGCACGCTGGGCGTGATCAGTTCCCTCGTGCAGACGAATACTGCCTACTTCGGCCTCGGCTATGTCGACAACGGCGCCCTGGCCACGTCCACCAGTTCCTTCGGCGGCGTCACCGTCACGGCCGACTCGCTCCTCGTCGGCCTCACGTACAAAGGGGATTACAACGAGTCGGGCCAGGTGACGCTGGACGGCTACTACGCCTGGGACAACGGCTATTATGACGTCACCACGGACGTACCCATCCCTACGGACCAGCTTTGGCAGAATGGCGATTATTTGAATGAGGGGACCGTTACCCTCGACGGCTATTATGCCTGGGACAACTCCTATTACGCCGCGACAACCTCCGGGCTGCCTCCGCTCCCCACGGCGGTTGGCGGCGACATGGCGCCGGCCATGGCCCCCGCCCTCACGGCCGTCCCGGAACCCAATACCTTTGTGCTCTTGGCGGCCGCCGGCATCGCGTATGCGCTGGCCCGCTGGCGCCGCCGCCGCGTGTGAAGTTACTCCTGTTAAGGTCGTTCCACGAACTTCAACCTTCGATCTAACCCGAAGCTAAGGATTGTGTCATGAAGGCTGCAAAACTCGGCGGTGTTGCCCTGGCAATTCTAATGATGGCATTGGTCTCGCGATCGCGGGCCGATATGGTCTACAGCCTCCAGGCCTACGATGTGGAGGATGCCGCTGGAAACGACCTCAGCAGCGTGGACAACATTCCCTATACCATCAGCCCGGACGGCTCGACGGTCTCGTTTAGCGGGTCCGCCCTTCCCGCCGGCGGCGCCTACGTGGACATGAACGTCTTCGCCGATGTCCTCGACACTGGCGACTTGTACGCCACTTGGAATGCCACCTACGGCACCAGGACCACCAACATGAGCGGCACCCCAACCCATACCTATAACTTCGGCGCCGTGGGGAATTATAATCCCAGCCCCTTCTACACCCTCACCGGCAGCTACAAGACCGGCAGCAAGACCAGCTACTCGCAGCCCGTTCTGGCAGTCCCGACCCTCGCGCCTTACCTCACGGTGGGCGTCAACTCGGCCGCTATGTCGATCATGAACAGCGGCGGCCCGACCGCCCTGTCCGGCACGGTTGCTTCCACTACCCCAACGGGAGGAGGTATCGACAGTGCATTCAATCCGCTGACATCCAGTAACGGTGCCGCCTTCCAAGCTGCGCAGCCCGGCGGGGTGAACCTCGGGCCGGGCACGATTGGCATGAGTTCCTCCGATTACTTCATTGCCAATTACGGCCCTACCGGCGTGACCAACCCCACGTCCAGTGCTTTCAGTTATCTCACGGGCTCCCTGGACAACCCCGATAATCCCATCGCGTCAGTCGCCTTCAGCCAGGTGCAAATCGGCGGCAAGTGGTATTCGCAGATATTCCTGGGCACCATCAGCTTTGCCGTCACGGGGGTGACGGGGACGCAACAGACGGCAACGATCACCCCGCAAAATATGACGACCGCTGCCGGCAATGCCTCGTTCTGGATGGAAGACGGCGCCCTCTACACCAGCGCCAACGGGACGATCAACGCGCAATCGGTCAGCATCACGGTTTCGGGCAACGCCACGCAACCGGGGACCGTGGCCGTCAGCGGGCCCACCGGCATGTATTCCGACCTCCTCATCAAGGGCGTTACGCCGCTGACCCTCTCCGTCAACAATGCGTCCAGCAACCCCATAAACACGTATTACCTGTACGGCACGGCCCCCAGCGGGGCTGTCACGCTGTCGACCACCACCGGCAGCCTTGCAGCCACCACAACCAGCAACGTGGGCGGCAGCTACCAGGCGGCAGGCGTGGCGGGCTCGATCGCCAACATCACGCCGGCCAGCGTGGGCTCGGTCACCATCACGGGATCGATCTACACCCCCGATAACGGTGTAGTCGCGCCTTCCGCCACGTCCACCGGGACCGTTACGAACGTGGGGGCCGCCAATGCCCCGAGTCACACGTCCTTCTCCGGCAACGTCCTCAAGGGCGATGTGGCCGCGAGCGGGGGGAGCTACGCGGGCCTGGCCTCGATCGTTACCGGCGGGAATGGCAACCTCGGCACCGTGGCGGAGATGCTGGGCGGCCAAAACAACACCGATCCGACCCAGACCGTGACGATGACCTGGCGGACGCGGGCCCCCGACGAAATCAAGGGCAGCACCACCACCCCGCCGATGAACAATTCCGCTGGCGCGGGCTTCCTCGTCAGCGACGTGGTGCAGATCGGCGGTACGGGCGGCAGCGCCTATGTCCTCGAGATGACCTATAACAACGCCCTGCTGGGCGGGACCGACGCCGCGGCGCAAGATGCCGCCGATGGCTGGTTGTACCTGGCGTCCCTGTCGCCCGGCGGCCTCTGGGAACCCGCCGTCTCGCCGGAGCTTACGGGTTTCACGCCCAGCGGCAATCTTGGGGCTTGGGCCGGCCAGACGACCGTGGGTGACTGGGGCGTCGACTTGGCCCACAACGCCGTTTGGGCGGTGGTGAACTACACCGGCGACTTCGCCGTGGTGCCCGAACCGGGGACCTTCGCCCTGCTGGCGGCCGGCCTGCTGGCCTTCCTGCCCTACATCCGCCGGCGGCTGAAGAAGTCCTGAGCCAGACCAACGCAAGAATGCGGATGGCGGCCGGAGTGAGAACCCTCGCTCCGGCCGCCTCTTTTTTAAGGATGAGGGATGAAGGATAAAGGATAAAAGCCGTCAGGCCACACGCCCGCTCCTTCATCCTTCATCCTTCATCCTTAGAATCGCGGCAGCATGTTCTTCATGCGGTCCATCAGCCCGGTGTGCGGGGCATCGGCGGAGTTGTCCACCGCGGGCGGCTCGTCCGGCTTGGCCGCGATCGTGCCCGCCGGGGGCTCGACGGCCAGGGGCACGTGCTCGACGAGGAACCGCGGCCAATAGCCGTCCAGGAGCTTCATGCAATCGCCGATCTGGCCGTTCTGGAGGTTGACGTCGGCCAGGGTGACGAGCTTATACAGGGCGCGGAGTTCCGGCTCGTTGAAGGCCAGGTCGAAGAGTTGGACGTCGTCGACCCAGACTTCGCCCGGCCCCATGAGATCGAAGCGGACGTGCAAGGGGGAGAGTCCTTCCAGGGGGAGGTCGTCGACCTGGAAGATGAAGGGGCGCCAGGCGGGGGCGATGGGGATGCCGGGGCGGCCGGGGGTCTGCGGTTGGCCGATGGCGGCGAAGCGGTAGTAATCGCGTCCGTCGAGTTGCCCTTGCAGGGCCAGGCGGAGGGGCGGTTGGCGGTGGGCGTCGGCCACGCGGAGCCAGACCGACATCCAGAGGCGGCCCGTGGCCGGCGGATCGAAGCGGCGGCTCACCAGGCAGGCGACGGGGCCGTCGCTGGAGATGCGGACCGATTGGCCGCCGGCGTGTCGTTGCGTCTTGTCGAGCTGCACGGTGACGCCGGGGCGGCGGGAGACGGCCCAGCCGGGGACGGGATCGGCGGCGGTGGCCGGCCGCTGGAAGCTGGGGTTGTCCAACACCCGCACGGGCAAGGGGGTGCGCAGCGCGGCGGCCCGGCGGCCGAGTTGCTGGATGTGCGCCGCCAGGGCCGCGCCGACCGCCGGGGGGATGGAGACCTGCGGATGACTGAGCTTCACCGCCGGCTGCGAGAGCACCGCGGCCGCCAGGTCGTAGGGTCCCAGCTCGACGGACCAGCGCAGCCCGTCGGCCTCTTGCCCCAGCGTGCCGGCGTGGCGCGGGTCGGCCAGGGCCTCCAGCCGGCAGCCGGGGGCGGCCTCCAAGGCGACGGCGGCGGTGACGGCGAAGGGGGCGTCGTTGACGGCGTAGAGGTAGGTGCGGCCTTGGCAGGTGGCCGAGCGGAAGGTGACCGGCTGGGCGGTCCCGCCGTCCACCTTGGACTCGCCCACCGCCGCGAAATGCACGGCGGGCAGCCGGCGATAGATCGCCACCAACTCGGCCAGCGACTCTTCCTGGCCCATGGAGAGCAGCCAGCCGCCGTCGATGAGCACCTGGGAGTCCATCGCTGAGAGGCTGCGGACGAAGCGGCGGCGGTTGCCCTGCGACGAGGGGACCGACTGCATGAGCAGCGAGGTGTTGGCGGCGGGGAATGGGCTGCGCTGCTCGAAGGAGGGGATGCGGACCTCTTGGGGGGGATGGAAGAACAGGCTCCCCGGACAAGGCAGTCCGCCGAAGTAGCCGTCGGCGTCGGGCATCTGGTTGATTTCCAGGTCGATGGCCTGGGCATTGAGGCGTCCGCCGGGCACGATCCGCTGGGACCGCAGCAGCACGATGTTCGGGTCGTCCTGGTATTGGCGGGGATCGATGCCGGCCAGCAGCAGGGAGTCGACGAGGGTATTTTTGGGGGGCAGGACGGGGCGGAGTTCGGCCTGGATTTCGGCGCCGCAGAGCATCTCGGCGCCGGCCAGGTAGAGCCGCCCGTCGGGGCAGTCGGCCGCCAGGGCCTGGCGGACGCGGGCGTAGAAGCGGTGCAGCTCGTCGGCGCGCCATTGCAGCCAGGCGCCGCGGTGGTCGTCGCTGGTGAGGAAGGCGGCGCGGGCGGCGAACCGCCCGGGGCCCGCCCCCGGCGTGCGCAGCCCGGTGGCGCGCTCGAAGCGGGCGATCGTGGCGTCGTCCAGGCCCCATTCCGGTCCCGGCAACTGGGCATAGCCGTCGGCCGACAGCCGCAGGGCCAGGCCAGACAGGGCGCGGTGGTGGGCATAGCGCCGCGTCAGCTCGCGGACCACGCCGAGCATCGCTTCCTGGACGCGCGGATCGAGGGTGTTGTAATAGGGGGCTAGGCCGCGGCGGGCGGTGTAGTTCTGCCGCCAGGTCGAGCCATCGGGGCCCACCCACTCGATGCCGTCGGCCGCCGGGCCGCGGCGGGCCGCCTCCAACTCCGGCAGCGGAGAAGCAAACTCCAAGGCCGGAATCAACTGCAAGCCCTCGCGATCGAACATCCGCAGCAGCATCTCCAGCACGTCTTTTCGCAGCGGGTCGGCCGCCGTGTCGAAAAAGATCCCGGTGTCGTAGCGCGGCGTCGGCTCCAGCAGCCCGCTGGGATAGATCGTGCTGCCGTCGGCCAGCACGGAGATCATCAGGGCGTTGTAGCCGACGTGTTGCAGGTATTCGACCAGCCGCAGGCCGCCCTGGTGGAAGGTGGTCCAATCGTCGAGGCTGCGGCCGCTCCAGGCATCGAGGGCCTCGGCGGCGGAGAAGTTGGCCGCCAGCAAGGGGCGGTCCAACTGGGCTACCAGCAGGCGCCCCGGCGGCGAGGCGGCCACGGCGGCCTTGGGAAGATGCTCCCAGCCGGCCAAGAGGCGAATCCTGCCGAAGACGGCGGGCTGCCGCTCCCGGCGGTTGCTCACCAGCAGCAAGGGCGCCGTGGTCCGCGGCCAGAAGATCAGCCGCTGTTTCAGCCACCGCGGCGGCGCGCCGCCCCAAGGCTGCCCCTCCACGTCGACGCCGCCGTCGGGGCCGATCCGCGCCAGCGCCCCGGAGGCGTTGGGCTCCAGGATGCTCAGTCCCAGCGTCTGGGGCACGTCGCTGGGGTATTCGACCTCGACGACGTAGGGCCGGCCCGGCTGGCTGACCGGCAGCGTGTAGGCCTCCCAACTCACGTCGGGGGAGGCGTTGTTGGGTTTCAATTCGGCCAGCTCGCCCAGCGGATGAGGCACGCTCCGCAGGGTATCGTTGCCCATGCGGTCCTTGCCCAGCAGGGTCAGCCGGGAGAGTTGCGGCAGCTTGCCTTTGATTTCCCACCAGGGGGGGCCGACGGGGTCGATTTCGTCGACCGTGGCGAGGTTGCCGCCGGGGGCGGCGGCCGCCGGCCGGCGGGGATCGACCACCAGCAACTGCACCTTCCGCCCGACGATCACCCGCTTCCAACTCAGCGAGGAGCGGACCGAGCGCGGCCAGCTCGAGGCGTAGACGGCCTCGAGGTTGAGGTCGTAGACGCCCTCGCGGTCGGGCAAGGGGATGACCAGCGGGATGCCCGCCGCCTGGCCGGCCTGGACCTCGGGCCCCTGGCTGGACCATGTCTCCCGCCGCTCGGCCGCCGAGACGAGTTGCGCCTTCAGTCGTATCTTGGTGTCGTCGGGGACGGGCAAGAGGTGCGTCTGGACCTCGATCCGCACCTTTTCGCCGGGGGAGAAGACCAGCGAGTCGCCGGCCACGCGGACCCGCAACTGGTCGCCCGGCGTGCGGCGGACCCGCAAGCGGTTTTCGCGGGCATCGAGGGGCAAATTGATAAACTCGCCGGAAAGGTCGCCCAGGGGGATGGGGGGGATGGCGACGGGCGGCCCGCGCCGCGCATCGTCGGCGGCGGTCAGGTTGACCAGGAGTTTTGCGTCCGGCGGGGCGGTCACCAGCACGTCGACGCCGTCGTTGTCGCGGGCGCTGCGCTGGCGGATGGCCAGGCGGCCGTCTTCCAGCCACATCGACCCCGGCTCATCGGCCTCGATGCCCAGGGGACGGGGTTCGGAGAGCGTGCCCCGGCTCACGGCGATGGTGCCCTCCCACCGCCGCTCGGCGCCGCCCCCCCAGGCGATGCGAATCCGCATCGTGGTCGTGGCGGTGGCCGGCGCGTCGTCCTTGGGCGGGGCCTCGCCTTGGGCGCCCGCTGGCTCGGCCGGCCACCATGCCACCAGCGCAATCGCCAAGGCCCAGCAGGCCGCAGGGAGGCGGTCTGCGGCGGCGTGCTGGCTCCGTGATGCTCTCGGACGTCCCTGTCCGGCCATCGTTGCTTTGCTCGGCCCGCAAGAAAAGGGCAGTGATCCCTGGCCATTCCAGGGAAGAATTGCGGATTATAGCCACGACCGGCCTCTCGTATCTATGCCGGAATCGGCGAAAAGGAGATTAGGGACTAGGGATTTGGGGATTTAGGGATTTAGGACGGGCGACACCGCCCAGAGCCCGGCGGACACCCGCGCCGCCGGTCGCGGCTCGCGGGAATGGCGAAAGTGCAGGAAACGCGCTGCCATCCCCCTCCACCCCCCACCACCGGATGTGTTCGCCTCTTCTCTAACCTCTAAATCCCTAAATCCCCAAATCCCTAAATCCCCCCCTCACTCCATCCCGTTCAAGAGGACATCGCTCAGCGGCGGCAGGTCGGCGGTCTGGCCGACCTGCAAGGTCTGCTCAAACTCGACCAGGGCGTCCTCCAGACACTCGACGACCTCCCGGCAGCGGGGGGCCACGTTGTTGGCCTCCCAGTAGTCGTCGGGCTTGGCGAAGAGTTCCGGCACGGCGGTGCGGCGGAGGTGCCAGGCCGGGGTGCGGATGGCACGCTCCGCGGCGTGGCCGCCGGCGCAGAGCCGGTCGCGGTGCAAGGTGACTTCTCCCCCCGGCGACGGTAGAAGGCTCGCGGCGGACGGGGACTGCAGCCCATCGCCGAGCCCCCAGTAGTCCAGCAGGGTGGCCCAGAGGTCGGCGGGCTCGACGAGGGTCTGGCTCCGCACGGCCGCCCCCCGATTGTCGGGAAACTGCATGAGCAGGGGCACATGCAGCAATTCGCCGTAGAGGGCCTCGTCGCAGGGACCGATGCGGCCGTGCTCGCCCAAGGGGAAGCCGCGGGCGGAAGTGAGCCCCAGCAGCGTCTGGCTGGCCAGCGGGCTGTCGCGGAGGAATTCGCCCAGTCCGCCCAGGCAGGCGTCCAGCAGCGAAACCTGGCCCGCGTAGGCGTGCGTAATGCCCAGGACCTCGTCCGGGTCGGGATCGGGTCCCAAGCGGCAGTCGGGGACCTCGGCCGAGCGGGGCGGCGGCGGGTCCCCTTCCTCCCAATACCGCTGGCGAAACTCCAACGGGGCGTCCCAGGTCGTGCCCAGGCTGGCCAGGTGGCACCACAAGAGCAGCGGCCCCTGGGCCGATTGCAGGTAGTCGATGATCTGGACGAAGCAGCGGGCCAGATGGGTCTGGTCGTAGCGGCCCGCGGCGGCCACCCGCGTCTGCCAGGGCGGATCGATGGCGACGATTTCATCGAAATCCACGGCCAGGGGGTGTTCGTGGACCGTCCGGTCGTCGCTCACTAGCGCGCTGTGGATGCCGGCGTCGCGGAGCAGTGCGGCCAGGCTGGGGCGGTTCTCGGGCGGCGGGCCCAGGGCGTGCCACCCCTGCCAATACGAGCGATATAGCGCCTCCAGCCGCGGCGTATCGACCAGCATCTGGTCGAAGACCAGCGAGCGGAAGGCGAGGCGGTCGATCGCGGGCGTGTCGATCCAGCCGTTGCCCAGCGCCCCCACGTAGCCCGCGTGCAGACGGTCGACGACCAGCAGAATGGCGTTCATACGCTCGATTGTAGCGGCTGGCGGGCCGGGGATGCAGTGGGCCGGGGGCGGTATTTTCCGGCTCAGGCCCGGTCGCGGAGGATGCGCCAGAGGAAGAGTGGATTGCCCAACAGGTAGCGGCGGGCCTTGTGCGGCTCCTGGCAAAGGATGCCGAGCCATTCGGCCCCCAGGCGGCGCAACCAGCGGGGCGCGCGGCGGAGGTTGCCGGCCCAGTAGTTCAGCAGGCCGCCGACGCCGAGGCAGAGCGGGACTTCCAGTTCGCGGCGATGCTGGTGGAGCCACTGCTCCTGGCGCGGATTGCCCATGCCGACGAGCAAGAGGTCGGGCTTCGCGCGGTTGATCTGGCGGACGGCGGCGGCGGAGAGCTCGCGGTTGTCGAGATAACCGTGATGGCAGCCTGCCAGCGTCCAGCCGGGAAAGAGCGTGGCGGCGGTGGCCGCGGTGCGGGCGATCGTCGCCTCGTCGCCGCCGAGGAGGAAATAGCGATGGCCTTCCGCGGCGGTGGCGCGGAGGAGTTGCGGCACCAGGTCGGTGCCGGCAAGGTTGTCGCGGACGCGGAGGCCGTTGAGCCGGGCGGCCCAGCGGACGCCCGTGCCGTCGCCGAAGACATAGTCGGCCGCGTTGAGCACTTCGCGATAGTCGCTGTCGGCGGCCGCCAGGTTGAGCGTGTGGGCGTTGACGAAGAAGGCGCAGCGGGCCGGCCCGGCCTTCTCTTGCAGCATCTTGGTCAGCAGCGCCAGGGCCCGGCCGCGCGTGACGTCGGTGATCCGCACGCCCAAGAGCGAGAAGGTGCGGTCCTCGACCGGCACCGGCGGCGCGGCGTCCGCCGCGGCGGGAAGGTCCAAGGTCAAGGTCGAAAGCAGGTTGTCGTCGGACATGATGGTGAAGGCGGAGGGCGGAAGGAGGGGCCGGTTTCTGCGAAACCGCCAGCGTGCGGCCACGCCGCTTTCATCCTTTATCCTTCATCCTTCCTTCAGTACGCTCCGCGGCCGCTGAGCACGCTCAGCGGGGTACGCAATAATAGCTTGCAATCGGTCCACAGGCTTTGATGGCGGAGGTACCAGAGGTCCATGCGGACCCAGTGCTCGAAGCCGACCTCGCTGCGTCCGCTCACTTGCCAGAGGCACGTCAGGCCCGGCATGACGGCCAGGCGGCGGCAATGCCAGGCGCGATATTGGGCGACTTCCGCGACGGAGGGGGGCCGCGGGCCGACCAGCGACATCTGGCCCGCCAGGACATTGAGCAATTGCGGCGTTTCGTCGAGGCTGGTCTTGCGGAGCAGGCGGCCGACGGGGGTGATGCGGGGATCGCGGCGATTCTTGAAGATCGGGCCCTCCTGCTCGTTCTCGACCTGGTGCTGCATCTTCTCGGCATCCGGGTGCATGGTGCGGAACTTGATCATGCGGAAGGTGCGGCCGCGGTAGCCGACGCGGCGATGGAAATACAACGGCTTGCCGCGCGTGGTGACGGCCAGCAACAGCAGCACCGCGAGCATCAGCGGCCCCAGCAGCACCAGCAGGGCCGCGGCGCCGATGAGGTCGAAGGCCCGCTTGGCCGTGCGATAGGCCGCCGAGCGGTTTCCTTCCGCCGGCACGAATTCGATGCCGTTTTCCAGGGCATGGGGGATCAGCGGCATCTGCCGCCGCACCGGCAAAGCCAGTGGCACGCGGCGGGGCACGGGCAGAGCCAGCGGCACGCGGCGGTGAGCCAGTGGCACGCAGCGGGGCACGGGCAGGGCCAGCGGCACACCGCAGTCGTCGATTTCGGATTCGCATGGCGACGTGGCAGTCAGCATGGGAGAGCCTCGCTTCGGGACTGATCGGACAGGCCGGTGGTGATGCCGGCCAGGAAGAACAGCACGGTATTGTCCATCGGCAGGTAGCTGAGTTCGTGGAAGAGGGCTTGGCAGACGTAAAGGCCCAGGGCGCCGATGGTGAGGGCCGCTTGGGCTCGGGCCCAGTCGGGCAGGCCCTGGTCGCGGGCCATTCGCCACGCGGTCCTCCCCCAGAGAGCGAGAACGGCCAGCATGAGCCCCAGGCCCACCAGGCCGCTTTCGGTCAGCAGGCTGAGGAAGGTGTTGTGGTGCACCTGGTCGCGGGTGGCTTCGAGGTGGAGGCTGGTGGAGCGGTCTGCCAGGTAGGGCAGCTTGGCTTTGAAGAACTGATCGAAGCCGGTGCCCAACAAGGGGTGGTCGAGAAACATCTTCCAGGAGATGTAGGCCATTTCGCCCCGCAGCTCGACGCTCTTGCCGGCGTAGGCAGCGGGCAATTCGCGATCGAAGTTGACGAGGCTGTCCATCTTGGTCACGGACAGCAGCAGCGCGGCGGCGATCATGCTTCCCACGACCAGCGTCCGCCACTGCCCGCGGAGCGTGAGCCCCAGCACCAGCAGTATCCCCACCACGGCGCCGATCCAGACGCTGCGGGTGTAGCTGCCGTAGAGGCCGGCGACCATGATCGGCGCCGGCAGCAGCACCAACAGGCGACCCAGCCGGCCGAAGCGCCACTGCCAGAGCCAGGCGGCCAGCAGGCCGATGCCCAGGTAGAGGCCGAAACTGACGGCGTGGACCATGGGGCCGCGGGCGCGGCCGAAGTGCAGGCCGACGTTCGGGTCGGCGATGTACGCGGGAAAGACGGCCCACCACTGGCCGGTGATCTCCAGCACGCCGGTCACTCCCAGGTAGACGCCCAGGCCGGCCAGCACGCCGTGGAGGAGGGAGATGCGCCCGCGGTCCAGGGGGATTTGCCGGGCGATCCAGTAAATGGCCAGCGGGACCGCATAGCCGCCGAGGAGGCGAAAGCCCAGCGATTTCGAGTCCGCCGGCACGGCGCTCCAAAGCGTGCTGGCGGCCAGCACGCCCAGAAGGGCCGCGGCCACCAGGTCGGCCCGCGCGGGCGGTTGCCGTTGGGTTCGCCCCAGGCGGCGCTGCACCACGTAGGCGGCAAACAGCACCACCAGCACGATGCGGTCGATGGAAAGCGGCACCGGCCCGACCATGAAGTGCGCGAAGTCGTAGCCGAAGCAGGTCGTCGCCACCAGGTAGGCCAGGCATCCGCCCAGCAGCGATCCGCGCAGGAGGAAGAGCGTTCCCCAGACGACTGCGACCAAGGCGGCGATCAGGTAGATGGCTGGCATGGCAACTCCAAGGCGGAGGGCGGAAGGGGGAAGGCCGGAGAGCGTTTACACTTCCTTCCCCCTTCCGCCCTCCGCCTTCCCCCTTTCCTCTAGTCCCTAATCCCTAATCCCTTGTCGATCTTGCACAGCGCCTCTTTCAGCGACAGGCTACGGGCGGGGAAGATCGGCATGATCGGCCCGATGGTCGCGGTCGCCCGCTGCGGCAGCGAAACCAATTGGTTCTCCGGCAGCGCGGCCGGGCCCGGTTGTGCCTTGGGCACAGTCAGGAACACGACGCCGAAACCCAGCAACAGCCCGCCGGCAATCCCCAACAGGATGATCGCGGCCCGGCTGGGACCGAGGGGCCGGATGCCGGCATCGGGGCTGTCGATGCAGGTCAACAGGCTGGCGGCCTTGGCGCCGGCCTGGGCGGAGCGGGCCTCGGCCAGGTTTTGCTGGGCCCGTTCCAGCAGCCGCGTGCGGTTGTTGGTTTCCGCCAATTGGTTGTTGTAGGCGGCGCGGAATTCGGCCAGGCGGCGGAGCCGGTCGGTGGTTTCGCTCAATTGCCCCCGGAGCCTGGCGACGCGATCGGCCGAGAGCCGGCGGTCGCCCTCGACGCCGCGGGCGGCGATGGCCAGCTCGTCGTGCAGGTGGCGGCCGATCTCCTCCTCGGCTTCCTTGGCGGCCAGCACCAGGGGATGTGCGGCCGACATGTGGCCCTGGAGGGCGGCGGTGCGGAGCTGGGCGTCCACCAATCCGTCCTTCAGCCGCCGCAGCGCCGGCTGCGATTCCAGCAGGCGGTTGGGCGTGGCCAGCAACCGGCCCGGATCCGCCGCGGCGTCGTTGAGCAGCCCCAGCAATTGCTCGTTGGCTTTGTCCGCGGCGCAAGCCTGGCGAAGCTCGCTCTCGAGCTCGGTGCGGGTGCGGTGCAGCGTGCCGTCGTCGGAGGTGGCCTCGTTGTTCAGCACGCGCAGTTCGGCCAGGTCGCTGCCCACCGCGGCTTCGATCTTGCTCAAGCGGGCCAACGATCCCTTCAGGTCGGAGTCGGCCAGCGTGGCGGTCTTGGTGAGTTCGTCGATCATGCTCTGGGCCTTGAGGTCGCGGAGTTGCTGGAACTGGGCCTGCAATTGCGTGGCGATCGCGCGGTTCAGGGCGACGGCCCGCGGGCGGTCGTGGTCGCGGACGTCGAGATAGAAGACTTCGGTGGCGCCGAACTCGGCCCCCTTGGGCGGCACGAGCGTGACCACGTCGCGGAGTTGCTGGATATCGGCGGCGGCGGCGGGCGAACCGATTTCCACCAGCGCGGCACGCAAGACGGCGCGGCTCTTGACCAGCTCGAGGATGGTTTCTTGGACGGTCTTCATCTCGTCGGCACGGTTGAACTTGCCCAAGCCGCTCTCGCCGGCGGCCGCTTCGTTGCGGAGGATGAGGGCCTGAGAGGCCTGCCAGGTGGGCTGGCTGGCCAGGGCGTACACGGCCGCGACGATCGCCACCAGCGCGGCCGGCGCCAGCCAGCGCGAGCGATGGACTGCCAGGAGACGGACGACTTCCTGCGGACTGGGGAGCGGGGACTTGTCGGCGTTCATGAGGGCGGCCTTCGACGAGGGTTCGCGGGTGGTGAAATTTGAGTGCAAAAATGCGGGGTGGTCCGAGCCGGGCGAGTGCCACCCCATGGAGGTTTGGCGGGACTCGCATCCATGGGTTGCATGGAGCCTCGGCCCGCCTTACGCTAAGGTCGTGAGCCTTTGGGATTGCAAGGCCGATGCCAAAGCCGCGCCCGGCACGACCGCGGCGGCGGCGCCCGGACCGAACCCTCACGCGGGCATGGTCTTCGGTCGATTTCCGCGTCGCGGCCGGCGACGGCGGCCCGCGCGGCTTGCCCGTGGCGTGAACGCAACGGCCGTTGCCCAAACGCCACGCCACGCCACCATGGCGGCGCCGGGGGCGATATTCTCGAGGGAATCCATTTGCATCCGCCCCGTTGTGACAAACATTTAAGAGGGCCGGGCACGCGCCTTGGAGGAGGCGACTCCAGTCGCCGATCCACAACGGTTGCACAAGGCTCTTCAAACGGCTGGAGTCGCTTTCTGCAAGGCGAGTGCCCGCGCCCCTTTTTCGCAATTCGCAAATCAGGCCCCCCGGCGAATGCCATGCAGGTCTATGAGTTCGGCACCTGGGATGAATTGGCGCCCTACGCCCAGCAGTGGGACCGGTTGGCGGCGGGCGTCCCCTTTCGGAGTTGGACCTGGCTTTCGCACTGGTGGCGGCACTACGGCCCAGAGGCGGCGCGGCTGATGGTGCTGGGCGTGTTCGACCAGGCGGACCTGCTGGTCGGCGTGGCCCCCTGGTGCCTGGAATCCTCCGGCCCGCGGGGCGAAGTGATCCGCTGGCTGGGCTCGGGTGAAGTCTGCTCCGACTACGTGAGCATTTTTTGCCAGCCGGCCGTCCAGTGCGGGGTCGTGGAAAGTATCGCCGATTACCTGGCTAAGACCGAGGCGGCCGGCGCCGGACCGGCCTGGGACCTGCTGGAACTGGGCAACGTCGACGCGGAAGACCGGGCCGCCGACGCTTTGATCCGCCTCCTGGCCGAGCATGGCCACCCCGTCCACCAGCGCCCGGCGCCGAGTTGCTGGCGCGTCGAGCTGCCGGCCACCTGGAACGAATATCTGGCCGGTTTGTCCAAGGGCCATCGCAAGCAGCTCCGCCGTTGCGATCGCGATTGGTTCGATTCCGGCCGGGCGGTGCTCCATACGGTGGGGCGGCTCGATGAATTGCCCGCCGCCGCCGCGTTGTTGATCGACCTGCACCAGCGGCGGCGGCAATCGCTGGGCCAAGCGGGCTGTTTCGCCTCGCCGCGCTTCGCCGCCTTCCACCGCGAGGTCATGCCCGCCCTGTTGCGCGAAGGCCACCTCCAACTCCACTGGCTGGAGTTGGACGGCCGCCCCGTGGCCGCCGAATATCACCTCGCCGGCAGCGGCATCGTCTATGCCTACCAATCGGGAGTCGCGCCGGAGGCGCTGGCCGAGGAGCCGGGGCGGCTGATCACCCTGGCGATCCTGCGGCGGGCGATCGAGCAGGGCTATCGGGCCTTGGATTTTCTCCGCGGCGACGAGCCCTACAAGGCGCATTTCCGCGCCGCGCGGCGGCCGATGCACACCCTCCGCGCCGTGGCCAACCGCCGCGGCGCCCGCCTGCGGCACAACCTCTGGCTGGCCGGCGCCAACGTCAAACAATGGATTAAAGGCCGATGATGAACCCTGGGCGGACGCTGCTCTTGAACGCCTATTACCACGTTTCCCAACCGCTGCGCTGGTGGAACGGCCGCTGCGCCGCGGCCCGGCGGCGCGTGCCCATCGCCGTGCTGGCGTATCATCGCATTGCCGACGACCGCGCCAACGGGTGGACCGTGTCGCAGCGCACCTTCGCCCGCCACATCGCCTGGCTCGACAAGCATTTCGACTTCATCTCGCTGGAAGAGGCCCAGCGGCGGATCGCCGGGGGCGGCAACTGCCGGCCCGCGGTGAGCATCACCTTCGACGACGGTTACGCGGAGAACTGCGTGGGGGCCATTCCGCTGCTGGTCAAGGAGCGCATCCCCTGCACTTACTTTGTCACCGTGCGCAACGTGCTCTCGGGCGAGCCGTTCGCCCACGACCTGGTGGGGGGAAACTCCTTGCCGCCCAACAGCCTGGACCAGTTGCAGGCCATGGCGGCGGCGGGCATCGAAATCGCCGCCCACGGCTATACCCACGCCGACCTGGGACCAATGGCCGATCCCCAGGCCCTGCGCCGGGAAGTGGTCACCGCGGGCGAGGAGTTGCACTCGGCGCTGGGGCGGCCGGTGCGCTACTTCGCCTTCCCCTTCGGCCTGCACGCCAACCTCAGCGCCGCGGCCTTTGCACTGGCCCGAGGGGCCGGCTACGAAGCCGTGTGCTCGTGCTACGGCGGCTTCAACTTCCCCGGCGACGACGCCTTTCACTTGCAGCGGATTGCTCCGGGCGACGACATGATCCACCTCAAAAACTGGATGACCGTCGATCCGCGCAAACTGAAGATACCCCGGTTCGCTTATGACCGTCTATCCCCGCACCATGAAGACACCCCGGTTCGCTTATGACTGCCCTGTTTCGCCGCCGGCGTCCGTTAGTTTCGCTTGCAGACCGCGGTCCGCTGCGGGTCATGTTCGTGCTGACGAGCATGCCGGTGGGCGGGGCCGAGACGCTCTTGGTCGAGTTGATTCGGCGGCTCGACCCGGCGCGGTTTCTGCCGGAATTGTGCTGCCTGAAGGAACTGGGACCGCTGGGGGCGGAACTGGCCAAAACCATCCCCGCCCACGCCGGCTTGCTCGCGCATAAGTATGACGTCGCCGTCCTGCAGCGATTGGCGCGGCTGATGGCCCGCCGGCGGATCGACGCGGTGGTCACCGTGGGCCCCGGCGACAAGATGTTCTGGGGACGGCTGGCGGCCCGTTGGGCGGGCGTGCCGGTGGTCTGCGCGGCGATCCACTCCACGGGAGTGCCCGACCACGTCGAGTGGCCCAATCGCCTGCTGGCCTCGCTGACCGACGCCTTCATCGCGGTGGCGGGGCCGCACGGGCGCTATCTTGCCGAACACGAGGGTTGCCCGGCGGCCAAGGTCCGCGTGATTCCCAACGGCGTGGACGCGGCGAAGTTTCATCCCCGCTGGCCCAACGGGGCCCTGCGGCAGACCTTGGGTCTTCCGCCCGGCACGCCGACAGCCGGCATCGTGGCGGCGCTGCGGCCGGAAAAGAATCACGAGTTGTTTCTCCGCGCCGCCGCGATGGTGCGCGCGAAATTGCCGGAGGCCCGCTTCCTCGTCATTGGCGACGGCCCCCGGCGGGCCGCACTGGAGACGCTCGCCGCCGAGTTGTCGCTGGGCCAGGCGGTGCAGTTTCTCGGCACGCGAAGCGACGTGCCCGACTTGCTCGCCCTGATGGACGTGCTGGTGCTGGCCTCGCACATGGAGGCCAATCCGATCTCGATCTTGGAGGCGATGGCGGCCGAGAAGCCGGTGATCAGCACGCGGGTCGGCTCCGTGAGCGAAACGGTCCTCGACGGGCAAACCGGCTACCTCGTCGCGCCGGGCGCCACGGACGAACTGGCCGCGCGGATGATCGAGCTGCTCTCCGATCTCCAGCGGGCCGCCGTCATGGGGCGCGCCGGACGCGAGTGCGTCCTGGCCCACTGGTCGATCGAGCAGACGGTGGCCGGCTACCAGGATCTGCTGGAGGGCATCTATACCACCAAGGTGGGGGCTAGGGATTTGGGGCTGGCGATTGCAGGGTCCCCCGGACACAGTCCGGGGGCTTTTCAAGTCCCCAGCCCCCAGTTCCCAGCCCCCAGTCCCGAGCCCCCAGCCCCCGGCCCCTAGTCCCCAGCCCCCAGTTCGGTTACGATGGGAAACCGGCAGCCGCTTCCGCGTGGCCCCCGTCGCGCAAGCGGTCGCGGCCGCCCGGTAGGGCCACGTATGAACAAGAACCTCGTGAGGAACTTCCTGGCCCTGGCGGCCAGAATCCTGAGCGGGGCCACCGCGCGCTGGATCGACTCGCAGCCTGATACTTGTCAGAGGGTCTACTTCGCCAATCATACCAGCCACTTGGACGCGATCGTGCTCTGGTCGGCGCTGCCGCAGGTGGTGCGGCTGTTGACCCGGCCGGTGGCGGCCAAGGACTATTGGACCGCCGGCCGCATCCGCCGTTACATGGCCACCGAGATGTTCAACGCGATCCTCATCGATCGCACGGAGATCAAAGTACACCAGAGCCCGGTGGACATGATGATCCGCGAGATCGGCCAGCGCTATTCGCTCATTGTCTTTCCCGAGGGGGGGCGGAGCGACGGCCGCGAGATCGGCGAGTTCAAGAGCGGGCTCTATTACCTGTGCAAGCGGCGGCCGGACCTGGAATTGATCCCCGTGCACATCGACAACATGAACCGCATCTTGCCGCGGGGGCAGGTGCTGCCGGTGCCGCTGCTAAGCTGCATCACCTTCGGCCCGCCGTTGTGGCTGGAGGCGAACGAATCGAAGGTCGAGTTTCTCGGCCGCGCCCGCGACGCCGTGCGGCGGCTGAAAGAAATGTAACGGAGAAGGAGTTAGGAGTTAGAAGGTAGGAGTTAGGAGCATCGACCGCCCGCCGTTCCACATTCTAACTCCTAACTTCTAACTCCTGACTTGCACGCACCCCGCCCGTGCGACAAACGTCAAGTGATTTCTGAAATTGGAAACCCCGCAAAGCGAAATTTCCCGTGCTTGACGACAAAATCACCCTCGGACTGGTCGGCGGCGTGTTGATCCTGCTGGGCACTGCCACGGTGGTGGTCCAGGTGCTGCGCCAGCGGGCCGACGCGGGCATCAACACGGCCATCCTCGAGACCTTCCGCTTGCGCGTCCATTCCTGGTGGGTACTCTGTTCGCTGCTGGCGGCGGCCTTCACCCTCCCCCCCGCCGCCACCGTGGTGATGTTCGGCCTGATCTCCTTCTGGGCGCTGCGGGAATTCATCACCCTGACCCCCACCCGCCCCGGCGACCACCGCACTCTCTTCTGGGTTTTCTTCCTGCTCACGCCGCTGCAATTCGTGCTGGTCGGGATGGGGCGGTACGGGATGTATAGCATCGTCATCCCGGTCTACGCCTTCTTGTTCATCCCCGCGCGCATCGCCTTGGCCGGCGATTACAAGCGCTTCCTGGAGCGGACGGCCAAGATCCAGGCCGGGCTGCTGATCTGCGTCTACTGCCTCAGCTATGCCCCGGCCCTGTTGACCATGCCGCTGGCCAAGGTGCCGGACGCCAACGTCCGTGTCCGGCTGCTGTTCTTCTTCGTGCTCATGGTGCAACTCAGCGACGCCTTGCAGTATGCCTGGGCCCAAATCCCCAGCCGGCACGTCATCGTCCCGGCAATCAATCCGACCAAGACCTGGGAGGGCCTGCTGGGCGGCACGGCCAGCGTCACCCTGCTCGGCGCTGCCCTGTGCTGGGCCACGCCGTTCAGCTTGTGGCAGGCCGCGGTCATGTCCACGGTCGTCGCCCTGATGGGGTTCGCCGGCGGCCTGACCCTTTCGGCCATCAAGCGCGACCGCGGCGTGAAGGACTATGGCACGTTGGTCGAGGGCCACGGCGGCGTGTTGGATCGCATCGACTCGATCTGCTTCGCCGCCCCCGTCTTCTTCCATCTCACCCGCTACTGGCTGACGCAGTAAAGAAGGGATTAGGGATTGGGGATTGGAAGGAGGAATGAGAGATATAAGCCGCGTGGCCCCACGCTTGCGGTTTCGCACTAATCCCCAATCCCTAATCCCTTACTTCCAACTCCAGGGGCCGGGCGACGACGTTGTTGCGCGCCGTCGGGCTCAGGCCCATCACCCGCAAACAAACCGGTCCGCTGCCCAGGCTGTGCGGATCGATCTCGACGCGGCCCTGCGGACCGGCGATCTTGCCGACCACGCGGTTTCCTTCAAAGACGGCGATCATCGCGCAGCCGGGGGCGTGGGCGGTGATCGCCAGCGGCCCGCCGGGCCGCACCGTGTGCGGCGGCGAGGCCGAGACTTCGATGGTGCGGCCGTAATTGGCCGTTTTGACGAGCTGGATCCACCGTCCCTGCGAGCGGATGGGCCCCGCCTCGACGGCCACCACGCGGAGTTCGTGGTAGCCGTCGGCCATCGAGGCGGTATCCAGTTCGAGCGGCTGGCCCGGCAGGCAGCGGAGCGTCCGCACCCCGTCGACGAACAATTCAAAATGATCGGCGCTCGCCTGGCGGGGAAAGGTGGCCGCGGGCTCTAGCGCGAGCGTGCCCGTCAGCGCGGCGTCCGCCGGCAGGCCGGCGACCGTGACCTTGGGGATGTTGGCCCAAGGCCGGCAGAGCGGGTCGCCGACGATGAGCAACTGGTACGGGCCGCAGACCGACTGGTAGAAGGCCTCGGCCAGCGTGCAGCCGCGGGCGTAATGGACCTGGAGCATGGGATGGGGAAATTTCTCGGCCTTGGCATAGGGCTCGGCGACGGTGCCGCTGGCGCCGGCGGCGCCGTAGCGGAGGAATTCCGACAGTGGCGTCTGGCTGGCCCCTGCGCTCATCACGCCGCCGAAGCTGGTGAAGTGTTCGCAGATGGCGCCGGGGAGGATCGTGCTCGCGCAGCCCTTCCAATCGAACGCGGCGACGCCGGTCATGAGCCCTTGCACGTCGTCCTCGTGCGAGGGGAGCACGCCCTCGACAATCGTGGCGCTGACTCCCAGGGCCTCCAGCGCGCGGACGGCGTCGGGAAAGCCGGCCTGGCGGACCAGCGAGCGGATGTCGCGGTTCCGGCAATAGTAGATGGTGCCCTTGGGATGGGCGCCGTCGGCCGCTGCGCTGCGGCGGAGATAGGCCAGCACCTCGGCCAGCGAGTTGCCCCGTCCGGAAGTCACGCCCAGCATGACCGACAGCATGTACTGGACGCCGTCGCCGTCGGTCACTTGGCCTGGGGAGGTGTAATGCTGGCTGCTGGCAAAGGCCCGCGTCGCTCCATCCTTCTTCGGCACATAGAGGTTGTTATGGAGTTTCAGGTAGGCGGGGACATCCAGCAGCACCGGCTCCCAGAGGTAGGTCAGGCCGGTCAGCGAGCCGACGGGGGTGTAGACCTTGAGCCAGGATGCCGCGGCGCCGCTGTCCTTGCCCGCTGCCACCGCTTCCGCCTCAATGGCCGCCAGCAGCTTGGGCTCGAACTTCTTCAGGTCCGCATCGAGGCGGATGCCCCAAGGGAAATCGCTGGAATAGACCACGTAGTCGATCTGGTCGGCGGGGCGGCGGCTGCGGGTGGCCGCCATCACCGGCCGGAGAATCCGCTGCCGGAAGGTGTCGATATCGGTGGTCTCCGCCTTAGGGTCCCAGGGGACATAGATGACGTTGGCGGAGGGGACCTGGCGGAGGCGGATGTAGTGGTTGGCGATGGTCAGGGAGGCGGGGCTTTGGGGGTTGACCACCAGGAGGAGGTTTTCGGGGCCACCACCCCCCCAGGCCGGCGAGGCGGCGGCCAAGACCAGGAGGGCGAAGACGGCGGTTCTGCCTGGAAAAACTGACATTTTTGCTTGCTGGGTGTCACGACACTTCACTAGATCATACGACGCGGCGGGCCGGAAGGGTAGCAACGCTCTTGACGCCATGGGGTTGCCAGGGGCAGACTATAGGCAGTCGCCGGCCATGTCCCTGCCCGGCCCCGCCCCGTTGCCTTACGAAGACCTGCCTTGGTTTCACACCTTGTGGAGAGGGTTCCATGAATCGCCGAGAATTTTTGCGGCGCTCGCCGCGGGCCGGCCTGGCCGCGGCCGCCGGCGTGACGCTGCTTTCCCGCGCCGAGTCGGTCTGGGCGGCGCCGGCCAACGAGCGGATCGTCTTGGCCGTGGTGGGAATCCGCACCCGCGGCAACACCCTGGCGGCGGCCTTCGCCCAACGGCCCGACTGCGGCGTGGCCTGGCTGTGCGACGTCGACGGCAGCCTCTTGCCCTCGCGGAGCGCCAGCCTGGGCGAGCTGGAAAAGGGGCAGCCGCCGCGCTCCGGGCCGGACTTCCGCAAGGCCCTGGACGACAAGTCGGTCGACGCCGTGGTGATCGCCACGCCCGACCATTGGCATTGCCTCGCCGGCATCCTGGCCTGCGAGGCGGGCAAGGACGTGTACGTCGAGTCGCCGCTGAGCCACAACTGCTGGGAAGGCCGCCGGCTGGTCGAGACCGCGCGGCGGGAGCAGCGCATCGTGCAGACGGGGCACGAGAGCCGCAGTGCGGCCTATGCCCAAAGCGCCAAGAAATACCTGGCCGACGGGAAGCTCGGCGCCCTCCGCTTCTGCCGCGTCCTGGACCAGAAGGGGCAGAGCAATTTTCCCCTGAAGCCCAACAGCCGTCCACCCAAGGGGCTCGATTGGGACATGTGGAACGGCCCGGCACCGTTGGCCCCCTACAACGTCAACTTGCACAACAACTGGCACGGTTGGTGGCGCTATTCGGGCGGCGACATGGCCATCGACGGGGTCCACCAGTTGGACCTCGCCCGCTGGCTCTGCGGCCTGGAGCGTCCCCGCTCGGTCTACGCCGCCGGGCGGCGGTTCGACAGCCGCGGCGGCAACGAGACGCCCGAGGTGCTCACGGCGGTCTTCGAGTTCGATAAGTTGGTGATGAACTTCGAACTAACGCTCTCCACTCCCTACATGGTGAAGGTGTCGCCCACGGTGCGCAACGGCGACACCTTCCCTTACTGGCCGCAATGCGGCGCGCGGATCGAGATTTACGGCAGCGAAGGGGTGATGCTGATCGGCCCGCACGGCGCCGGCTGGCAGGTCTTTGCCCGCCCCCGCCGCGAGCAGTTCTCGCTGGTCGATCGGGCCTACGGGCAGCCGCCCGACCTGCCGCACCAGGAGAACTTCGTGCAAAGTCTCCGCAGCCGCAAGCCGCCTGCCGCCGACGTGGCCGAAGGGCACCTCAGCGCGCTGCTGGTCCATTATGCCAACATCAGCTACCGCACGGGCGGCCAGAAGCTCCACATCGATCCCAAGAGCGACGAGATCCTCGACAACCCGGCCGCCATGGCCCTGTTTCGGCGGAGCTACCGCAAGCCGTGGGTGGTGGAAGGATAGATGGAAATCGCGCCGCGTGCCGTCTTCTGCGAGTATCGCGATCCCACGTCCCCGCTGCTGCTCTGCGGTCGCGGCTTGGTCCGCGTGCTCGAAACGCGCCGCATCGAGGAAGTCCTTCCCACGCTCTCCGCCGTGGAAGAGGCCGTCGCGGGCGGACTCCATGCCGCGGGCTTTCTCGCCTACGAAGCGGCGCCGGCCATGGACGCGGCTTGCCGCACCCACGCGGCCGGCACGCTACCGCTGGCGTGGTTCGCCCTCTTCCGCGAGATGGCGCGGTGCGAGGGCCAGGCGGAAGAAGCCGCCGACGCTTTCGCCATCGGCCCCTGGCGCCCGTCCATTAGCCCCGCCCAGCACCGCCAGGCCGTCGAGCGCATCAAGGACTACATCGCCCGCGGGCACACCTACCAGGTGAATTTCACGTTCCGTCTGCGGGCGTCGTTCCAGGGCGATCCGTGGGGGTTCTTCCTGCGCCTTTGCCGGTCGCAGCGCGGGCGGTATGGGGCCTATCTCGATACCGGCCGGCAGGCAATCTGCTCGGCCTCGCCGGAGTTGTTCTTCAGCCTCGACGGCGAAGTGCTGACCGCGCGGCCGATGAAAGGGACCACCTCGCGCGGACTGACTGCCGACGACGACCGGCGGCAGCGGCAGATGCTGGCCGGCTCGGTGAAGGACCGGGCCGAAAACGCCATGATCGTCGACATGATGCGCAACGACCTGGGGCGCATCGCCGAACGGGGCAGCGTGCGGGTGGCCTCGGCGATGGACGTGGAGACGTATCCCACCGTGCTGCAAATGACTTCGACGGTGGCCGCCCGGACTTCCGCCGCGCTGGTGGACATCCTCCAGGCGACGTTTCCGCCGGCCTCGATCACCGGCGCGCCGAAGGTCCGCACCATGGAGATCATCCGCGAGTTGGAGGCCGATCCCCGCGGCGTTTACAGCGGCGCGATCGGCTATCTTTCCCCCGGCCGCAAGGCGCGCTTCAACGTGGCCATCCGCACCGTGGCGATCGACCGCGAGCGCGGGGAGGCGGAATACGGCGTGGGCGGCGGCATCGTCTGGGATTCCGAACCCGCGGCCGAATACGCCGAGTGCGAAACGAAGGCCGCCGTGCTGACGGTGGAACTTCCGTCCTTCGAGTTGCTGGAGACGCTGCTCTACGAAGGCGGGCACGGCTACTTCCTGTTGGAGCGGCACCTCCGCCGCCTGGCCGAATCGGCGGAATATTTCGCTTTCGCCGTCGATCCGGCCGAGGTCCGCCGACGCCTCGACGACCTGGCCTGCGGTTTCCGCGGCGCCGCGCACCGCGTGCGGCTTTGCGTCAGCCGGCAGGGCGACGTTGCGGTGGAAGCCGCGCCGCTGCCGGTCCGGCCGACTTCCCCGCCGTGGCGACTGCGGCTGGCCCAACGGCCTATTGACCGCCGCAATGTCTTCCTCTATCACAAGACGACTTGCCGGGGCGTCTACGAAGCGGCCGGCCGGGCCGACGACGAAAAGGCACTCCCCTCTCCCCGCGTGGGAGAGGGGCCGGGGGTGAGGGGGCTGGAAGCCTGCGACGACTTCGTCCTCTGGAACGAGCAGGGAGAGGCGACCGAAACGACCATCGCCAACCTGGTGGTCCGGAAGCAGGGGCGGCTGGTGACGCCACCGGTCCGCTGCGGCCTGCTGCCGGGCACGTTTCGCGAGCATTTGCTGGAGACGGGCGAAATCGCCGAAGACGTCGTCACCCTCGACGACCTGCGGCAGGCCGGCGCGTTGTTTGCCGTCAACTCGGTGCGGAAGTGGCTGCCCGCCGTGCTGGTGGGCTAGCAAGCGGGTTACGCTTTAGCATAACCTACAGGCTTTCCCTCCCCCTTCCGCCTTCCGCCCTCGCTCGTTACTGTCCGACCGCCGGCATGCTCGGCGTCGGGATCGTCTCGATGCTGCGGGTGGGCAGCACGGGCAGCGGCGGGGGAAGCTCTTGGCGGGCCTGGTAGGGACTGGGCGGCACTGGCGGCGGGGCCGGGCAGCGCAGCTCCCAACCGCCCCCCATCGCCCGATACGTTTGCACCAACCCCTGGGCGATCTGCCCCTCGGCCTGGGCCATCAAGTCCTGCTGCGTGACCAGGGCCGTCTCGATCGTGGCATAGCGGTTGAAATCGGTGGCGCCTTTTTGATATTGCAAGATGACGATTTGCACCGCCATGTCCGCCGCCCGCACGCTCTCCTGCATGTACCTCGCCTGCACCTGGGAGCGGAGGAAGGTGACGATGCCGATTTCGGCGTCCTGGCTGGCCTGCAAGACCGCGGCCTGGTAGGCGACCAGCCGCTCCTTCAGCAGGGCGTCCTGGTAGAGGACGTTGTTGTGAATGCGGCCGTAGTTGAGGATGTTCCACTGGAACGTCGGGCCGATCGTGCCGTTCAGCGCGCTGCTGGCGAACATGCCGCTGAAGGTCGTCGCCTCCCAGTTGATCATGCCGTTGATGGAGAAAATCGGATACAACTGCGCCTCGGCGATGCCGATCTGCTCGGCCTGGGCGGCCGCCAGCCGCTCGGCCTGCCGCACGTCGGGGCGGCGGCGGAGCAGTTCGGCGGGAATGCCCACCACCACGTCCGGCGGCGTCGTCGGAATCGGCCCGGTGCCCAAGAGGTATTGCAGGTCAGTCGCCGGGATGCCCAGCAAGGTGCAGAGGCGGTCGGAGGCCTGGCGGAGATCGATCTCCAGGGGCAGGATTTGCGCCTGGGTCTGGGCCAGGTTGCTCTTGGCCTGCTCCAAGTCCAGTTCGTTGACCTTCCAGCCGGCCCGGAAGCGGATGTCGATGAAATTCAAGACGCCCTGCTGCACCACCACGCTGTTCTGCAAGAGGCGGATGCGCTCCTGGTCGGTGCGATACTCGACGTAGTTCTGGGCGATGTCGCCCAGCATGGTGACCACGGCCTGGTCGTAGTTGGCCACCGAGGCGTCGAGATTGTCCTGGCCGGCGACGATCGCGCGCCGCAGCCGGCCCCAGAAGTCCAGCTCCCAACTGAGGTTGAAGCCGTAGTTCCACTCGTTGAGAAACAGCGCGGGTTGACCCAAGATGGTGACCAGCGACGGGGCCGCACGGGCGTAGCCGCCGCTGGCCGTCTGGGTCTGCGGGAAGAGTTCGCCTTTGGCGATGGCAAGCTGCAAGCGGGCCTCCAGCACGCGATATCCCGCCTGCCGCAAACTCAGGTTCTGCCGATAGGCACAGTCCACCAGGCGGTTCAGCGCCGGATCGTTGAACACGCACCACCACCGCCTTAAGTCCGGCGACTCCTTGCGGACCTGGGCGTCCGAGGCGTCGATCCAATGCGCCGCCACGGGCGCCGGGGCGGGCTGATAGTTGGGCCCCACCTTGAAGCCGTTCCGTACGTACTCCACGGGGCTCGTGCAGCCGCCGGCCGCCAACACCAGCGCGGCCACCGCCACCACCGCCGGCCCGATTCGTAGTGCTCGGGGCATGAGTTCTCCTCCCTGCGCGGAACGTGACGGCCTCCCTGCCCCGCGCTCCTCGTCCCGAGGCGCGCGGACGCGGCAATCCCGTCACGGCGGGCAACAACGTCACCGCCCGCTTCCTTCTTCCAATCGACAGAAGCCATTTCCCCGAAACAAACGAAGCTCCCCCGCCCACAAAAGCGGCATAAGCCGTCCAACCGAACCAGGAAACTGGGTCTTAGGAGTTAGGTCTTAGAGTGGCGAGGCAGCAACCGCGGGGATAAACCCCGCGGCTCGCTGACGACAACGTACCCCTTTCGGAGGGCACTAGATGAAGGCCAACCTAACGAAACCATCAATTCGCTCGACCAACGTACCCAACAGCCGCCTGCCCCAGTGAGCCGAGACGGGGCGATCACTCGACATCGCCCCAGGCGGCAGCTTCTTCGCTGGGCGGATGGCGGCGAAGCATGCTGTAGAGCACGGGCGTCAGGTAGCGATTCAAGGCCAGCGCCGCAATCATGCCGCCGATCACCACGATGGCCAGCGGGCGTTGGGTCTGGGCCCCGATGCGGGTGGACAATGCGGCTGGCAACAGGCCGAAGATGGCGGTCAAAGTGGTCATCATCATCGGCCGCAAGCGGTGTTCGGCCCCCCGCAGCAGCGCTTCGTCCAGCGGCACTCCTTCCAGTCGCAGGCGGTGGAAGAAGGAGACCAAGAGCAGCCCGTTCATGATCGCCACGCCGAAAATGGAGATGAAGCCGACGGCGGCGGAGATGCTGAAATGGGTGTGCGTCAGCAAGAGGGCCCAGATGCCGCCGCAGAACAGGGCCACGACGTTGGAGAGCACCAGCAGTACGTCGGTCAGCGAATGGAAGGTCATGTACAACAGCACGATGATCATCGCAAAAGCCAGCGGGATGACGATCATCAGCCGGCGTTCGGCATCTTCCATTTCGTGGAATTCGCCGGCCCATTGCACGCGATAAGGGGGCGCGATGAGCGGGGCGACTTTTTTCTGGGCCTCGGCCACCGCGCTGGCCAGGTCGCGGCCGCGGACGTCGAACTTGATGGCGATCAGCCGCTGCCCTTGATCGCGGAAGATGTCCGACGCCCCCGGCTGCACCAAGGAGGCGTTGGCGCCAGAGCGGCCCTCGGAATTCAGTGCCGTGATCACGTCGCCCAGGTGGCGGCGGGGGGCCCGCGTCAGATCGTTCAGGGCCCCGCCCGACGCGCTGCCCACCAGCGAAGGCATGTTCATGCTGGAGCCGATCGTCGACGGCCCGCTGGCGCCGCCGCTTTGGAGCGTGGTCGTCAGCATCGGCGTGGACGAGGACGTCACGCTGTTATTGGGAACTTCCAAGGGGATGTTGAGAATCGCTTGCTCGTCGGCCCGCAACGCGGCGGGCCAACGCAGCGTGATGTCGAAGCTCCGCTCCCCTTCGATCATCTGCGTGAGGGCCTTACCGCCCACCGCCGTGGCGATCACGTCCTGGGCATCGGCCACGGCCACGCCCCATCGAGCACATTTGGCGCGGTCGATGGGAAAGGTCAGGTTGGACTGGCCCAAATTGTGGTAGACGCCGACGTCGAACACGCCGCGGACGCCGC
>JBKQVT010000202.1:0-14616 GCA_052139835.1 Thermoguttaceae bacterium
CTGCGATGGGCATCGACATCAACCACATCAAATCATGTATAATCTAACGTGCAGCCCGGCGCCCTATGGCCTTTCCCGACGCGGATTTACAGCATCGAGACGTGCCAAAGTGGCGCTGCCCAACTAAGCGGGCACGTTGCGGAGAAGGATCAGCCATGAAGTTCTACGACGGCAGGACCGTGGGGAAGAAATGGGCAGCGGGCTTCCTAGGCACCGTATGCGTGCTCGGTTTCCTCGTGCTGTCGCTGACGTTTCACCTTCAGCCGCTGGGCGATTCTTGCTGCGCCGCTGCCGAACCTGCTGCGGATGGCCCTATTGCCTCGCCCGAGCCGGATTGGCCGCAATGGAACGGCCCGCGCCGTGACAGCATCTCCGGCGAAAAAGGCCTCCTGCCGAGATGGCCGGAACGTGGACCAAGGCTTGTCTGGAAGATCGGCAACTTGGGAGTCGGTTGGTCTTCGCCCATCATCGTCCGCGACCGCTTGTACGTCAGCGGCGAAATAGACAAGGATTTGGTCATCTCTGCTTTCGACCTGGATGGCAAGCCCGTGTGGCAGACGAAAAACGGCCGCTCGTGGACAGGCTCCTATCCAGGGGCAAGGGCCTGTTGTGCTTACTCCGAGGGCAAGCTCTACCACATGAACGCCCATGGCCGCGTGGCGTGCTTCGAGGCCGCCAAGGGCAAAGAACTTTGGGCGGTCGACGTGCTGGAACACTTCCAGGGGCAGAATATCACTTGGGGAATGAGCGAGTGCCTGCTGGTCGATGGCCCGCGGGTGATCGTGACGCCGGGGGGTGAAAAGGCCCTGATGGCGGCCCTCGACAAACACACCGGCCGCACTCTTTGGGCCACGGAACCGCTCCGCGACGACCGGGCATCGTACTGCTCGCCGCTGCTCCTGCGTCACGCCGGCGAGCGCATCCTGGCCAACTGCTCCTCGGCGCACGGCTTCGGCGTGGATGCCGACAGCGGGAAGCTCCTCTGGACGGTGCCGCTGCGAAGCCCCTTCGGCGCGAATGTGACCATGCCCGTGTATGGCGAGGGCCGAATCTTCTTCACGACGCCCTACGTCGACGGCACCTGCTACCAGTTGCGGCCGGCAGCGACGGGCCCACAGCCCGAAAAGGCCTGGACCACGACCATGGACACCTGCACGGGCACGGTGCTCCTCGTGGACGGCCTGCTCTACGGCAGCGGCTATAAGAAGCACAAGTCCTGGCTTTGCCTGGATTGGAAGTCGGGCCAGCCCCGCTACGAGCTGAAAAGCGTGACGAGCGGGGCGGCTGTTTATGCGGACGGGCGGCTCTACTGCCTTTCGGAGGATGGCGGCGTGGCTCTCCTGAAACCAGGGGCGGAGCAGTTCGAGGTTGCGGGTCAGTTTCGGCTCGTGCCGGAGAAGGTGCATGATGCCTTTGCGCATCCGCTGCTGCTCCACGGCAGACTGTACCTCCGTTATCACGATACCCTTTGGTGCTACGACCTTCGGCCCAGTGACCAACGGGAAGTGGAACCGCCGGCGAAACAGCAAGGCCGCCGTGAACCAGAGTAGAAGCATCGCCAGCGCCACGCCGCCAGCAGCAGGAAGCCTTCAAGGGCCAGGAGGGCAAGCACCAGCCGATCCGGCCTGAGGCCATACCAGCGGGGTTGGGGAGTCGGATCGGTCATGTCACGGCTGAATCCAGCAGTTCGGAAGCGCCTGTTGGAGTTTTTTCACGCCTTCGGCGGTGACCTCAGTGCCGTGTCGGTATAACTCTTGAAGTCGAGTCAATCCCTTGAGGTGTTCCAGCCCAGCGTCGCTGACCTTAGTGCCTTCGAGGTTCAGCACTTGGAGTTGGCTCAATCCTTTCAGGTGTACCAGCCCGGCGTCGCTGACTTTGGTGTTGCTGAGGAACAGCTTCTTGAGTCGAGTCAATCCCTTGAGGTGTTCCAGCCCGGCGTCGCTTACTGCGGTGCTGGCGAGGCAGAGGTCTCGAAGCTGGGCCAATCCTTTGAGATATTCTAGCCCGGCATCGCTGATCCTGGTATGTTGGATGTCTAAACTTCGGAGTTGGGTCAAACCCTTGAGGTTTTCCAGCCCGGCGTCGCTGACCGGGGTGTTATAGAGTCGCAGTCCTTGGAGTCGAATCATGCCCTTGAGTTGCCGCATCGCGACATCGGTGACCGGGGTGCTTCCGAGGCTTAGCTCTCGGAGTTGGGTCAATCCCTTTATCTGTTGCAGCAGAGTGTCGCTGACCCGGACGCCGTCGAGGTCCAACCTTTGGAGTTGGCGCAATATTTCGAGGTGCTCCAGCCCGACGTCGCTACGGTCCCGCTTGTCGAAACAGTTGATCCACGTCACGTCCACCAGCAAGTCAACTCCCAGCAGCGTGCGCAGCCACGGGGGCCCTGGTGGTGTGGCACTTGGTATCCGCTGGCCCGACGGATCGAGTTGATAATCATAAGCGACGCTCCCACCAGCGTTTTCAATCTCTTCCACTACGTCGCGCTGTCTCCTCGCCTGCTTCATCTCCGTGGCCAGCCAACTGAACGGGACGGCGACGACCACGACCAGCACCAAAAGCGACAGGATGCTGAACTGGAACCGCCAGCGGAGGAGCAAAGCAGCGAGAAACCAGAGGAACATCAGCACGAAGGCTGCCGCGACCGTCGCCAGGCAAACGAGCACCGTCCAGCCCTTGTGCTGGTTGAAGGGAAACCAGCGGAGCCACGCCGACAGCAGCAGAAAGCCTTCCAGGGCCAGGATGGCGACGACGCAACGATCCGGCGTGATTCGGAACCAGCGGCGGCGGGCTTTTTCAGGAGCATCGGCCATGGCCACATTATAGGCGAATTCGCCCCCAAGAGGCAGTGGAGAACTGCCGCCGAAAGCCGCCGCCGGCCGCAGTCCCCGAAACCCTGGGCCAGGAGAGGGTCGCCCCATCGCCGGCCGCGGGAGAGCGACAACGGATCGGCCTTCAAGAGCGAAGGCTTCGGCGAGGTGCCGGCGGGACACGGGATCACCCGGCTCCTTTCGCGGCCCTTTACGGCAGGATATAATGGCGCGTCCGAGGCGGCTGGACCGGCAATTACCCGGAAGCGGCCCACCGCCAGCACACGAATCGAGTCCCGCCGAAGCCGCCGAAGTGCCTGCCTTTCGCGAAGGAGAACTGACTTATGCGACGCGGTAGTAAGAAGCTCCTCACTGTGGTGTGCGTAACCGTGGCATTTGCTGCCGCCAGCACGCTCATTGCAGAACCCCAGGCCAGCCCGGGGCCAATAACCATGAAACCGGCAGAAGCCAAGTCGCTCTCGAAGCCGCTGCACATTGCCAGCGCCCGTTCCGCGGGTGGCGCCGCGCTCGCCGTTCAGGAAAATCCTGTGTGCGTCGCATCGGGGAAGAAGGACGCTTGGACCTTGTCCACCGGCGACACCGAACTGACGGTCGGCGTGGACTCGTCGGATCAACTGGTGATCTACAAGTTGACGAATCCCGGCGTCAAATGGAATTGGACCAGCCGGCCCTCGGTGATCCCGCTGCCGGCCCAGGCGGCGACCGCTGCCGGCGTCGCGCCGACGCCGATCACATGGCGCTTTCTGGGGGCCGCCAAGACGGGGACGGGCGCCGTTACGCTGACGTTCGATTGCGTCCAGTTGCCGGGGCTCTCGCTGAAATCGGTCTGGTGGGCCGCTTCCCCGCGCCTGCCGGGACCGGTACAGCACACGTTCCAAATCCAGAACAAGACCACCGCCGAAATCCGCCTCTCAAAACCCTTTCTGAACGTTATCGTGCAACCGAACTCCGGGCGGAAGGCGTCGCTGTGGACCTTTAGTGATCAACTTGGTGCAATACAGAAGCATGGATTAAGCGACGGTTTCACGATCAAGATAGTGAGCAAGAAGGGCAAGATGGGCCAACCCATGCCGTTTGGTCTGGTTGACGACAGCGGCGCAGGGGGACTGTATCTGGCGATGGAAGACCAGACGGAGTTTCTGATCGCGGTAAACGCCCTCGAAACGAAACTGGTCAGAGCAAGCGCTCGCTATGTGGCGGACAAGGTTCTGAGCGTTCCGGCGGGTTCGACCGTCGCTACACCGCCGACCTATCTCGGCGTCTACCAGGGGGATATCGACGACGGCTGCAATCAGTTCAAACGCTGGTTCTGGAACAACAAGACCCCGGCCAATCAGCGTAACGACCCCACCGCGCCCTGGACTACTTTCGGCGGGCTGTGGAGTTATGAGACGAAGGCGTCCAAGGCAGCCAGGGCAGTGTGGTGGTCGGAGGAGGCCACGTACCGGAAGGGCGTGGAGAAAGAAGGATTGGCGGGCATGGGCTTCGAGGCCGTCGAGGTGGACGCCTACTGGGACGAAGCGGACAAGGCCGGCGATTGGCCGAGCGGCACCAAGATCATGGCGCCGTTGGCCCATAAGAACGGTCTGAAATTGAACCTCTACTTGATGGCCAAGGTGACCTGGGGCACGCGGGAATACCTGAAAACCATCTGGAATGAATATGGTCCGGACATGTGGCGCAATGACTTTCAAGACACGGACCTGAATGTCCAGGCCTGGGCCCAGGACCACTGTCCCAAGAATTATCGTTTCGATATGAGCCCCAGCTCTTGCGATTTCAAGTCCATGACCTACGCATCGCTAGTAGACCTATACGATGATAACCCGGATGTGATACGGAGGTCGTTCTATAACCTGTCCTACGTTCTTCCGCCCGGGCAGATCAACATCCTGATCCACTTGCCTTATACGGTCTGGCAGAAGGGAGCCCCGTCATGGGGCTGGAACAAGGACCGCTTTGTCCGGCATCTTCGCAGCACCATGCTGGCGGGAAGTTGGATCGCCGTTGCCGCGATCACTCCCGAGTATAACCTGCCGAAAATCGTGCTGCCCTCGGACATGCCGGAGATGATCCCTTATCTAAAGTCCAACTTGGCGCTCTACAAGAGCGCGATTCGGCCCCTGATCCGGGAAGGAAACCTCTATCACAACATCGTCGAGGCCGCTTCCGGCTTCGACGGTGTCGAGTACTATAGCCCAAGCCAGGATCGCGGCGTCGTCCTGTTGTTTGGGCCAGCCGGCAAGAGCGCAACCGTCCGCTGCAAGCGGCTGAAAGCGGAGCAAAAGTACCAGGTGAAGTTCACCGACCTGCCGGCGCAGAACACGACGCTCACCGGGGCGCACCTGATGAAGGAAGGGTTGCCGGTCACGCTCACCGGCACCGCGCAATCGGAGATCATCCTGATCGGCGAGTGATTGAGCAGCCGGAAGCGAAGAGAAGGCATGCGCCCCTGTCCACCGCAACACCCGGGCAGCACGCGAAGCCTCGTTGCGGCATGGGCTGCCAACGTCATCTCTTGGGCTTTAAGCTTATCTCCAGCGGCTCTTGGCCACGCTCGACGGTCATCCGGACGGCCTTGTCTCCCGTGGTGAGCAAGCGGCGAATCTCCGCCGGCCTCCAGTTGGAGATCAGCTTGCCGTCCAACTTGACGATCCTGTCGTTGACGCGCAGGCCGGCGGCATGGGCGGGCCCCTTCTCGTCGACTTCTTCGGCCTCCAGGCCGCCCGCCTTGAAATACAGGCCCAGCCCGCACGTGCGCACGGCGTCGCGATACGCAAACTGGGTCCGCTTTGCCAGATAGAGCCGTTCGTTAGGGCCGTCAACCGTGATACGGTACCGGGACAGGTAGCTCATCCCCAGGATGTTCAGTCTGCCGCCGATCAACATGAGATTCTCCTGCCGGAACGGTCCGACGACCAGGCGCGAGAGGAGGACGAGCGGCGAAGACTGTGCGGCCTGCTTGCCGGAGAAGCACGCAGACGTGCCCTGGCCGATAACGCGAGCCTCGTGCGAGTCGACGAGACTTTTGAGCAGCGTCTCTTCGAGAATGCCCGTGCTGGTCGCCCCGGTGTCGATCTCGAAGAGGGCCGGCACGTCCTTGCCCACGATGGCCGGAATAACGATCACTCCGCCCTTGTACGCCAGCGGTATGCTCTCGCCCCACGCGGGGCTCTTCGCAGTCCCCGGCGGCAGAACGTCAACGCGTCCCTCGTCGAAGTCGATCGTGACGATCCAGTCCTTGATGAAATCCATGCCGACGATGCCGGAGACCTTAGGAGAGGACATCTCGCGCGGCAAGGTAAGATCATGGCATAGGACAGGCTCTTTCGTCAGCGGCAGGGAGCCGACCCGAGCTTCGGGGGGAGAGTACAAGTCATCGTTCGCGCGGCCAAAGGCGTCCTGCACACTCACGGAACCGACGCGAGGCCCAAGCTGCGCTCGCAAGGAGACATCGAAGGTGCTGCCGCTGGCCCCGGTGTCCAGCATGAACCGATAATCCTTGTCGCCCACGCGCACGGGAACGAGCACCGCCAGGTCGTCCGGATCGATCGTGAAGGATTCTCGAACAGCCGTCTTGGGAGCGGTCGCAGCCGGTTCGGCGGCGTTGCTCGGCACAAACGACGGCGTCCAGCCAACCAACATCCCAACAACGGTCGCAAGGCGTGCCAGATGCTTCATAAAGCGTTTGCTCCGGGAACGAGTAACCGATCGGATGGTTCGCACAACTTCCCTTCCAGCGACGGCAGGACTTGAATTATGCGCGGTTTGCGCCCGTTTGTCAATCTTGACGCCATGGTGGCGAAATTGGGCAAGCAAAGTTGCCCGAAACCATTATCATCGCGCCGGGCAGGGAGGTAGCGGCGTTGTTCGTTCTTGGTATAATAGGAGTTCGCCCGTCATCGCGGGCGGTCCGATACATGTTGCAGGAGAGAATCCCTTGGTCAAGATTGTGCTGCGGGAACGGGAGTCGGCTCAGGAGGCGGTGCGTCGGCTGCGGAAGATCCTGGACCGTTCGGGGCTGAAGCGTGAGCTGCGGCGTCGGGAAAGGTACGAGAAGCCATCCGCCGTCAAGCGGAGGGAGAAGATGAGCGCGATCCGCCGGTCGAAGGCACGATCCGAGGGCGGGTAGGCGTCATGTTGGGCGCCATAGCGCTGGTCCTGCCGGCAGTGGACCTCGGTCACGGCGCCGATGGCGCCGGCTTCGAGGTGCTGGCGACGAGGGAACGCGCTCCGAATCCTTTCGCGCCCAGTAATGCGAGACGGTCCTGTCGTGCGGCGCTGACCGGCGTGCAGGTGCGGAGAAGGTCGCGCAAGAATCTCAGGGAACGGCGGCGTTTGGCGGCGTAGGCTTCGATCAGCTTGCACAGTTGCCATGCCTTCATGCCGTTCAAGCGCGGCTCTAGCACCTCGGCAAAGTCAGCCAAGTCCACAATCATCCCCTGGCGATCCGGCAATTGATCTACGCGCAGAGGGCATATCTGCCGCCAGAGGTCCGCCAGAACAGGATCATCCACCTGCTCGAGCAAGGCTTCAATCCGGGCCATGGAGGCTACCCGAGTCGCCGCTCTTCCGTAAATAACAGCCTCGATGACTTCGTCAGCCCCAGCCTCCCCCACGGGCGTCGGCCTGGCAGCGATCATCTTCGTCGTTTCCCGATCGGCAAACATCGTACTGGCCATAATCGCGCTCCCTGTGTTAGGGGGTCATGTTATTCCTAGCAATGATGCCGCTCGAAGGCGCCGCCGACACATCCTTTCCGCCTGGCAGGGCAATCATGCGACGCCCGCCGTCTTGTCTGCCTACCGCGCTGGGTAGCAACACCTAATAATTGCACGGTTCGTCGGCAATACAACTCCGAAAACCGACTGTGTCCGCATAAGGAAATCCATTACCCCGTCCCGGCAGATGACGAATTCGGGATCTGCGCCGTCTTGAAGCCAGCCTTGGTTCCTTCCTGCCGATGCCACCGTGCTGCGCGCGGGCGCAAATGGTGTCTCATGAATTCATTGGCGAACGGCCCAGGTCCGAGCCCTATCGCTTTCGGGCGGCAGACTTTTGCCGAGTCAAAGCAACGGCAATACCCCGACGAGCCTATCACTACGCGACGCGAGTCATCTGAGCAGCACCTCGAACAGTGAGATGCCGCCTTTCTCCAGCACCCCCGTGGTCAGATGCCGGCTGGCGCGGTCGAGCTTCGCGCTTTGCACCATCGCGCCCGTGCCATCGTAGTGCTTCGCCTCGTACCCGCCGGAAGCCGAGGGGAGCCAGGGCTGCGGATCACAGGCCAGGTCGAAGGCGCGGGCTTTGTCACTGGTGTTGACCACGATGACGAGCACTTTGCCCGGCAAGACATAGGCGGCCACCAGCGCCCCGGGGCACGGCTCGCTGAGGATGCACTCGCCGATCAGCGTGCCCTCGGTGAAATAGGGGAGAAACGCCGCACGCAGCCGGGCGCATTGCTTGAGGGCCTGGCTGAGTTCGCGGTGGTTGGCGATCCAATCGGTGCCGTTGGCGCCGTCGGCTTTCCGCGGCTGCACGTTCAGGTAGCGGTTCAGCGCAAAGCCCCATTTCACGTCCGCCGGCGAGGCGTCGACGTTGAGGTTGACCCGCGGCGTGGGAAACGCGCTCGTGACGGCGCGGCAGTCCTTCAACGTGTTCCAATTCCAGGTGTAATCGAGGTAGTCGCAGGAGACCTCCATGGCGAAGAATTCTTCCGCGGAAAAGGTCGATTGGGGATCCCGTTGCCGCGAGTAATCGCAGATCTGCCGGGTGAGCGTGAGCACGTTGGGTTCCGGCGGCTCGATGATATACTGGTCCCAGGAGAGCGAGGGGATGCCCATGTCGACGAGGCGCCGGCAGGAGGCGCGCACTTCCCGCTGCCAGATGGGATTGTGCGAGTCGATCTGCACGCAACTGTACGCGTCGGCATAGGGCGGCTGGAAGCGCGGAATGAACTCGGGGTGGAAGGTCCAGTTCAGGCTGCCCACGGCCTTCAGGCCGTACCTGGCGGCGGTCTTCTCTTTGGCATTGAAGACACTGATGAAAGGCGCCACGTTCACGCCGAGTCTTTTGCACTCGGCCACGGCCCGGACAAACCCCTCGTCGCCGCCGAGGTGCTTGTAAAACGGCGGCAGCGGCAAGAGGAATCCCTCCTGCGGTCCCCACACGACCATTTCGTCCAGCCCGTGTTCCTTGGCTTCCTTGGCCAGCTTGGGAAGGTCGGCGAAGGTCCAGTTGGCATCTTGCGGGTCGTCGGGATAGTAGCGGGAAAGCCAGACGGTGCGAAAGCCCAGCCCGCGGCGGACATGCTCCGGCAGGGGCACCACCCGCTTGATGTTCTGGCCGACCCAGGCCCGGTAGGGCTCGATCCCTTTGGCCCAGCCGGCGGCGTGCGGCGTCAGCCAGTACTCGCCGCTTTGCCACTGTTTCCCGGCGGCGATCGTCACGGCTTGCGGAAACACCATGCGGAGTTTCTTGTTGGTCTCCCAAAGGTGCAGCATCATGACCATTGGCGGCTGGAAGCCCCACTGGCGGGAAAACAGGCTCAGCCCGCCGCGGAGGCTGCCGTAGTCGATCCAGCGCACGATCATCCTGTTCCACACGCCGGCGGCGGCCATCAGGCGTGTCACGCCCGGATTGCCTTCCAGCGGCACAGGCGGCGAGGGGCGCAGCTCGGCAAACGGCCTCATCACGCATCCCCCGCAGCGGACCTCGGTCGGCGCGGCGCCGCTGATCGGCGCCAGGCCCACCAAGTCCGGGAAGAGGATCTGCGTGACCGGCCTGGGCGATCGATTATCAATCGAACAGCTCATGCTGACCGAGCGGCCGTCCGGCGCCGCCTTCAGCGTGACCGTCGCCGCGACAGCGCCGCCGGCCGAGTGGCCGCCGAACCGGTCCCAGTGGATCGTAATCGCGTCGGCGGTCTTCGTGATCTTGGTGGCCTTAGAGCGCCGCGCGAAAACAGTCGTTATCGAGCCCGGCCTTTCGCCGGGTTGCGACAGATCGACCAGGCCAGCCGCCGCGGGCGTGGTGTCGAGGATCGTTCCGGCGCCAGGGTGGGAAAGCCGCAAGAGGACGCCGGAGTTCTCGTCCAACACGATGTGCAGTCCGTTGAGCGTCGCCTCGACGGGCGCCGCCATCGCAGCGCTCGATCCGCCGCCGGGCAGCAGCATGGTCAGGGCCGCCAGCGTCAGCAAGGCCCAAGCGAAACGTGTGCCTCGGTTCATGGTTCTGCTCCCTTGGGGCTATGGCCGCTTGGGCTGCTCTTGGAGCCAGGCGCGGTAGGGGGCGCCCGCCTCCGCCCAGCCTTGGCTATACAGCGTCAGACATCATCAAGGCGAGTTATCTCCTGATCCGCGCGTTTCTGGCCCCCGTCCCCTACTTCAGCGACATGCCGTCGATCCAGAGCGGGAACGGCGCGCCGCCCCAGGGAGAGAAATCAATGGTTATCCAGTTCAACGTCGCGGGGACCTCTCCCTTCAGCTTCCACACGTCGTTGCCGTGCAGGGGGACCGTCTTGCAGTTCCAGTCGACGCCGCCCCGCCAGATCTTCCAGCCCCCTTGGGGCTGGAGTTGGCAGCGCTTGGTGGGCGATTCGTAGAGCGTCACCAGCGGCATAAAGCCCTGCCAGGCATGGATGTTCGTGTTGATCATCTTGACCCAGAAGACCAACGCGGTCTTGCCCGCCAGCGGGATGCCGGCGTTCTTCGACTGCGGATACAGCAGGCTGATGGGATAGCAGTCGGGGGCGACGCGAAGGGCCAACGACGACTTGCCCACCAGGCAGACCTCGTGGTCGTCGCGGATTTCGATCTTGGTTTGTGGGTTGGGCATGGGGACGGCCTCTTGGATGTCGGCCTCATGCCCGCGCTTCACAGGAAGCCATTCGCGCGGCTGGACTTCGGCCCAGGTCCAATCGGCGGCCTGGCCCTCGGTGCCGAACTCCGGGAGGTCCTCATAGACGAGGAAGTCGCGGTAGGCGAGGTCGGAAAAGCGGCCGTTGGTCGCTGTCACGCCGACGCTGTACGGGCCGATCTTGTGGAAGACGTGCATCACGCGGGGCCCGGTGGCGGTCGTCCCGTCGGCGAAGTCCCAACGGAAGGAGAGAGGGTTGCCGCCGGGATCGCTGCTGCCCGAGGCGTCCAGCGCCAGCGGCTGGCCCATCTTTGTCGGCGCCGGCTGACCGGCAATCGCCGCGGTCGGCGCCGCCAGCTTGACCTGCGGCGGCCGGGTGATTTGCGGATTGTCCGGGTGCACGACGATGTTCGTATGCGTGCCCCCCTCGATGATGTTGCCGTCGCGATTGTCTTCGATCACGTTGCCCGCCATGTCGATCCAGTCGGCGAACTCCATGTAGAGCCCCCAGCGATTGTCCTTGATGATGTTGTTCTCCAGGACCCAGTGGAAGGCGGTGAACTTGTGCTCCTTCGTGTCGTCGCCGAAGAGGCAGAGGCCGCAGCCGTTATTGCCGATGCACTTGTTGCCGCGACAGATGGTATGGTTGCACATCCCGGCCATGATGATGCCGGCGGCGCCGCTTTGCGGCCCCTTGGGCACGAACTTGAATCCCCAGGGGGCGTTGTGGAAGCCGCTGGGCAAACCGTTGTACGAGGCCTCGTTGTCCTCCACGATCGTCTCGTTCGACCAGCCTACCCAGATGCCGTGGCTGCCGTGGTTGGCCTTGTTGTGGCGGTAGGTGTTGCGGGGGCATTGGGCCTCGATGCAATTGTTGTTGGCATACGAGGTGTCGTTCCGCTCGAAGACGTTGCCGGCGCTGGTCCAGCCGGCATAGGGGCGGATAAACACGCCGTCGCCGCCGTGCGTAATGTCATTGTCGGCAAAGTGGTTGTCGTCCGAGCCGGCCTGGACCATCACGCAAGCCGAATCGCGGGCGTGAGTCTCGCCGGGCCTGATGCGGATGCCGTAACTGAGGTTGTTCTTCAGGGCCCGGTTGCGGCAGGAGGTAAATAGGCTCAGGCAGGTGTTCGAGGTATGGGAAAAGTCGTTTTCCTCGACCAGGTTGTCGTGGGAGTTTTCCATCCGGCAGGCGTCCCAGACATGGTTGGCCTTGTTCTTGCGGAACGTGGAATGATCGACGAACAGGAGGACAATGCCGCCGTGGAGACCGAGTTCGCCCCAGCCGGCCTCGGGATAGTGGAAGTTGCCGGAGAAGTTGCAGTTCTCCACCGTCCAGTGGCTGCCGTGTTCGACTTTCAGGCCGATGTCCCAGCGCTCGGCGTTGATGTTCTTCAGCGTGACGTTCGAGACGCCCTTGGCCGAGATGCCCACGCCTTGGAAGTCTTTCGGATTGCCCTGGCGGGGGCCGATCACCCATGCCCCCCAGCCGTCGAGCGTAATGTTCGAGGCCTTGATGACGATGGGGCCGTAGGTCTTCGCCGGATCGAGCCTGGTATCCTTGGTGATTTCCAGCGGCCGCGGAGCGGCGGGAGCAGGCGCTTGGGCCCGCGCGACGGCCGCTGTTGCCAGCACGGCGCCCAGCGTGCAGAGCACCCGCTTCCGCGACACTTGGAAAGAGGACACCCAGCGGAAACAAGACTTTCCAACCATGACGAGACTCCTCAAGGTGGAGCGGTCACGCGGCGGGACAAACCCAGAGCGGGCAGTCCCGCTTCCGGGACTCCCACCGATCAAATCATGCCGGACGGCCGCTACGGGGAGGGAAATTACGGGCGGGACATCAACACCGGCTCATTATAATCCGCCGCCAGGCACGTGCAACAGGATGACCCCAAATTTGGGGTCCCTGCCCGCACGCCGGCCCGGCTGGGTGTCCTACGCGGAAGGACGTTCTTGGCCCCGCGATGAGGAACGGGCCGCCCGACGTCACTTGGCAAATCGCCACGACGGCTTGGCGTCTTTCGGCAGTGCCGTGCCCATCAGAACAGCACGCAGCAACTCGATCGGCATCGCACCCTGGCGGAGTACGGCGTCGTGGAACTGTCGCTCGTTGAGCTTGCCGGGACCCACCATTTCATCGTGCAGGGCAAGAAGCTGCCGCCCGCCGATCAAATAGCCGACCTGGTAGAGCGGCTCGGCCTGGATGAAACGCCGCACCTCGCCGCGGGCGCCGAGCTTCTCGTGCCCCACGCGGTCGATGAGGAACGTCACCATCTCGTCGGGGGTCATGCGGCCGAGGTGGTACTTCAGCGTGAGGATCACGCGGGCCGCGCGGGTCATCCGCCAGAAGAGCATGCCGATGCGATCTTCGGGCGTGCGCGCCCAGCCGAGATCCCACAGCCGGCATTCCCAATACAAGGCCCAGCCCTCCACGTAAAAGGGCGTGGCAAAGGGCCGCCGCGGACCGCGTGCCGCGTAGTAGCCTTGCAGGTGGTGCCCGGGGATCAGTTCGTGCGGAACGCAGAGGCGCGTAAAGTGGCGGTTGTTGCCCCGCATGACCATGAGCTTGTCGTCCTGTTGCATCGCCCCGTTGGCATACGCGACCATGACTTGCCGGCCGTTGTAGGCCGCATAGGGAACGGTTTTCAGCATTTCCGGCGCGATCATCGTCAGACTCCATGACTCCTCGCACAACGGCGGCACCGTGACCAGGTCGCGACGCTTGACGAACGCGGTGGCCTCTCGGGCGATGCGCGCCGCAAGTTCGTCCTGCTGGCCCGGCGGGACGTAGTCGGCCTTGACGCGGGCCAGCGCGGCCTTCCAGTCGTCGCCCAGCTTCATCTCCCTGGCAGCCTTCTTCATTTCCCCTTCGCACCAAGCAAACTCCTGCTCGCCGACGGCAATCAGTTCCTCGGCCGTGTAAGGCAGCCACTCGTGACGCATGCCGGCGGCCAGGGCCTCCGCCCCGATCGGCTCGCCGACCAGTGGATCTTCGTCCTTGCCCTGGAGTCCGGCGATTTTCTCCCGCAGGTACTTGCCATAGTCGTCGAGTTGCTTGGAAGCGTCCTCCTGCGGCTTTTTCAGCCACCAGGAGAAGTCGGGCTGGTAGCCGTCGTAGAACGAGTACCACCGCTTCAGCACCTCCTGCAACTCGCGCAAGGTCCCGGCCGCGCGCAGGGCAACCGCCGCCGACACCGGCTTGCCGCCCAGCTTGGGCAGATGCTGGCGAACTTGCTTGACGGCGCCGGTCAGGTCGGCGACCTTGCTGGCCGCCGCCTGGCAATCCAATACCCTCCACTGCCGGCGGGACGTTTCCAGATCGTGGATCATCGTGCGGAACGGCAGCAGCGGCGCGATCTCGGCCAGCCGCTTCCTCGCCTGGGCCGTTTCGTCGAGTAAGCCTTGCACTTCGCTCCGCAGCAACAGGTATTCGGCCTTCTCACCCGCATCGAGCGACACGAAGTCGAAGTTCTCCAGGCGTGCCCGCCAGTCCTCGCCCAAGCGTTGCTGCCGATCGAGATACGCTTCCGAGGCCGGCAGAGCCAGTGCCCCGCGGAGGCTGGATTGGTCGGCCTGATAGTCGCGTTCCAGGTCGAGTACCGTGGTCCTGGCCGCGGCGCTTTCAGGCAAATCGGCCGATGCAAGCGGGGTCGAGGAAAGAAGGAGTGTCAGCGGCAGCAGGGCGGCAAGGCGAAGTCGGCGACTCATGGTGCGGTTCCTCCCGAAGGATGTCAAACCCTGTCTATTCTAGTGTAGTGATACATAAATAGCGGAACTTATTGGCGTGTTCGGGGTTTGATCCTTATACGGAGAAAGAAACCCATGAAACACGCTCGACGGATCACGCTGACGGACGACGAACGAAAGACGCTGAAACGCTGGACTCGCGGAAGACGAACGCCTGCACGTCTGGTGTTGCGAGCCA
>JBKQVT010000203.1:0-7901 GCA_052139835.1 Thermoguttaceae bacterium
CAACTTGTTTACCGCCGGCAGCCCCTCCACCAACGACGAAAAGCAGGGCCTGTTGGGCGATTGCTACCTGATCTCCTCGCTGGGGGCCATCGCCAACAGCGCGCCGGCCGCCATCAGCAACATGATCGTCGACAACGGCGTGGACGCCCAGACCGGCATCCACTCCTGGACCGTCCGCTTCTATGACAACGGTGTGGCCGACTATGTGACCGTCGACAACCAGTTGCCCGTCAGCGGCAGCACCCTGGTCTTCGACGGTTACGGCACCTCGATCAGCAGTCCCAAGGGGCTATGGATCGCGCTCGTTGAGAAGGCCTATGCCCAGTGGAACGAGACGGGCAAGGAGGGCCGCAACGGCCAGAACAGCTACGCTGCCATTGCGGGCGGCTGGATGGCCGACGTCGACGCCCAGGTGCTCGGCCAGAATGCCGCCTCCTACGGCCTCAGTTCCACGAGCGACCAACAGGCCCTGGTGGCCGGCATGACCGCAAAGATGGCGGTCACCATCGGCACCGATAACTCGAACAACAGCAACGACACGCTGCCCTACGGCCTCTACGGCAACCATGCCTACGCGATCATCGGCTACAACAGCGCGGCCGGGACCTTCACCTTGTACAACCCTTGGGGAGTTGACCAGCCGACGCAGGCCCTGACCTGGGCGCAGTTGCAAACGGTCACGGATGGTTTCGTGGTGGCCAACGCCTCGCAGACGAAGCCGATCGCGGGGAGCACGTTGGGCGCCGCCATAGGGCCGGTCCTCGCCCCACAGCTTGCCGGCAGCGTGCTTTCGTCCGCCCAACCGGCCGCGGACGCCGCCACCGCCAACTCCCGCGGCTCATCGCAAAGAACGGCCGTGGTCGATGCGGCACTGGCCAATTGGACGCTCTGGCGCGGCGACAGTGCCCTGCAACCCCAGTCGCTCGGCGAATCCTTGGCGACCGGTCTGGAGGCCCCGGGCCGCGACCGTCTGGCGCGGCTGCACGATTTCGCGCTGGGCGCGATGGTGGACGGCCCGGCAGCGGACGAATTGCTGGCGTAGGGCGGGTCCCGCCTATCCTACGAGGACACGGGCGCCTCGATCAGCCCGCAGTCCGCGTCATGGTGATGGGGGCACTGGACCTGGTCCTCGACGACCCCTTCCACCCGGCCACACTTCAAGCAGATACTCTTCTGCTGGTCGTCGGCGCCGGCGTCCGTGGGGATCGCCGCCGGGATCAGTCGCGTCTTATGGACCGTCATGCGGTTGCCGTTGTTCTGGTCGATCACCAGCACGCAGCCGATCCTCATGCCGGCCGGCTGCGGCCGGGCCAGGGTGAATACGTCGTACGATACCAGCCCCTCGGGAGTCTGGATCCGATACAGCATTTCGGCCGTCATGGTCATTTTCCCCGGTGTCGGTGTCCAAAGGAAGTATACGGGGGCGGCCGAGGGTGGACAACGGCGCCGCCCCGGGGGCAGCCCCTTCCCCAGGCGGGGCATTCGGCTATAATGCCTGGCGAAGCGCAACCGCTCACGCCTGGGCCCAGGGGGACAGGCACTTTTTTCGGCCCTCGGCGGGCCGAAAGACGAGCCAGTCCCCGGCCCGTGGGAGATCCCGTCATGGAACAACCGCATGTTATCTTCGGCGTTCACGTCACGAATCGGTCCGCCCAGGTCCCGCCCGTGCAGAAATTGCTCAGCGAATTTGGCGGCAACATCAAGACCCGGCTGGGCCTGCACCACGTGGACGAGAACGGTTGTTCGCCCCGCGGCCTGATCCTGCTGGAGATGTTCGGCGATCTGGCCGCCTGCCGCGAGCTGAAGAAGAAGCTCGGCGCCATGGAGGGCGTCGACGTCCAGGAGATGATCTTCGAGCACGACTGACGCAAAGGCGGAAAGGGGAGGGCGGAAGGCGGAAGCGAGCCGGAGGTCAGCCTCCGGGAATCTCTCACTTCCTCGGCGCCATGTGAACGGCAATGTCGTCGCAGGCCGAAAGACTGTCGTCTTCCGGCCGGTCGTCGCGGTTCCGGCCGCCGTCGTCTTTGCCGTTGGAACCGACGCTGTAGAGCAGGCAGCCGTCGCCTTGGCGCCGATAGTGCAAGTCCCCGTCGGCAAAGATGTCTCCAGGGACGCGGGCGACGTATTTGGGCACAAGGTCCGCAAGCTTCGCCGGATAGGAACCCTGCCGGGCGCGGTATTCCGCCAGCGCGAAGGCAAGCTGCGTCAACTCGAACCGCATCGTCCCGCGGGCTTCGGCCTGGCCGACCGAGATGGTCGCCGGCAGCAGTAGGCTCGTCATCACCATTCCCAGGCGCTCGGCGATGCCCTGGCGGGGATCGGCCAATGTCAACAGGGCAAAGGAAGCCGGGTCCTTGGCCGCTATCGCCAGTTTGCGGAGATCGCGGTCGACCTGCTGCAGGGCCTTCTGGCGCTCGGTCCACGTGGGCTTGCGCTGGGCCGCGACGAGGCGGTCGTACCACTTGTTGCCCATGCGGAGGACGATGTCCCAGTCGACTCCGACGCGGCCGACGTCATCCATCAGCGACTTCAGCGGGGGATCATCGCCGCCGCCGGTAAGCATGGCGAACCGCGACAAAGAGCCCAACCCGTCGCGGGCGAGCGACATGGTGCTATCGAGATACATGAATCGCTCGGCGTGGTCGAGTTTGTCGGCCATATCGGCCGGCGGTGGCAGCTTGGCCAGGTCGGCCCGCATCGCGGCGATCCGCTCGGCCGTGAGCCGGGCGTCTTGCAGCAGCGCCTGCTCAGCCTGACAGACTTGTCCTTCGACGGTCAGGGCCACCAGGAAGTCGATCAGAATTGGCCCCTGTCCCGTCAGCCGGGCCAGGCGATGACCCGCCAGCAGGTCGGCCCACGCCTGGTCGAGTTTCCCCTCCTGAAGTCGCCCCATCGCGCGGGCCATCAGCGCGCGGCCCGCATTGCGTTGCCGTTCGATGACCGGCAACGGAACGGCAATCAGCAGGGAATTTTTCTCGGCGATCATGGGGCTGTACCACCGCGGCCTCTCGGTCGCCTCGACCACCAAATCCAACGATGGCTTGTTCTTCTCCAGCCAGCCGGCAAGCGAGGGGAACTCGTCGGCCTTCCAAGGCCGTTTCTGGGCCTCGGTGAACTGCTTCCAGGATTCCTCGCCCGGTTTCCCGCCGAAATTGCTGCCCTTGACGTACTTGTCCCAGGAGACGAAGTACGTGCCGTCGTCGGTGAGCGGCTCGATGCCAATCGCCTTGCAGTAGCGATCGCGGTACTGCTTCGGGGAATCGCCCAGTCCCATCGCCTTGATAAAAGGCACGGCCGCGTTGTTCTCGGGCGTGACGCCCTTGCTGGAGAGCTCATTCAGCGCGGCCACGTAGTCGGGATAGCCGTCCGGCCGCAACGGGGCCGTGATCACGGTGGTTTTCTTGGAGATGGTCAAGAGCGGCTTCGGGGCGGCCTTTTTCTTCGCCGCCGCGGCCGATGGCTTTTCCGCGGGTTGGGCCCCGCTATCCGGGTTTGCCGCGGCCAGACACCACGACATTCCGCAGACGAAAACCAGGGCCGTAACCAAGCAGGACCGTCGCATGGCGCCGCCTCCTTCGGTTGGAGAGATGGGAAAACCGTGCTACTACCTGGGGACTTTCCCCTCGGACGCACGCGCGGCCTCTGAATCCTGAAACTTGCGTCTTCCAGCGGAGCGGGAGGGATTTGAACCCCCGGTGCCCTTGCGAGCACTCCAGTTTTCAAGACTGGTGCCTTAAACCACTCGGCCACCGCTCCCGGTTCTCCGAGATTACCACGAAAACAGTCGGCGGCAAAGCACCCACGATACAAACCTCCCGCCTTCCGCAACAGAGGCCACTTTGGTGGCCGGTGCGGGGGCCGCGGATACTCGCGGTGGGGGGGACTGAGGCTCGCCCGCTGGGAGTGAAAACCGGCCTCCTTGGCCTTGGCCGCCGCTACGCCGCTCCTGAAGGCAATGATCCTTCTCGTATCTCACAGCTCTTCCTGTTGTGTCACATGAGATCGACAAGCACGCTGTTTTGCAGATCCATGCCGAGCCGTGTAAGCCTTAACGCGCCTTCGTGCCACTCGAGCAGCCCGCTGCTGATCGGTTTATCCAGCTTTTCACCGAAGGCCTCGCGGATACTCATGCCGTGCATGCGCGTAAAATCCTCATCCTTTACGCCGCGCGTCATGCGCAGGCCCAGCATCAGGCTCTCGAAGCGCGCCTCTTCTTTTGATATCTGCTCCGTCTTCGGTTCTTCACCTCCCAGGTACGCATCAAGCTTTGCTGGGTTCATCGTGCGGCACTGCTCGTAAAAGCTGTGCGCCGCGGAGCCGAAGCCAAGGTACGGCACGCGCGCCCAGCAGTTGATATTATGCCGGCAGGCGTATCCTTCGCGGGCAAAATTGCTGATTTCGTATTGATGAAGGCCGTGCTCCGCGAGCGTCTGCCGCGCAAGCTCGTACATATCGCGCTCAATTGCTTCATCGGGAAGGGCCAGCTTTCCCCCGGTGACATCGCGGCAGAGCGGCGTTCCTTCCTCAACAATCAAGCCGTAACAGGAGAGATGCGTGGGGGAGAGCGCCAGCGCGGCCGCCAGCGTTTCCCGAAAATCGGAAACGGTTTGCGAAGGCAGGCCGAGCATCAGGTCCAAGTTCAGATTATCAAATCCCGCCTTGCGCGCAATTTCTGCGGAGGCGATCACTTCGTCCCAATCATGGATCCTGCCGATGAGACGCAAGAGACGCGTCTGCGTGGCTTGCGCGCCCAGCGACAGCCGGTTAACACCCGCTTTGCCGAGCGCTTGCGCAAAGGACATCGTGAGTGTTCCGGGGTTGCATTCGCAAGTGATCTCGGCGCCCTCTTCGATTGGGAATGCTTCAGACAGCGCATCCAGGATGCGTGTCACCTGGAACTCGCGGAGGAGCGAGGGCGTGCCGCCGCCGAGGAAAATCGTCTCTGCTCGGGGATGCCCTGTTTCTGCGCCGCGCCGTGTTATTTCCCGGACAAGGGCATCCAAATAGCGCGGGATATCCACCTCGCGTCCCGCGTACGAGGCAAAGTCGCAATACGCGCACTTGCTTTGGCAAAAGGGCACGTGCACGTAAAGCCCGATCGGCGGATACGAAGCGCCCTGCATGTTACACCGAATACACCTTGGTCGATTTGACCGACGAACGCAGTTAGTGTGCGTTTGTGCTTTCAGAACGCAATTGGCTTCTGAAGTGCCAATGCGGCTTCTACCAATTCCGTCATTTGCTCACGAAACGTGTCCAAATACATCTGATCTTCTTCATTGTCGCACGCTATGGGCGGAAGCGATTTGAGTTCCTGCTGCACCGATCTTACATCCTCCAGGGATAGGTAGTCGCCTGCGTGAATACCGTTGTGCACAACCTTGGAAAGGATGACCGGAAACCTGTCAGCACTTTGTTCGAGTGTTCCTCGCAGAAAAGCGACCAATGCGACATTGCCGATGTAGTGATGGACCAGAGCGCAGTCTTCGTGGTCGCAAGCCCCCTTATGCGTCCACGCATCCAGTGCTATGGCTGATTCAACAGTTTTGTGCGCACATTGAATCGAACCATCTACAGAGATAATTATCTCGATGCCAGGGGGAGGCGGCGTCTTGTGTCGCCCGGTTTCATAGCAGTTGCAGTAAACGACCGCGTCCAATCCCATCGTGGTCCAACGTGTCCTCTGCAAAATAACTTGGATTTATCCGGCCGGTCGGGCACAGACAAGGACCCCTAAGTTTGGTAGTCAGTTTAGCAGCTAAGCGATTGCGATGCAAGGCACTGCGAACAATTCGCCGGAGAACTGCCAAGGTCGCCTTTCGCTCCGCGAAAGCAGCGGCGAAGGTGTTGCGGAATTGGCTCGTGGCTCTCGCTACTTTCGCGGAGCGAAAGGCGACGGACGAAGCGCATCGACCGGTTCCCTGTTCGTCAGAACTCAATATGAATGCTGCGCTGGCGCAGGTTGCGCGCCCAGTACCGCCGGTAGCCTTCGGGCGACGCGGCAAGCAGCCGCCTGGCCCGTCTCTGCAACGCGACAAAACGTTCCAACCGCTCGCGCGGGGTCAAACGGGCAGTGTCTTGCGACGGGCGACGATCTTCAGTCGTGCGGTCCATATTCATTAAGATACCCGGCACGGCCATGACCTGCAACCCTGACTGCTCACTTCCTGTCCGCGGCCAGGACGGCGATGAAGGCCTTCTGCGGGATCTGCACCTGGCCGACCTGCTTCATCTTCGCCTTGCCCTTCTTCTGCTTTTCCAGGAGCTTCTTCTTGCGCGTCACGTCGCCGCCGTAGCACTTGGCCGTCACGTCCTTGCGGTAGGCCTGGATCGTCGAGCGCGCGATGACCTTGCCGCCGATGACGCCCTGGATGGGGATCTTGAACTGGTGACGGGGAATCGCTTCGGCCAGTTGCTCGCAGTAGTGCAGCGCCCGTGCCCGCGCCTTGTCGCGATGGACCAGGTAGGCGAGCGTATCGACCGGTTCCCCGTTAATGAGGATTTCGACCTTGACCACGTCGGTCTCGCGATAGTCGATTTGCGCGTAATCGAAGGAACCGTAGCCGCGGGTGACGGTCTTGAGCTTGCCGTAGAAATCGAAGAGCACCTCGCCCAACGGCATCTCGCTGATCACCTCGACCCGGCCCACGGCCAGGTAATTCATCTGCTGGCTCGCCGAGCGATATTCACGGCATAGCTCCATGACCGATCCGACGTACTCTTCGGGGGCGAGAATCGAGGCCTTGATGTACGGCTCCGCGACGCCGGCGATCTTGAACGGATCGGGCCAATGTCCCGGGTTGTCGACCTCGAGCGACTTGCCGTCCTTCAAGGTCACCTTGTACCTGACCGACGGGGCCGAGACGACCAGGCCGATGTCGAACTCCCGCTGCAGGCGCTCCTGGATCACGTCGAGGTGCAGCAGGCCGAGGAATCCGCAGCGGAAGCCGAAGCCCAGGGCCGCGGAGCTGTCCTTCTCATAGGTCAGGGAGGCGTCGTTGATGGCCAGCTTGTCGAGGGCCTTGGCCAATTCGCGGTACTCGTCCGCATCGATGGGATAGATCGAAGAAAAGACGACCTGCTTGGCCTTCTTGTAGCCGGGGACCGGTTCGGCCGCGGGGCGGTCGAGGTGGGTGATCGTATCGCCGACCTCGATCTCCCGCACGCTCTTGATTCCCGCGATGACGTAGCCCACCTCCCCGGCGCTGAGTTGCTCTTGGGGATAGGCCTTCAGCCGATTGATCCCCACTTCCTCCACCGTGTAATCCCAGCCCGAGTGCATGAAATGGATGGCGTCGCCGGGTTTCACCGTGCCGTCCATGACGCGGCAGAGGAGGATCACCCCGCGATAACGATCGAACTGCGCGTCGAAGACGAGCGCTTTCAGCGGTCCGGCCGGGTCGCCCTTGGGGCACGGCAACTTCTCGACGATTCCCGCCAACACGTCTTCAACGCCGAGACCGGTCTTGGCCGAGACGGGGATGGCCGCGAACGGATCGAGCCCCAGGTCCTTGTCGATCTCCTCGCGCACGCGCTCGACATCGGCGGCGGGCAGATCGATCTTGTTGATTACCGGCAGCAATTCCAGGTTGTTATCCAGGGCCAGGTAGAGGTTGGCGACCGTCTGCGCCTCGACGCCTTGGGACGCATCGACGACGATCACCGCGCCGTCGCAGGCCAGGAGCGAGCGCCGCACCTCGTGCGAAAAATCGACGTGCCCCGGCGTGTCGATCAGGTTCAACTGACAGTCCTGCCCGTCGGGGGCGCGGTAGGCGAGTGTAATCGAATTGCTCTTGATCGTAATCCCCCGCTCGCGCTCGATCTCCATCGAGTCGAGCACCTGGTCGCGGAACTCGCGCTGCGAAACGCCGCCACAGGCCTGGATCAACCGGTCGGCCAGG
>JBKQVT010000204.1:0-20742 GCA_052139835.1 Thermoguttaceae bacterium
CAACTTGTTTACCGCCGGCAGCCCCTCCACCAACGACGAAAAGCAGGGCCTGTTGGGCGATTGCTACCTGATCTCCTCGCTGGGGGCCATCGCCAACAGCGCGCCGGCCGCCATCAGCAACATGATCATCGACAACGGCGTGGACGCCCAGACCGGCATCCACTCCTGGACCGTCCGCTTCTATGACAACGGCGTGGCCGACTATGTGACCGTCGACAACCAGTTGCCCGTCAGCGGCAGCACCCTGGTCTTCGACGGTTACGGCACCTCGATCAGCAGTCCCAAGGGGCTGTGGATCGCGCTGATTGAGAAGGCCTATGCCGAGTGGAACCAGACGGGCAAGGAGGGCCGCAACGGCCAGAACAGCTACGCCGCCATTGCGGGCGGCTGGATGGCCGACGTCGACGCCCAGGTGCTCGGCCAGAATGCTGCCTCCTATGACCTGAGTTCCACGAGCGACAAGCAGGCCCTGGTGGCCGGCATGACCGCAAAGATGGCGGTCACCATCGCCACCGACGGCTCCAGCAACTCGGGCGACACGCTGCCCTACGGCCTCTACGGCAACCATGCCTACGCGATCATCGGTTACAACAGCGCGGCCGGGACCTTCACCTTATACAACCCTTGGGGAGTTGACCAGCCGCCGCAGGCCCTGACCTGGGCGCAGTTGCAGACGGTCACCGATGGTTTCGTGGTGGCCAACGCCTCGCAGACGAAGCCGATTGCGGGCAGCACCTTGCACGCCGCCATCGGGTCGGCCCTCGCCCCGCAGCTTGCCGGCAGCGTGCTTTCCTCCGCCCAACCGGTCGCGGCCGCCGCCTCCGCGGCCGCCAGCCCCAGCGCAGGGTATTCGACCGCGGCCGCCGAGGCGTCGCGCAGGCTCTTCGAGGGCTTGGGAATCGGCGGCCTGCCGTCTTCGCACTGGACGGGCAACGCGGACGCAGCAGCGGGAAGTCTCTCGGCCGCCGCGGTCGACGCGACCCTGGCCGCCGACGGCCTCCTGCCGCAAAGCGAGCTTTGCCCGCGCTTGGTGTAAGGCGCGAAATCGCCCCTTGCTAAACCGCAAGCGGCGCGCACGCCGCGACGGCCAGGCCGTAGAACGTGTACTCGACGTCGGCCTGGCCGTCCCAGGCGGCGGCGCGGAAGCCGCCCTCGGGCCGCTCCAGCCCGCGGGCGAAGCCCGCCGCCGCGGCCCGGTCGATCGCGCAGCCGGCGCCCAAGTCGGCTAGTGCCGCAGAGCCGCTAAAGGTGCTCAACAGGTCGGCCAGCGGCAGCCGGGCATGGGCGCGCAGCCCGCCCGCGGGCGTCTGCATCGCCGCCAGGAACCGGACCACCCCTTCCCGCGCCCCTTCGTCCACCGCGCCGAGCACCGTGAGCAGGCCCACCGCGGCGGCCGTGGGGCTCGTGCCGCTCTGCTCGATGGCGGCCAATTCCGCGAAACCGCCGTCGCCGCGGCGGCGGGACCGGACCAGCGCGACGATCGCCGCCGCCCCCTCGGGCGCGAGGCCCACCATTTCCCCGCAGAGCACGGCCAGGAAGGTTTGATAGAGGCTGCTCTGCGTGCTGCGGGCGCTCTTGGCGTAGCCGCCGTCGCCGCGGCGGAGCGGCCCGAAAATGTCCAGCACCATCTGCCGGCGATCACGGCCGGCACGGGCGAAGACGTCGCCGCCGCCGGCCGTTTCCACCAGGATCGTCCCGGCCAGCAGCGAGACGAACTCCGCGGCGGCAAGCGGACCGGCGGCGCGGGCGGCGAGAAAGTCGCCGGCGCGGCCAGCCACGGCGGAGGTCAATTGGCCGAGCATGGCCAGGCCCCGCAGCGCGAAGCCGGTATAGTAGACGTCGCTGGCGCCGCGGCGGCCGGCGAAACCGCCGTCCTCGCGCTGGGCGGCGGCCAGCCACGCGCCGTGCCGGCGGCGGAGGTCTTCCGGCAGGCCCGTCGCCGCCGTCATCCATCGTAGCATCAGTGCGGCGTGGTAGGTCCCCTCTCCCTCCGGGAGAGCGCTAGGGTGAGGGGAACCTGCGCGTGCGTCGGCCATACAACCTCCACGTCTTTCCTCGTGGCCCTCACCCCCGACCCCTCTCCCGATGGGAGAGGGGAGGTTCTTACACCAACTGTTTATACAGATTCATCGTGTCTTCGGCCATGCGCCGGGCATGATAACGCTGATGGACGGCCTCCTGAGCGCGGCGGCCGCACTCGGCAGCCAACTCGGGCTGCTGGATCATCTGCCGCAGGGCCGCCGCCAACGCCGCCGGATTGCCCGGCTCGAACAGCAAGCCGCCGCCGGTGTCGGCGACCATTTCGGGAAAGGCCCCGTGGGCGGGCAGCACGGCCGGCACGCCGTTGGCCCAGGCCTCGAGGACCGCCAGGGCCTTGCTCTCGCGGGCGATGCTGGGCAGGCAGAACACGTCGAGCGATTGCAAGAAGGCGATCTTCCCGCCGCGGTCCAACTCGCCCACGTACTCGAACTGCTCGGCCAGGCCCCAGGAGGCCAGGTCTTCCTGAAGGCCGGCCAGGTAGGCGCGGTCCGCAGGGGCCAGATATCCCGCCGCGCGGACCCGCAACGCCGGCAACTCCGCATCCTCAGCCAACAGCGCCCAGGCATCCAAGAGCTGGTGCAGCCCTTTCTCCGGGCAGATCCGCGAGAGGAAACCAATGGTCGGCGGCCGATTGGCCGGCAGCAGGGATTGCCGGCGGCCGTGCCCCTGGAGGTTCAGTCCCGGCCGGATGACGTGGATGTGCTCGCGCGGCAGGGCCAGATACTCGGCCATGAAATCGGCGTAAGAGGCGCTGGCGGCCACGAGGGCGTCCAGTTCGGCGGCGCGTAAGCGCAGCTCGCGGCGGGCAGCGTCATGGTGGGGCTGCGGCAGCTTCTCCAGAAAGACATCTTCGCCAGCCAGCGTGGCGACCACCGGCACGCCCAGCCGGCGGCGGAGCTGCCGCGCCACGCCGCACAGCAGCACGGTCGAGAGATGGACCACTTCGGGGTGAATCTCGTCGTCGAGCCAGCGGAGCAGCTTTTCCAGTTCCTTGCGCTGCCGGCCTTCCTCGCCGCGAAGCATCGAGACGGTCAAGGCGCCAGTGTCTTCCGGCCGGGTGCCGGCGCCGCGGCGGCCCGCCCAGCGGAGCAGGGCAGGGCGGTCCAGCAGGCGGTCCAGCCACCAGGGCGTGTGGCGGAACAGTCCCCAACGCTGCTGCAAATGGACGTTGATGCCGCCGAAGGCGACGCGATCCTCGGCGACGCTCTCCTCATCGGTCCGCAGCGGCGTGTAGAGCGGCGCCAATAGCACCTGGCCGCCGACGCCCCGCAAGGCCGCGGCCAGCGTGTTGCCGTGCAGGCAACTGCCGCAGTACATCGGTCCCGCGCCGGCGGCAAGGTGAACGATGTTCATGGCGCAAAGGTCGCCGGGACTACGGGGCCAAGTGGACAGTCCCCAGCGGGCGGCGGTCGAGGATGGCGTCGGCCAGGAAATAGAGCAGGCGCCGCAAGGGTTCCAGGGGGAGACGATCGGCGGCCGCTCGGGCGCGGGCATGATGCTTGGCTACGAGGGCGGCCGCCTGGGGGAACACCCCGGCCTGCTGATAGAGCCGCCGGGCCCGCTCCAGCCGGTCGGCCGGGGCGGAATGATGGGTGCCACTGCTGGCTTGTCCAGCAGTGTTAACCGCACTGCTGGGCAAGCCAGCAGTGGCACCCCGCTCCAGTGCATCTGGGTCCCCGGCTGCCGCGGCCACCAGCGACCTCAGCTCCAGGCGGTCCTGCGGGGGGAGGTTCGCCAAGGCCAGCGCCCAGAGGACCGTGGGCCGGCCGTGGAGCAGGTCGCTGCCGCCGGGCCGCCCGGAAGGCTGCGGCAGCTGCCAGTCGTCGAGGTCGTTGAGGATCTGGTAGGCCACGCCGAGGTGGCGGGCGAAGCGGGCGATGGGCTCGCGATAGGCGGCCGTGGGCCCGGCCAGCCGGACGCCCGCCATCAAGGCCGCCTCGAAGGCAGGCGCCGTCTTCAGGGCGGAAATCCGCAGCGCCTCCAGCGGCGTCAGGTCTTGATCCGGGGCGTCGCGCCACGACAACTCGGCGCCCTGGCCTTCGCAAAGCCGCGTATGGGCGTCGGCCAGCAGGGCCAGGATGTCGGCGGTCGCCTCGGCCCCCAGCGCCCCGCGCTGGGCGGCGGCCAGCCGGTAGCCCAGCCCGATCAAGTAATCGCCGACGTTGACCGCAGCGGCCACGCCGTGCTTGCGGTGCAGGGCCGGCTGGCCGTAGCGGAAGGGATCGTCGTCTTCCACGTCGTCATGCACCAGCGACGCCTTGTGGAAAATCTCGATCGCCAGTGCCATACGCCGGACCGCCTCGGGGAGTTGGGCGGCCGCAGACGCGCCGTCGGCCCCCGTGGCCCCGCCGCCGCTCAGGGCGTCGTACACGGCCAGGGTGATGAAGGGACGCGAGTGTTTGCCCCCCGCGGCCAGGAAATCGGCGGCGATGGCCGCGGTGGAAAGCGACGGGGCAGGTTCCAGCGCAAGCAGCCGCGTCAACTCGGCCGGCGCGAACATCTCCGCCGCCGCACGCATCAGGTGCAGGTACGTGCAGGTCGAGGCCGGCGCCGGGCGGTGCGGCGTCTGGATCATCCGCAGGACCCAATCCTCGTCGGTCGCCGTGTTGCGGCAGCCGTTGCCCAACAGCGGCACCGCCATGCAGGGAATGCCGGCCAGGAGGATCTTATCGAAGGTGTTTTCCAGCACGTCGAGGCAGGCGACGCCCAGGATGGCGTCGGCCTGGCCGCCGAGGATGATCTGCATGACTGCCGGCGAACCCTCCGCTACCAGGACGCGGTAGCCGAGACTCTGGGCCTGGACTTGTAGATCATCGAGCAAGCAGCCACCGCACCCACGGCAGTGCAACCCGGCCGCGTCGCAGGGGGCCGCACAGGTCTCGGCCTGCCGCAGGCATTGCGGCAGCAAGAGCAAGCGGCGCTGGCAGGGCACCGCGGCCACCTGGTCGCGCCAGAAGGCCGAGGCCAGCGCGACCATGGTCCAGCCCAGGTAGGCCGCCGGCAGCGCCAGTTCGGCCAGGATCGCTCGGGCGGCAGAGTCCAACTCGCTGCGGGCGGGCGGATGCGAGCGGTCCATCGAAGCCGCGACCTCGCCGGCCCGCGCGGCGATCCGCTCGCGCAGTGCCTTGGCTGACGGCACGTCTTTCCGGCCCGTGGCGGTGGCACTCAAGGCGGGAGTCTCGTACGGGGGTTAGGCGGGCGGGGAGCGGCGAATCGCTTGGCCGAGGGCCGCGACGGCAAACAGCAGCGGGTACAACTTCTCATAATACCATAGTTTGGCGAAGTAAAAACCGATGGGCGCTGCCTCTCGGTGCCGCCCCCCATGGACCGCCGCAACGAGCCAGGCCAGGCCCTCCTCCAGGGCGGCATTGACGGCGGGGCTTTCGGGGGCCGCCAGCAGGGCCTCCACCGCCAGGGCGGTTTCCTCGATGCTGGGGCCGCCGGCTGCCGAATCCCCACCTGGGCCGCCACCCCAGCCCCCGCCGGGGTCCGTGTGGCCGGCCAGCCATTGCACGCCCCGCCGCGCCGGCCCGGTCTCCATCAAGCCCAGGTCGCGATAGGCCAGCAGCACGCGGGCGGTCCCGTAGACGGGATTTTCCTCTTCCGGAAAATGCTCGTTGCCGAACCAGAGCGGGACCCAACTGCCGTCGCCGCGCTGCTGGGCGGCCAGGTAGGCCAGGCCGCGCTCGACGGCCTCGCCCGCGCGGCCGGCGGTTTCCGCCTGCTCCCAGGCGTGCAAGGCCCGCAGCGCGTGGGCCGTCAGGTCGCAGCCGCTGCGGTCGAAGGGCAGCGCGCCCCAGCCGCGGCAGAAGGTGGGCCAGCCACCGTCTTCATTTTGCAGGTCCAGCAGCCAACGGATCCCCTCCGCGGCGGCCGCGGTGATCCGTCCGGGGTGCGCATCGCCGCTGGACTCGGCCAGCACCTTCAGCGCCAACAGGGCGGCCGCGGTGTCGTCGGCATCGGGCACGGCGCCGGCGGCGTCGCTCCATCCCCAGCCGCCCGGCGCCGAGCGGGTGAAGGGATGGACCTCTTGCTGCTGTGCTTGCAGCAGCCAATCGACGCAGCCCAAGGCCCCCACGTCGCCGGTGGCGGCGGCCAGCGCCGTGGTGGCCAGCGCGGTATTCCAAACGGCCAGGTTGACGTCGATCGGCCAGGAGCCGTCCTCGCGCACCGACGAGAGGAGAAAGGAGACGCCGTGGCGGACGACGGCATGGTCCGCCTGGCCCGTCGAGGCCAGGCTCATCACCACGAAGCTGGTCAGCGGCACGGCTTCGAGGAAGCCGCCGCTGGGCGGCTGCATGCCGCCGAGCACGCGGAGGCTCGGTCCCACGCTCAGCCGCCGCCACAGCCACACCGCCGGGTTCCACGGCCCGCGATGGAAGAAGCGGGCCTGGCCGATGGCCACCAGGGCCGGCAGGGCATAGCTGACCACTCCCAGCCGCAGGAAGCGCAGCATGGCGTGCGGCAGGCAGGCCAACTCGAAGGGCAGCGCCGGCACCTCGCGCCAGGAGGTCAGGCCCGCCAACGCGCAATTGGCGGCAATGGGCGCGGCGAACGTGCGGTCGTCGCCGTAACGCCGCCGCAGGCCGTCCAGCCCGCCTTGCGAATCGATGTACTGCCGGGCCCGCTCGAGTTGCCCCTGGCACTGCGGCGTGATGCCGGCCAGGTGCAAGGCCGCCTCGACCAACAGCGTGGCGGCGAGATTCGACGCGCTGCGGTCGGTGTCGCCCCAGCCGCCGTCGTCGTTCTGGCAGCCTGCCAGCCACTGCCCGGCCCGGACGGCCATCTGCCCATAGGCGTCGCGGCGGCTCTGGTCGGCCACGTGCCGGCCCATCACGGCCAGCGCGCTGGCCGCCGTGGCCGTGGCCAGCGCCGAGCTGGACAAGCGACCGATCCAGTGGCCCGCGGCCTCGCGCTGGGCCAACAGATCGCGGCGGACCGTCTGGTAGGCGGCGAGCAATTGGTGCGGATCGATCATGGCGTCCCCAGGGCCCAAACAGCGGGTAAACGTTACCTATAACATTGCCGGGTGGTATAATCAAGGTGAACAAAGTCCGGAAACCGAGCGCCCATGCTGTTGCAACTTGCATACCGGTTCGCCAGCGAGGTCTCCCCGCGGTTGGCGATCAAGGCCGGCTATCTGTGGGCGTATAAGGGGAGCAGGGCGCTGCGGGCCTATCGGCGTCGCGCGGGTCGCGGCCAGCTTTTTCCGCCCTTTTTGTTCCTTGCCTTGACGGATGCATGCAACCTCCGCTGCCACGGCTGCTGGATCGGCGGCGAAGGCCCCGTGCGGCAATTGGCCGAAGAGGACGTCGAAGCGGTGATTGCCGCCGGCAAACGGCAAGGGGCCTATTTCTACACGCTCCTGGGCGGCGAGCCGATGCTCTATCCGCCGCTGTGGAGCCTCGTCCGCCGCCATGCGGATTGCTACTTCCAGATCATCACCAACGGCATGTTTCTCGATGAGGAAAACGTGCGGCAAATCCGCGCCGCCGGCAACGTCACGCCGCTGGTGAGCCTCGACGGCGGCGAGCAAAACAACGACGACCGCCGCGGCGACGGCGTTTTTCAAACGGTCCTCGACGGCCTGGCCCGGCTGCGGCGGCAAAAAATCCTCTTCGGCGTGGCCACCACCGTGACTGCCGCGAACCTCGACGAGGTCCTCGGCGACGGCTACGTTCGCGACCTGATCGGCCGCGGCGCCATGTACCTGTGGTACTTTGTCTACCGCCCGGTCGGCGCCGATCCGTCGCCGCAATATTGTCTCACACGCGGGCAGATGATCGCGCTGCGGCGGCTGCTGCTGGCCCTGCGACGGAAGCACCCCATCGTGCTGATCGACACCTATTGGAACGCGGCGGGCGAGGCGGTTTGCCCGGCGGCCTTGGGGCTGGGGTTTCATATCGGGCCGGGGGGCGGCATCGAGCCTTGCCCGCCGCTGCGGGCGGCCTGCGAAACCATCCGCGACCACGATTACGACCTGTTTCGCACGGTCAACGGCAGCGCGTTCTTGCGCGGTTTTCAGGAGTTCGTCCACGAGCGGACCCGCGGCTGCGTGATCCTGGAGCAGCCGCAGGCGCTGGCCGAGTATCTGCGCCGCGCATCGGCCGCCGACACCAGCGGCCGCGATCTGGCCGGCGAGTTGGCCGCCGCCGCGCCGCGAACCAGCCATCACCTGCCCGGCGAGGAAATCCCCGAGGACTATTGGCTCTACCGGCTGCTGAAGAAGCAGCTCTTCTTCGGCATGGGCGGGTATGGGTGAGAGACGAGGGATTAGGGACTGGGGATTAGGGATTAGAGCGTTGCGTGGCCGGGCCGTCTGGTGGCACGCTGGCGGTTTCGCATGGGGGCGTTACTCCTTCCCGCACCACCACCGCGCCAGCCGACCGCGCGGCAAGTCCGGCGTCAGGAGCCGCTCCGGGCGGCCCAGCGCCGCCAGCATCGCCTCGACCGCCAGGCGGCCGCTGCGGACCGCGCCCTCCATCGTGGCCGGCCAGCCGGTGGCCGTCCAATCGCCCGCCAGAAAGAGATTCGCCAGCGGCGTCGCTTGCCGGGGGCGGAGTTCCTCCAGCCCCGGCGCCACCGAGAAGACGGCCGCCGGCTGCGTAATCACCCGATGATGCAGGAGCCGCAGTCCTCGGGCCGCGGGCCACACGGCCTCCAGGTCGCGGCGGACGCAGTCGAGGATCCGATCCGGGTCGCGGTCGGCCAAGGCGTGCGAGGCGCTGATGACGACCTGGTAGTGACGGCAGGCCTCGGCGCCCTCGACCGGCCCGTCGGCGAACATCCATTGGCTCGTGCGATCCACCAGCACGGCGTGCGGCACGTCGCAGAGCGGCCGGTCGAACCAAAGGTGGACGGCGGTGATGGCGCCGGGGCGAATGGCCTCGACGCTCCGCAGGGCAGGCCAAGCGGTCCGCAGGGCGTCGCTCAACAGCGCGGTGATGTTGCCCCAGGGCACGGTCGCAATGACGAAATCGAAGGCTTGCCGCGTGCCGTCGGCCAGGACCACGCCGGCGGCGCCGCGGCCGTCGCCGCTGATTTGGCGGACCGGCGTGCCGCGATGCATGACAACGCCGCGATCGGCCAGGACCGCCCCCATGCGGCGATCGATCAGTTCTTGCAATGGCAGCCGTGGCAGCCAGAGCGGATAGGCCGCGCGGGCGGCCAGCAGCCCGGTGACGAAGGCCTTCCGCGCGGCCCAGAGTGAAGCCCGCTCGGGCGTCTCGCTCAATGCGCTGAGGATGACGGGGGCCCAGAAGCGGGCGATGATCCGGGGGGATTGCCCGTGGCGGCGGAGCCATGCCTCGACGGTCTCGTCGGGGCCGCTTTCGCCCCGGCGGGGGCGCGCCAGCCGGGCCAACGCCCACAGGGCCTGGCAACGTTCGCCCGCCGCGAGGTGCCGCTGGCGGAGCAGGGCCGGCAGCAGGTGCAGCGGGGCCGGCAGCCAGCCGGCGGCGGCCAGGTCGCTGCGGACGCCGTCGGGGCCGAAGAAGTGCAGCGTGCGGCAGCACTGGAGGCACTCGGCTAGGCCCAGGCGGCGGCAGAAGTCCAACAGGTTGGTGCAGCAGCCCAGGGCCAGGTGCTGGCAGGTGTCGACGAGTTGCCCGCTCTGGGGATCGCGGAAGCTTGCGGCCCGGCCGCCGAGGCAAGCGGCCTGCTCGAAGACTTCGACGCGGCAGCCGTGCTCGGCGGCCGCGGCCGCGGCGCTGAGTCCGGCCAGTCCGCCGCCGACGACGGCGACGGTTGCTCGATCGGAGTGCGAAGTCATAGCGGGCAGTGGCACCGCGGGTTACCTCAGTGCGGACACGCGCGGCGGCAGCAAGCTCCAGCGGGCGGCAATTTGCAGCTTCTTTGCCCCGCCGAGGCGGATCCGCCGCCGCAACACCTCCTCTGGCCGCCGGGCGATCTTCCGCAGCAGCGCGCGATAGGTGGCCATCATCATGCCGAAGAGCCGTTGCCCCGGCGAAGCCAGCCAATCCAACAGCGCTGCGCCGTCGCGATAGAACTGCTCCGCGCGGGCGATCTCCAGTTCCATCAGCCGGCGGAAGGCCGCGCCGCCCTGGCCCCGCTGCAATTGTTCGATCGCGTAGCCGCACTCCCGCAGATCGTCCAGGGGGAGGTAGACGCGGCCCGCCGCCGCGTCCTCCTTCAGATCGCGGAGGATGTTGGTCAGTTGCAGGGCGACGCCGGCGGCGCGGGCCGGGCCGAGGGCCTGCGGGCCGCGGAACCCCCAGACGTGAATGCACGCCAGGCCGACCGCCGACGCCACGTGCTCGCAGTAGCCCACCAGGGCCGCGAAGGTCTCGTAACGCGGCCGATCGAGGTCCATTTCCACCCCGTCGAGCACGTCGCGGAGGTGCTCGGCCGGGATGTGGAAGCGGCGCACGGCATCGGCCACGGCGGGCAAGAGGAGGGTTGCCTTCACCGAGTGAAAAGCCGGCGCCACATCCGGCCGCAGCGAGTCTTCCAGGTCCGCGCGCCATTGGGCCAGCGCCTCGCGCGGCGAAGGCGACGCTGCGTCGACCAGGTCGTCGCTGTGGCGCATGAAGGCATAGAGGGCGTCCATGGCACGGCGCTGATCGGCCGGCAGGAGGCGGAACCCGCCGGGAAAATTCGAGCCCGCACGCCGCACCAGGTGACGGCAGGCGGCGTAGTTGGCCTCCAGTTCGGCACTCGGGCGACTCACGGCTTGTCCTCCGCGCCCTCGGCCGGCTCCAAGAGCGTCCCGCGCAAGAGCCGCCACCAGCAGCGTGCCACCAGGCCGAGCTTCTCCCACCGGGAGACCTTGGGCCGAGCGGTCCAAACGTCGTAGTCCTGGCGACGAATCGCCCGCAGGATCGCCAGCCCGCCGTGGATGAACAAGGCCACGTCGAGCTGCAGCTCCGGCGGCATCAGCGCTACCAGCGGCAGGCCGCGCCGCAGGTAGCCATCGGCCTGGTCCACCTCGGCGGCCAGCAGGCGACGAAACGGCTCGTTGCACTGCCGGGCGGCAAACATCTTCTCCTCGTAGCCGAAGCGGCGGCAATCGGCCAAGGGCAGGTAGATCCGCCCCCGGTCGAAATCGGCCGCCACGTCCTGCCAGAAGTTGGCCAACTGCAAGCCCGTGCAGATCGAGTCGGCCAGCAGCAACCGCTCGGGCGTGTGGCAGCGTCCCAAGTAGAGGACCAGCCGCCCCACCGGGTTGGCCGAATAGCGGCAGTAGTTCAGCAGTTGGCCGAAGTCTTCGTAACGCCGCACCCGCTGGTCCTGGCGAAAGGCCACCAGCAGATCGACGAAGGGGTCCACGGGAATGGCGAACTTGCGGATGGTGACGTCCAGGGCGATGAAGACGGGGTGGATGGCCTGGCCGCGGTAGCAGGCGTGCAGGTGTTGTTCCCACCAGTCCAGCAAGGCCAGGGCGCGCTTCGGGTCGCCGGCCTCGTCCGCCAGATCATCGGCCCAGCGGCAATAGGCGTAGAGGTTGTAGAAATGTTGCCGCAGCCGCCGCGGCAGCATGCGGCTGGCGACGGTGAAATTCTCGTAGTGGCGGCGGGCCAGCCGCCGGCAGTAGCGGCGGCTTCGCCCCAGCGAAGGCGGCTCGGTCACTTGCACCTGCGGTCCGTAACGCTTCAAGTCGCGGGAAAACGTCGAGGCCAAGAGGTGATTCCTTGTTTTGCGAAACCGCGAGCGTAACGCTCTAATCCCTAATCCCCAGCCCCCAGTCCCTAGCCCCTGCTGGCAATACCTATTATGATATGTTCCGGCCGATGAGGGAACCATGCGTATTATCCTGGCGGGCCCGAGGGGCTTCTGTGCCGGCGTCAATATGGCGGTGGAAAGCCTGGAAACGGCCCTCCGCCGCTACGGCACGCCGATCTACGTCTACCACGAAATCGTCCATAACCGCTGGGTCGTGGAGCGGTTCCGCCGCTTGGGGGTGGTCTTCGTGGACGACCTGGCGGAGGTGCCCGCCGGGGCGCACCTGCTGTATTCGGCCCATGGGGTGTCGCCGGAGGTTCGCCGCGAGGCGGCCCGGCGGGGCCTGGACACCATCGACGCCACCTGTCCGCTGGTGACCAAGGTCCACCGCGAGGCGGTGCGTTTCGCGGCGGCCGGCTACACGGTCATTCTCATCGGTCATGCCGGGCACGACGAGGTGGTGGGCGTGATGGGGGAGGCCCCCGGCGCGTTGGTGCTGGTGCAGACGCCCGAGGACGTGGAGCGGCTGGAGGTGGCCGACGCGGAAAAGGTGGTTTACCTGACGCAGACGACGCTTTCGCTGACCGACGCCGCCCGGACGACGCAGCGATTGCGGGAGCGATTTCCCAAGATTGCCGCGCCGCTGAAGGGCGACATCTGCTACGCGACGCAGAACCGGCAGGAGGTGGTCCGCACCTTGTCGCGGCAGGCGGACGTGGTGTTGGTGGTGGGGAGCCGGAACAGCTCCAACAGCCGGCGCTTGGACGAGATGGCCCGCCAGGGCGGCCGGCCGTCGCACCTGATCGACGGGCCGGCCGACATCGACCCGGCCTGGTTCTCCGGCGACGAGACGGTGCTGATCACGGCCGGCGCCAGCGCGCCGGAAGACATCGTCCAGGAGTGCATCGCCGGCTTGTGCAAGCGTTTTGACGCCGTGGTCGAGCCGTGCACGCTCTTCCGGGAAGAGATCGGTTTTCTGCTGCCGCTGCCGCTCCGCGGGGATTCCCCATGAAGATCAACGACCTGGAATTCCATCTCGTCGAGGTGGGCTGCAACACGGCGGCGCAGCCGGTGCGGTCGCTGCTGGTGCGCTTGGCCACCGACGCGGGGCTGGAGGGATGGGGAGAGGCGGGGGTGGCCTGGCGGGTGGGCGAGTTGTCGGCCCGCCGCGACGCTCTCCTGCCGGTGCTGGCCGGTCGCAGCGTCTTCGACATCGAGGAGTTGCACACGCTGGAGGCGCTGGCCAGCGCGCCGCTGCGGGCGGCCGTCGAGATGGCCTGCTGGGACCTCATCGGCCGCACGGTCGGCCAGCCGGTGTGCCGGCTGCTGGGCGGCGAATATCGGCGGCGGATTCCGCTGGCCGTGCGCCTGACGGGCCGGAGGCCCGAACGCCTGGCCCGCCTCGCCCGCGAAATGGCCGCCCAGGGCTTCCACTGCCAGGTGGTCAGCTCCTCGGGCCAGGCGGCGCTGGATCGGCAGTTGCTGCGGACGGTGCGCGAGAGCGTGGGCGAACGCATGGAACTCCGCCTCGACGGCCTGGCGCACTACGATCTCCAGACGGCGCGGGACCTCTGTGGCGAGATCGAAGCGGACCACCTGCAATTCCTGTTGGATCCACTCTCGGCGCGGGAACTCTACCCGCTGGCGATGCTGGGGCGGCAGACCCGCGTGCCGCTGGCCGTGGGGCGCACGATTCGCGGCCCCGCCGACCTGCTGGCCGTGGTCCGCTGCGGCGCGGCACCCTTCGTGGTATTGGACGTCGAGCAAGTGGGCGGGTTGGCTCCTGCGCGGGCGTGCGCGGCGGTGGCCGCCGCGGCCGGCGTCTTCGCTCTCTTGGGCGGGCGGCCGTCGCTGGGGATCGGCACCGCCGCCATGCTCCACCTGGCCGCGGCCACGCCCGCCCTCTCCGGCTGCAATGAATCCGCCTATCACCAGTTGCAGGACGACCTGCTCTCGGAGCCGCTGGCGCTGGACGGCGGCATGATGGCCATCCCGCAGGGCCCGGGCTTCGGCGTGGAAGTGGATCGCGCCAAGATCGAGCGGCACGCGGCGGTGTAGAGGAGCCCCCCGCACGCAGTGCGGGGACTTTGCGGCGCGCTTGACAAGGCCCCCGCCGTCAACGACAATCGGAAAGGTTGACTTGCCGCTGCGGACGACTTCCGAGGAGACGATGCGATGAGAAGGCTATGCGGAATCCTGCTGGGCGCGCTGCTGGTTGGCGGAGGGGCAACGGTCGCTACGGGGGCAAACTCCCTGGGCGTCATCCTGATCGGCCCCGGCGCCCCGCCGATCGAACAATACGCCGCCCGCGAATTGCAACGCTACCTCTACCAGTTGTCCGGCGGTCTGCCGGCCATCGAGACGGCCAAGCAGGACACGCCGCTTGTCGGTCCGGCCTTCTTGATCGGCCGGGCGGCCGATCATCCGCTGATCGCCCGGCTGATCGCGGAAGGGACGATCAAGGTCTCCCAGGGCGACCCGGGTGCGCAGGGATACGTGCTCAAGACGTTGCCCGCCAACGGAAAACCGGCGCTGGCCATCGTCGGCGGCGACGAGGTGGGTTGCCTCTACGGGGTCTACGGGCTGCTGGAGGACCACTACGGGATGGGCTTCTACCTCGGCGGCGACGTGTTGCCGGAGCGGAAGACGACCTTGGGGGTGGTGACGGTCGACGAGCGCAAGACGCCGGCGGTCGCCATTCGCGGCTTCCTGCCCTGGACGAACTTCCCCCAGTCGGCCACCAGCTATTCCTGGCAGGACTGGCGGTTCATCATCGACCAGATGGCCAAGATGCGGATGAACTTCCTCCACATCCACAACTACAACGGCGATCACGAGCACAATGAGATGTTTCATAACTTCACGCTCCACGGCGTGACCTCTCGGGTGTGGATGCCCACGGCTCGGACCGGCCACCGCTGGAGCATGCCCGGCTGGGACGTGACCAAGTATCGTTTCGGCGCCGGTGACCTGTTCGACGATTACGACTATGGGGCCGACTGCGCGCTGCACAACGAGACGCTTTCCAACGTCGAGGTCTTCCGCAAGGGCGCCAGTCTGTTTCAGAAGGTGATCGCCTACGCCCATACGCGCGGGGTGAAGATCGGCCTGGGCGTGGACATGAACTTGAAGATGCCCGATTATAAGGAGGCGGTCGACGATCCGCAGTTGATCGCGGCCCGCGTGAAGCAGATCGCGGAGGATTACCCGGATTTGGATTACCTGCTTTGCTTCCAGTCGGAGGGGATGGGCCCGGACGCGTTCAAGGTTTGGCAGCGGATTTTCGACGGTTTCTACAAGGGGATGAAGGCCCGTAGCCCGCGGACCGCGCTGGCGGTGGCCGGCTGGGGGTTGGTGCCGGCGTCGATCGCCAAGCTGCCGGCGGACGTGATCTGCGGGCCGATCTCGCAGTATTCCGACGGTTGCGCGAGCGGCAAGGAGTATGGCACGCGGGAGTTCTGGGGCTGCCCCTGGCTGGAGCGGGATTTCGGCAGCTCGGAATACTACTACCCCGTCAACATGCACCTCTTCAACACCGTGAAGGCGTGGGAGGAGCGCGCCGCCAACATGAACGGCTTCTATTGCCTCTCCTGGCGGGTGACCGACGCGGTGGAGCCGAAGATGTCGTTCCTGGCCAAGGCCCCCTGGGACAAGGCGGGGCGCTACGCCACGGCGCGGGCGGTCTACCGCGACTATGCCGAGCGCAACTACGGCCCCGCCGCCGCCGAGACAATCGCCGCCATCCTCGACAACAACGAGCCGTACGTCAACGACTATGGCGAATGCTGCGGCACGCCGCAGTTCTTTTCGCCCCCGATGTTCAAGGGGAAGCCGACCTGCGACTACCTCTTCAACTTTCTCGAGTTCACCCTCCGTCGGCCCGAAGGCGCCAAGACCACCTCCGCCGCGGCCTTCAATAACCCTCGACCCATCGCCAACATGACCTGCGGCGATGGCAAAGTCTGCGTCACGTACATCGGTCCCGGCACGTGGCTCCGCTACGACAACGTCGATTTCGGCGGCGGCACGAGCGACTTCGAGGCGGTTGTCGCCTCGCCGGGAGACGGCGGCGTAATCGAAATTCGCCTCGACGGCCCAGACGGGACCGTGCTGGGCAAGTGCAACGTGGGTCACAGCGGCGACTGGCAGAAGTGGAGTACGTTCAAGACGACCATCACGAAGACCGCCGGCAAGCACGCGCTCTGTCTGCGCATGCTCTCCTATCCATCCTCGGGCGAGTACCACAAGGCCGTGGCCCAGTTGGCCGTGATCGACGAGTGCATGCGGACGGCGCCGCTGCCGGCTTATCGGGCCCGCCTGGCGGTGCTGCGGTGCCGCATCGCCGCTGCCAAGGACCACATCGAGTTGAACCGCGATTTCGACGGCTACGCGTGGAAGGACCTGCCGGGGGCGATGCCCTCCTGGGTGGCCAATTTCACCCACCGCGTCGTCGATGTTTCCTCGCTGGGCAACGTGGTCAGCACGCAGAACCGCTACGTGCAGCTCAATTACGAGACGAAGGAGAAGCAACTCCGCAAGGGCTTTTCCATCCAGCCGCCCTCCGGCGTCACCGCCCGCGGCACCCACCAGGGGGCGGTCGTCGCTTGGAAGAACGAGCAGCCCGGAGCGAAGGGTTTTCACGTCTACCGCGGCGAGGCCAGGCTGACGGCCGAGCCCTTGCCGCCGAACGCCGAGTCGTATGCGGACACCTTCGACGGCGCGGTCCGCTACGCGGTGACGGTCGTCGGCCCGGACGGGAAAGAGAGTGTGCGTTCGGAGCCGGCTTTCTGCGAGGCGGGTTCGGCCGACAAGACGCCGCCGCACATCGTGGTGGTTTCGCCGCCGGTGTCGGTGGCCGAAGGGCAGCCGGTTTGGATCAAGGCCCGCGTGCTGGACAACCGCGCCTATGACAGCGTTTCCGCCCGGCTGCACTTCCGCACGCCGGGGGCTCCGCAGTGGCAGGTGGTGCCGATGAAGCGGCGCGTCAAGGCGGTTTTCACCGTTGAGATCCCGGCGAAGCAGATTACGGCCGCCGGCCTGGAATACTACGTTGAGGCGGACGACGGCGATAACCTGGCCATCTACCCGAATGCCCCCTTGCAGTTGACCAACTGGACGCAGACGCCGCTGTCGCTGGTGGTCTGTCCGGCCCAGCCGCACGCCCCGGCCACGCCCGGCGACTTCCGCGCCGAGGGCGACGCAATCGCCTGGTCGTCCCCCGCGGGCGAGGTCTTCTGGTATCGCATTTATCGCAGCCAGCAGGCCGATTTCCAGCCCGGGCCGGACACTTTCTTGACCTATGTCGCCAACGGCACCACGCGGTTCCGCGACGCCAGCGAGGACTTTGCCGGTCGGAAGCGCCAGGGGGCCTGGTATTACCGCGTCACGGCCGTGAGCAAGGACGACTTCGAGAGCCCGCCGACCGGGGCAGTGAAGGATTGAATCATCACAGCGGCCGGCCGATGTAGTCCTTCATGAAGCGGTTCTCCACCGCCAGGTGATCGTGCTGGGCCTTGACGATGTCGCCGATGGAGACGATGCCCACCACGCGGCCCTCGGCCAGCACGGGGAGGTGTCGGATCCGCTTGGTCGTCATCAGGCCCATGATCTGCTCGACGGAATCGTCGGGCGAAGCGGTAATCAGCTCGCTGGTCATCAAGTCGGCGACCTTGCAGTCCATCCAGGGGCATTTGCCGGCGGCCGTCCCCGCGGCGAGGTGGCCGCGCTTGCCGGCGTGGGCGTAGAGCAAATCGCGTTCGGAAAGGATGCCGACCAAGCGCGCGCCGCCGTTAGGCTCCGGCACGCCCACCAACAGCGCGCCGAGGCGATGGTCGACCAACTCCCGGACGGCGTCGGCCAACGTGGCCTGTGGACCGATCCAGTGGACGGTGCTTCCCTTGGCCTTCAGGATGTCTTGCAGCAGCATGGTCGTAAGGCTCCCGTGACTTGCGGCAACGGCTGGGTGCCACTGCTGGCTTGTCCAGCAGTGCCGGCGGTTCTGCACTGCTGGACGAGCCAGCAGTGGCACACACGAACCCCACCAAATTCTAACGCAGGGAGCCGCGGGGTCAAATGCCGCGTTTCCAGGCGATGATCTCCGCAATCGTCCGGTCCAGGTCATAGCGGGGCGAAAAACCGATCGTTTGCCGGAGCCGGCCCAGATCGGGCACCCGGCACGGGCAGTCCTCGAAGTCTTCGCCATAGGCCGCCAGGTAGCTCACCAGCCGAACCTCCAACGCCGGATCGACCGCCGCGACCACCTTGCGGGCCAGGTCGAGGATCGAGATCGGCTGATCGCTGCCGATATTGAAGACGCGGCCGACGGCGGCGGGAATCTCCATCAGGGCCAAGACCGCGCGGAGCACGTCGGCGACGTGGGCGAAACACCGCTGCTGCCGGCCGTCGCCATAGACCTCCAGGGGCCGTGGGGCCAACGCGGCGTCGACCAGCCGCGGCAGCACCATGCCATAGGCCCCCACCTGCCGCGGCCCGACCACGTTGAACAGCCGGCCGATGACCACCGGCAGTCCCCGCTCCCGCCAGTAGGCCAGCGCCAGGAACTCGTCGATCGCCTTGGTGGCGCCGTAGGACCAGCGCGAGCGGGTGGTGGGCCCGAAGACCAGGTCGTCGTCCTCGGTCCACCGCGGCTTGGGGTTCTTGCCGTAGACCTCGCTGCTGCTGGCCAGGAAGAGTTTCACGACGCGGCCGCGGGCGTGCAGCCGGCCCAATTCGTCCAACAACAATTCCGTGGGGGCGATGTTGGTTTCGATGGTGCGGATCGGGCTTTGCGCGATCAGTTGCACGCCCACCGCGGCCGCCAGGTGATAGACCTCCTCGGCGCGGGTCGCCAGCCGCCGCACCAGGGCGCGGTCGGCCACCGAGCCCTTGACGTAACGCAGCCGCGGATGCGCGATCACGGCGGCCAGGTTGGCCACCGAGCCGGTCGATTCGTCGTCCACCACGCAGACGCGATCGCCCCGCGCCAATAGCGCCTCGGTCAGATGGCTGCCGATGAAACCCGCGCCGCCGGTGACAAGGACGTGTCTCATGGAAGGTTTCCTACTCCCTACTTGTAACCGTTCACGGGGACTGTCCCCCTAGGGCCGAAGGGGACAGGCACTTTTTTCGGCCCGTGAACGGGCCGAAAAACGAGCCAGTCCCCGACCCGTGAACGGTTACCCCTACTTTAACACGCCCGCTAGGAACTTCACCAGCCGGTCGGATGCCTCCAGGGCGCGGTGCCTCAGCCGCAGCAGGTCCACGAGACTTCGCGGCCGCTTGAGGATCGAACCGGCGGCCGCGGCCAGCCGGGCGGGGCCGTTGGGCTGAGCCAGCAGACTTTCCACGTCGGCCCTCAGGTCGTCGTCGGCCGCGTCGCTGATCACCCGCACGGCCAGAAACGGCGTTTCGCGGCGGCGGCAGACCTCGGCCACCGCCATCGTTTCCATGTCGGCCGCCAGGGCACCGTGTTTCTTACCCAGGGCGCGTTTTTTTGCGGCCGAGCAGATGATGCGGTCCACGGTCAACAGGCATCCCACGTGGGCGCTGCCGGTGGCGGCCGGGGGCAGGGCGGCCAGGTCGATGGAGCATTGCCGGCCGCTTTCATCCAGGATGCGATCGGCCACGACGATGTCGCCGCGGCGGAGTTTGGGATCCAGCCCGCCGGCAAATCCGGCCGAGACGACCACCGCGGGGCGATGCTCGTCCAGCAGCGCCTCGGTCGCGGCCGCGGCCCGCTGGCGGCCCGGACCCGAGCGCACGATCACGACGTGGCGGTCGTCGTTGCGGAGCAGGGCTTCGAGGCCGGCCGCCTCGATACCCAGCGCGAAGACGACGCCGAAAGGGCAGGGGACCGAGGTCATGTCCTTTCACCCCATCTGCCAAACCGCCATCTTCAGGGCGTCGCGCCAGCGGTGATTGGCGGCCAGCACGGCGGCCGGCTCGAAGCCGCAGTGCATCAGGCAGTCGGCGCAGCGGGGATCGCGGGCCGGTCCGATCCGCGCCCAATCGGTCGTTGCCAACAACTCCTGGTAGCTGCGGCAGTGGCCGTCGGCGATGAGGTAGCAGGGCGCCCGCCAGCCGCGGACGTTGCGGGTGGGATTGGCCCAGGCGGCGCAGGACAACTCGCGCTGGCCGCAGAGAAACTCCAGGTACAGCGGCGAGGCAAACAGGCGATATTTGCCCAACAGCCGCCGTGCCAGGCGGAACTTCTCGTGGACCTCCGGCCGGCTGAGGAAAATCCGCTCCGCCTCCGCCGGGTCGCCTTCCCGCACCGCTTCATAGCCGTAGCCCGGCGCGATCATGAAGCCGTCCACGCCCAACTCGGTCAGGTAGCCCAAGAGCACGGCGATCTCGTGGACGTCGGTGTCGCGGTAGAAGGTCGTGTTGGTGCAGACGCTGAAGCCGGCCTGGCGGGCGGATTGGATGCCGCGGACGGCCGCCGCGAAGGCCCCGCCGCGTCCCACCAGCCGATCGTGCGTGGCCTCCATGCCGTCGAGGTGGACGTTGAGAAACAGCCGGCCGTGGGGATGCAGTTCCGGCAATCGCTCCTGGAGGTTCAGGCCGTTGGTGCAGAGATAAACGTGCTTGCCCAGGGCGATGACCTCCCGCACAAGCCGGTCGATTTCCGGATAAATGAGCGGCTCGCCGCCGCAGATGCTCACCACCGGCGCGCCGCACTCGACGACCGCGTCGAGACACTCCTCGACCGACATCCGCAGGTGGAGCGAGTGGGCATACTCGCGGATCCGCCCGCAGCCGGCGCACGACAGGTTGCAGGCGTGCAGCGGTTCGAGCATCAGCACCAGGGGGAATCGCTGTTGGCCGGAGAACCTTTTCTTCAGCAGGTAGCCGGTCAGGGCGGTGGTGAGCGAGAGGGGGAAACGCATGAAGGAGAGGGATTAGGGATTACAGTAGTTCCAAGTTCGAATGAAGTGCTATAGGTGAACGCAAGGCTCCTCCTGAAAATGATTTGCGCCAACAAGTCATTTCAGAAAGGAAGCCATGCGTTCAGGGACGAAT
>JBKQVT010000205.1:0-15873 GCA_052139835.1 Thermoguttaceae bacterium
GCTGGGCAAGGTCCGGCAGGTTAGAAGAGGCGATGGTCATGATTGGCGTGGAAATCGGGATTTAGCCGGGCAGGTCAGGCGCACCCGCGGCTGCCCCACTTTACACGACCCCAAGCCGGCGAACCAGTGGGGTTTCCAAAGTACCCCGCACACACCGTGCGCGGTAAAGCGGCAGGCACAATTATGGTATAATGGTTTAAGCCGACGCAGGCGACGCCATGCCGGCTGTACGACGGGCAAACGGAAGGCGACCTATGGGCCAGATCACCCTGGATATTCCAAACGAGGCGCTGTTGACGCTGAAGCTGTCGCCCGAGGCGATGGGCGAGACGTTGCGGATGGCGGCGGCCATGAAGCTGTTCGAGTTGGGGAAGATGTCCTCCGGGGCCGCGGCGGCCCTGGCGGGCGTGCCGCGAACGCTGTTTCTCGCCAAGCTGTCCGAGTTCGGCGTGGATACTTTTTCCGTGAGCGAGGAAGAGCTTCGCCAGGAGTCCCGGCTTGCCTGAAATCCTCTGCAATACTTCGCCGCTTCAATACCTTCACCAGATTGACGCGATGCGGGTCCTTAAGGCAATCGCCGGCCGCATCGTGGTGCCCCCGGCGGTCGCCGAGGAAATCGCCGTCGGAAGGCGCCTCGGGTTGGACCTTCCCGATCTTGCACTTCTCGATTGGGTCGCCCTTCGCCGTCCAGCCAGCACGGCCGCGCTGCCGTTGGTGACGGATCTCGGGCGCGGCGAGAGTGAAGTCCTGGCCCTTGCCCTGGAAACGCCGGGATCAATCTCCATTCTCGATGATGCCCTCGCACGACGTTTTGCACAGGCCCTCGGCATCAAGATTACCGGCACCCTGGGCATACTCTTGGACGCGAAGAAGGCCGGGCTGGTGGACGCCGTCGCGCCGTTGCTCGATCGGCTCCAGGATCGCGGATTCCGCTTGGCGACCGCCACTCGGGCCGCGGTGCTTCGACAGGCCGGCGAACTGGCTGGTTGAGCAAGGTAGCTCGGGCACGCCCGTGTCCGAACTACGTTACTTGTGGTCACAATTTGTGACCTCAAGTTCTTTCTTGCTCACGTCCCCGGCCACTGGGAATGGCATCCCCGCGCAACATGTGTCGCGGGGATGCCGATTGCTGCCCTGTGACAGAAGTGATAGGATGGCGCAGATATGGCGATTGGTGGAATCGGTTCGCTTCTTCCCTCATGGATAATAGTCCGCCTACGTGGTCCAACCATGAACTCACCCGCGGCATTCGGCAGGGGCTTGCTTTGGGCGACGGCAATGGGAATTGTCGCCTATTTTTACGGATATTATGGCGTCGCCTCGGGATGGCTCGGTCTCTGGACGCTCGTCGTCTTGGCCGCGGCCTCCGTGGGCCTCCTGTGGTTGTTTCGTGGGTGTTCCAAAGCGAACGCGGTGCTCAACTATGAGATGTGCCTTCTGGCCATTTGGTTCGGCCACCTGAGTGGAAACATGGCGCTCGGAGGCTTTTGTGACATCGCATGGTTTTGTATCGCTTTCTTGTGGCCCTGGCTGTTTTTCGCGGTAGTCGGAGGGATCATCGCTTTCGTTGCTTCGCGCAAGACAGATTCCCCGAGCCGCCGCACCACCCGTATCGCCGCGAGCGTTTTGCTTGCCGCTGCCGGGCTTGTAGCTTGCGGCTTCGCACAACTTCGCCTCTGCGGAGAACAACCGGTTGCCACGCTCCGTGCGGTGCCATTCTTCCTGCAAGCGATCACGTTTTCGCCCGACGGAAAGACCGTTGCCACGGTGGGCGGCATCAGCAAGAACGTTCGACTGTGGGACGCCGCCACCGGCCGTGCCCTGGGCGAGTGCGAAAAGGAGCGGGCCAACGACGGAATGGAAGAGGCCGCCGTGCAATGCTGTGGAAATCCGCCGTTGGTGGCTGCCTCGTCTTATTTGTCCGCTTTTCCGCGTTCGGACAACAAGATCGTGATCCAAACCTGGGACTTGGCGACCCGGAAGCCCAAGCAGCGGCTGCAATGGGACGATCTTCTTGCAATTCATCGCTCCGTGTTTTCGCGCGACGGCCGATGGTTTGTTTACTCCAACGGGAATCTCCGGGCATTCGACTTGGAGGCCGGACGGGTAGCCGTTGACCTCCAGCGCCGCAAAGACAGTAACGTTTGTTGCCTGGCCGTCTCGCCTGCGCGAGATCGACTGGCCTGCGCCACATACGAGAACGAACTGGAGATATGGGATGTTGTTGGCGCCCGACTGACGCAAACAATTCACACTACTGACAAAGTGTCCTGCATGGATTTCTCGCCAGACGGGCGAATCTTGGCCTATGGCTCCGAGAGCGGCACGATGGAACAAATCAAGATCGGCGAGGAGAAGGCCGCCCGCAGGCTTTCGTGTTTTGGTCCCAATGGCGTGGATGCGGTCCTATTTTCGCCAGACGGCGCACTGTTGGCCTGTGCCGGCGGGGAGGAGGGCAGCACGAAGGTGATCGACGCAAAGCGGTGGACGGTCGTCGCTGCGCTGAGAACTTGGGGCGGCTGGCGCACGGCGTGTCTCGCCTTTTCCTCGGACGGTCGCCGGCTAGCCACTGGCGACGCGAACGGCCTTGTCGACGTGTGGGATACGACCAAGTGGACGGGGGCGGGGAAGGGGGACAGCAGTCGCGCTCATTGACGTGCGGAAGCGATTATGACCCCAAGAAATCGCGCGTGTCCTCCGTTCCCTTTTTTCCCCTTTTGGCTGCCCGCTTCTCAGACGGTATTGATCTCAGCGTCTCCCAACTTTACCCCGCCGCCCGGCCCGAAACCAGGGGGACGCCGGGACTTGCTCCGCCGGTCCGCGGGGCGCATACTGCCTGGTATGGGAAATACGGTAGAAAGGAACAGGTCTTATCGGCCGATCACCCGCGCCGGACAATTATTCTGCGTGCTGGCCGCGGTGCTTCCGCTCGTCGGGCCAGCGCAGGCTGAGATACTCGATCAGGACGCCGCAATCAAGCTCGGCCACCAATACCTGGCCGCCGACAGCCGGACGGAACGCCGGCGGCTGGCAGCGTTGCTGGCCGATTACCAGGGCGACATCGAGCCCGTGCTGAAAAGGCTCAGCACGCAGAAGCACCAAACGGTCAAGGCCGGCCTTCATCCGGCCAAGCACTTCATCAGCGGCGAGCTGCGCAAAAGGCATCCCGAGGACCTGCTCTATTTCGTGGTGCCGGAAGGCTACCGGCCGGAGCGGTCCAGCGGGCTCATCATCTTCCTCCACGGCGGCGGCCGCAAGACGTCCCGCAACGCGCCCCAGTCCACGCTGAGTTTTCCCGACAAGAACACGCCCCGTTACAGCAGCCGCTCGGGCGACCTGTTTGCCGCCACCGGCATGATCACCGTGGGGCCCTCGGCGCCCTGGAACACACACTGCTACCACCGCTGGTGCCTCCCCGAGGCCGACCAGTACCTGGCCGACGTGATCCTGGAGTGCAAGGGCCGCTTCAACATCGACCCGGACCGGGTCTTCCTGATCGGCCATTCGATGGGCGGGTTCGGCGCCTATCAGCACGTCCAGCGGCAGCCGGACCGCTGGGCCGCCGTCGCGGTCAGCTCCGGCTCCTGGACGCTGGGCTACTGGCCGGCGATCCGCGGCACGCCGCTGTGGTTCATCCAAGGCACCGAGGACGCGCGGCCCGGCGTCCGCTGGCATTATACCGACATAGAATATGGCCGCTGGACCGACAAGATTCTCACCCGCGAGGCCCTGGAGCATCGTTACCTGGAGCGGCCCGGGGCTCACGGCTTCGGCTACGCCCGGAAGCAGGTCACCCGGTTTCTTGCCGCGGCCCGCACCCTCCGCCGCGACCCGTACTATCCCCGCGTGGCGCTGGCCACGCCGGCGGGCTACCGGTCGTCGTGCTGCTATCCCCTCGCGCAAAACCGCTGGCTGACGCTCGACAAGACCGTCCGCGGAGACCTCGCCTACGACGAGTTGGTGACACACGGCGAGGACCACTTCGACACCTGGCGGCTGGAGCACCGCATCGGCAAGCATCGTGGGGCGGCCGTCGAGGCGCTCAACCGCGGCGACAACACCATCGCGGTGACGACCCGCAACGTCGCCCGCTTCACCGTCTGGCTGCATCCGCGGATGGTGGACCTCGCGAAGCCGGTGTCCATTGTCGTTGACGGCAAGGTGCGTTTTCACGAGCGAGTAAAGCCCTCGCTGGCCGTTGCCCTGGAGTCGTACCGGCGGCGATCGGATTGGGGGCTGGTCTATCCGATCAAGATCGAGTTGAGCGTGCCCCCGGAATCGAAGTAGGTCACGCGCGGCCGTGCCTGACCTGCTTTACTTTTCTCCCCCACGATGGTCCTTCGCTTCCAACTGTTTGAATTCGTAGACCATGTGTCCTATTTGGCGGGGCACGACGAAGCGGACCACGTAATCCAAGGCAATGCCAACCGCCTCCTTGTCGCTAGCCGCATTGAAGCCGTAGTACTCCGCGTCATCGAAGCCGCGCTCGAGCAGAGAGTAGCGGCCGCCGTTGTTGATGAGTTTGTATTCCGACGTAATCGACATCGAGACCGTCGCCTTGCCCTGGACCGCCTCCTGCACCGGCTTCTCGAGGCCGTAGGTGGGCCAGTAGACCTTCAGCCGGCCGACCTCGACGCCCTTCTGGACCACGCGAAACCCGTCGAGAGGATCCGGCGCCACGGTGAGGTCGCGGAGCTTGTAGCTGTAATCCCGCGAGGCGGTGACCTTTTTGCCCTGCAACACCTCGACCTTTCCGAAGTACGCGGGCTCCGCCGGGGTCTTGTCCGCGGTGCAACCGGCCAGCGACAACAGCGGCAGCAACAACAGCACGTTTGACGAGTGTCTCATCCTGCCTTCCAATCCTCGCAAGGGCTCACCCGATCCCGCGGGCGTGCTCGTAGGCCGCGATCCGGTCCTCCTGCGCCAGCGTCAGGTCGATGTCGTCCAGCCCTTCGAGCAGACACTGCCGGCGAAAGGCGTCCACCTCAAACGGGAGCACAAGCCGGTAGTCGTCCGTGACGCGGCAGCTCTCCAGGTCCACCGTCAGCCGATAGCCCGGATGGGCGGCGGCGCGGGCGAAGAGGTCTTCGATGGCCGCCTCGTCGAGGCGGACGGGCAACATGCCGTTCTTGAAGCAGTTGTTGTAGAAGATGTCGGCGAAGCTGGGGGCCACGAGCACGCGGAAGCCGTAGTCCTCCAGGGCCCAGGGGGCGTGCTCGCGGCTGGAGCCGCAGCCGAAATTCCGCCGCGCCAGGAGGATGCTCGCCCCGGCGTACTGCGGCCGGTTGAGCTCGAAGTCGGGATTGGCCGAGCCGTCGTCGCGGAGGCGCCAATCGAAGAAGAGGAACTGGCCGAAACCGGTCCGCTCGATCCGCTTCAAAAACTGCTTGGGGATGATCTGATCGGTATCGACGTTGGCGCAGTCCATGGGGAGGACCAGGCCGCTGTGGCGGGTGAAAGGGCGCATGGGGGGCTCCTGAAAGAGAAGTTAGAAGAAAGGAGTTAGGAGTTAGAATCGCAGAGCGGCGGGCCGCCCTCCTTCTAAGTCCTAACTTCTAACTCCTAACTCCTAACTTCTAACTCCTTTTTCTACTGGAAATTCCACTCCCGGATATCGACGAAATGTCCGGCCACGGCGGCGGCGGCGGCCATGGCGGGGGAGACGAGGTGGGTGCGGCCGCCCTTGCCCTGCCGGCCCTCGAAATTGCGATTGCTGGTCGACGCGCAGCGCTGGCCCGGCTCCAGCTTGTCGGGATTCATCGCCAGGCACATGCTGCAACCGGCCTCGCGCCACTCCAGCCCGGCGGCGACGAAGATCTTGTCGAGCCCTTCGGTCTCGGCCTGCCGCTTGACCAGGCCGCTGCCGGGGACGACCATGGCCGCGACGCCGTCGGCCACGTGATGGCCGCGGAGCACGGCGGCCGCCGCCCGCAGGTCTTCGATCCGCCCGTTGGTGCAGGAGCCGATGAACACGCGGTCGACGGCGATGGTGCTGATGGGCGTGCCCGGTTGCAGATCCATGTATTTCAGCGCGGCCCGCGCGGAGCGCCGCTGGCTGGCGTCGGGCATGGTCTCCGGGTCGGGGACGTGGCCGCCGATCTCGACCACCTGGCCGGGATTGGTCCCCCAGGTCACCTGCGGCTGGACGTCGCTGCCGCGGAAGACCTCGACGCGATCGTAGCGTGCGCCGGGGTCGCTGGGCAAGCTGCGCCAGCGTTTCACGGCGGCCTCGAAGTTCTTCGGCGACCCTGGCCGCCCGGCCAGGTAATGAAAGGTCGTGTCGTCCGGCGCGATCAGCCCGGCCCGCGCGCCGGCCTCGATCGACATGTTGCAGACCGTCATCCGCTCTTCCATGGTCATCGCCCGGATCGCCTCGCCGGTGTACTCGATGCAATGGCCGGTGCCGCCGCTGGTGGAAATGCGGCCGATGAGCCAGAGGATGAGGTCCTTGGCGGTCACGCCGAAGTGCAGCCGGCCGTCGATGCGGAGTTCCAGCGTCTTGGGCTTCTGCTGCAAGAGGGTCTGCGTGGCCAGCACGTGCTCCACCTCGCTGGTGCCGATGCCGAAGGCCAAGGCCCCCACGGCCCCGTGGGTGGCGGTGTGGCTGTCGCCGCAGACAATCGTCATCCCCGGCTGGGTGAGCCCCAACTCGGGACCGATCACGTGTACGATCCCCTGGTTGGCGTCGTCGAGGTCGTAGAGACGAACGCCGAACTCGCGGCAGTTGGTCCGCAGGGCGTCGATCTGCTGCCGGGCAATCGGATCGGCGATGGGCAGGCGGCGGTCGGTCGTCGGCACGTTATGGTCCACGGTGGCCACCGTCCGCTCCGGCCGCCGCACCTTGCGGCCGGAAAGCCGCAGCCCCTCGAAGGCCTGCGGGCTGGTCACCTCGTGGACCAGGTGCAGATCGATGTAGAGGATCGTTTGCTTCCCCTCCTCGGCATGGACGACGTGATCGTCCCAGATTTTCTCGAACATCGTCCGGGGGGGCGCTTGTGTGGTCATGCTATGAGTCGCTGGGGAAGGATCTCGGGCCAGAACTCCTTCATTGTAAGTGACGCCGGGCCTGGGAAACAATGGATACCGTCGGCTTTCGGCTCAAGGCGCATCACGCGTACTCCACAGGCAGCCCCCCCGATGGCGTAAACGGGGTGCGAACGAACCACGTTGACAGGATGAACCAGCCTCGGTATGCTCCGTCCCCAGGTCACGCCGACTGCCAAGGGTCGCGGGCAAATCGCCCCGTCCGCATCGTTGAAAGGGAATTCCAATGTCAACCACTTCCCCTCAGCCCGATTCGGTCCGACGGCTAACGGACATCCGTGATGCCGCTCAGCGGGAGAATGCTACCAAGGGTGTACAGGTCACTCTTGAAGCCCATTTGGCTCACCTTCGTTCCATTAAAGATACGGAGCACAAATGGCTGGAACTCTACGCGGTCCTTGTGCTTCCGGCGATCGGGTATTTGATGAGTGTGGATGCCACGAACCCGATTTTCAATTGGCCTCTCGTGGTGATGTTGGTTATGTACCTCGGAGTGAGCGTGTGGCTCCAGTATGTGCTCCTGCGCGAGCGTGTCAGCTACTATGCGGTCCTTCGTTCGGTGATTCGCTCCCAAAATCTCCTCGGGCTATTCGACATCCGTTACTTGTCCGAGCATTTCGCGAACAGTGCTTTCCCAAAAGGGTTTGGACCTAATACCGCAGTGAACGGCACGCAGCCGTGGTCGAGCTTCCTCCGTCGGCTGTTGTACGTGGTGTTGCTGTTGGCCGCTCTGTTTCTGGCAGCAGGCTTCCGCTGGTGGTCGATTTCACGAGGGTTCGTAGTCGTTCCCGTTCTGTGCTTTCTCTTCGAGGTCGCTGTGATCTTCTGCGTATTCCACCTGGACTCCTGCGGGCTACGTGAGGCAACGGCGCGAGAAGCAAACCTCGCAGGTTGCGAGGAGAGGTGGTTTCCAAAGTAACACCGACGTCCTCGTGAGTTTTGCGCTATACAAGACGTTTTGGCCTGGAATTGCCCAGAGCGTCTTGCAACTGGACGTTTCGAGCGTGAGTGACTACGCCGCCCGGCGAATCGAGTGGGCCAGGCGGGCGATTTCCGCGTGCTCGACGAGGCGAATCGTCGGCTGCCCCTCCGGCCCCGGCGTCTCCAGCAAGACCAGCGATTGCTCGTCCAGCAGCCGCGGCACGTAGAACCACGCAGGGGCCAGATCCTCGCTGTCGGCCCCTGGGGCCAGCACCAACAGGTCCAGCTTCCCCATGCCGTTGGCCACCCGCGACAACCCCTCGCAGGGGTTTCCCGGCACCAGTTGAATCTTCGCGCCGGTGGCCCGCAGCACGCGATGGGCCTCCCGTAGCGTGACTGCTGGCCCGTGGCCGGCCGGCCGATCCTCGAAGCGGTCCATGCCGATAAAGTGGACCTCCCCGGCCGGATGGAATTGGCAGGCCAGGGCGAGCATCCGTAGCGAGCGGACGGCAGTGCCCAGGCCGACCTCGGCGATCTTCCGCGGCCGGAAGCGGCGAACTGCCTGGTAAACTAAGCGATCTGCCGTGGGTTTGGATAGATAGAGCAGATGAAGAATCTTCAGACGATTCAGCGTAGACAAGGCGGCCCTCCGTGGCAGCGAAGCCGACTGCGTTCAGAACCAAGTCCCTTCTCCCCTTTCGGCAGCGGCCGGCAGCGGAATCCAACAGAAATGCGGCGGGAACGGGAAACTATCCCGGGCGGTGCCAGTCGCGAAAGTGGTCGAGAAACCGCTGCGGCAAATCGGGGATCCGCCCACGAAGACGCCCGCTCAAGGCCGGCGGCGGCGACTGGCCGCGGAGACCGGCCAGATAGGCCACCAACTCCTCGTGGGCGGCGGCCGGGCCGTGAAGCATGAAATGGACCCACGCCCAAGAGTCGCGGTACTCGGCCAGGCGCATGTCGCCCAGGCCATCGAGCTTCTCCAAGGCCTCCAGCGAGGGCACCGCGCCGGCCAGGGCGCTTTGGCGGAGCGGGTCGAGGTGTGGATTGTCGTAGGCCCGCTGCTTGTCGGGAAGCTGGAAGTAGACGGCCAGGCCCTCGTCCAACCAGAGGGGCACCCGCGGCAAGGCGGCGTGCAAGAGGGCATGGGTGCATTCATGCCGCAGGTCGATCTCGAATTGGTCGCCCCGGTAAGCGAACACCCGGCCGGGACCGCGGCCCTTCACGTACAGCGCCCGGCGATAGGGCACGCCCGGCAGAAGATGGCCCAGATAGCGGGCGTAGGTGCCCTGGTCGTGGAAGAGATAGACTTCGATCGGCTCGCCGGCCGCCGGGATGCCCAAGGCGCCAGTCAAATCGGCCTGGAGTTGGGTCAGCTCCTGCAGAAGGTCCTTCTGGGCAGCCAACGAAAAATCGGCCCGGCAGACGAACGGTCCCGCAGTGCGGGTATCGGTCCAGTCCGCTGCCCCGGCGGCGCCGGCCACGGCCAGGAAAATCGCCAGCAGCCAGGGGACTGTCCCCCTGGACCGCCCAAAACAGGGGGAAAAACAGATGATTTGCATGGGGGGTGACTTGACTGGGAGGCGATTTGAAGTCTAATCGTAAGGAGAGCGAGGGCAAAGGGTAAGGAAAGGGGGAGGATGGCGTCAAGGCCATTGCCGCGGGTGGAATTTCATCGGTCGACAAATGGAATTGACGCTCTCGGGCGGAGTTGGTAGCTTGCCACGGCACTTCGCGGCGATTAGAGTGGTTGCTGGTGCGCAACGACGAAAAACGGTAGGGTGGGCATGGCCCACCGATGCTTTTTGGTGGGCCATGCCCACCCTACGCCTGGTAGGGAACGGCGATGCAGTACGCGGCCATTGGCCCGATCGCGATTTATCTGCCCGAGACGGTCGAGACCAATGAGTTTCTCAAGGCCCAGCATCCCCGCTGGGACATGGACCTGATCTACGCAAAGACGGGCGTCCGCGCCCGCCACTGGGCCGCGCCCGGCCAGTGCGCCTCCGATCTGGGCGTGGAGGCAGCCCAGCGGCTCTTCGCCCAGCACCAGATCGATCGCCAGACGATCGACTTCCTGCTCTTCTGCACGCAAACGCCCGACTACCCCCTGCCCACCACCGCCTGCCTGATGCAGCAACGGCTGGGACTGCCCACCTCGGTCGGGGCGCTGGATTTCAACTTGGGTTGTTCGGGCTTCGTCTACGGGCTGGCGCTGGCCGACGGCCTGATCCACAGCGGCGCGGCCCGGCGGGTGCTGCTGATTACCGCGGAAACCTACTCGAAGTACATCGACCCGACCGACCGCTCGCTGCGGACGATCTTCGGCGACGGGGCGGCGGCCACGCTCATCGAGGCCGCGGCGGAACCGTCGCTGGGCTCGTTCGTCTTCGGCACCGACGGCCGCGGCGCCGACACCCTGATCGTGGGCCAGGGCGGCGCCCGCCCCCCCGAGGCCGCCATCCAGCCGCGGAAGCGGAAACGCTGGCCCAGCAGCCTCTTCATGGACGGCCCGGAACTGGTCAAGTTCAGCCTGGACACCGTGCCGCCCATGGTCCAACGGGTGCTCGGCCAGGCCGGCTGGACCAACGACGACGTCGATTTCTACCTCTTCCACCAGGCCACCGCCTTCATGCTCAACCACCTGCGGGAGCGGATGAACCTCGACGCGGAACACACCCCCGAGGCCCTGGCCGACTACGGCAACACCGTCTCCTCGACGATTCCCATTCTGATGCACGACCTGCGCGCCGGCGGTCGCCTGCGGCCGGGCAAACAGACCTTGATGGTCGGCTTCGGCGTCGGCCTCTCCTGGGCCGGCTGCGCCTGGACCGAGACCTGGCAGGCCAAACAGGTCCAGGGCGCGGAAAAAAAAAGCGCCCAGCGGGTAGCCACCCCCGCCCATGAGGCCGCCTGAAGCCCTCGGGTGCCACGGTTGGCTTGCCCAACCGTGTTTCGCGCACTGCTGGGCAAGCCAGCAGTGGCACACCGCCGCCCATGAGGCCGCCTGAAGCGGCATTGACTCCGCCGGCCGTTTCTCCGTATGGTGGGCCCCCTAAGATGGGAATGCGGTAGGGTGGACATTCCCTACCGATCACCGTCGCCTTGGTGGGCATTGCCCACCCCACAGGGGATTGTCCATGGATTGGCCGGGTCGCTTGCACGCCGCCGCCGCGCTGACAGCTCCCCGATACGTGCCGGGGCAGGCAAAGGGGACAGTCCCCCCGTTGCGATGGGCGGTGCTGCTGGCGGCCGTGGTGCTGCTCTGGGGCGGCGGCTGCGCCCAGCGGTGGGTCACCTTGCGCTCGGCGCCGCACAACCCCCTGGCCGACCAACTGCAACTGACCTCGTGGGGCGGCCCGCAGCCCACCGCCCGCACCATGCAGTTGTTGCGGGTCTACAACCTCACCGACGACTTGCAGGGCGATCTGCGCCCGCTGATTTTGAAGCTGCAGCAGATCGCCCAGCGCGAGCCTTCGGCCGACAAGGTCTATGCCCTGGCCGAGCTGTCGTACTTGGCGGGCTGCAAGACGGGCGCCCACAACCCGGACATGGCCCTGGACCTCTACGGCGCCTCGGTGCTATACGCCTACGATTACTTGTTCGCCGACTACCTCGCCTCGACCCGCAACGCCTACGATCCGCAGTTCCGCGGCGCCTGCGACTTGTACAACAGTTCGCTGGAGGCGGCGTTGCGGATCGCTTGCGATCGCCACGAGCTGGTTCCCAACACCACCCGGACGATCCACACGGCGGCCGGCAGTTGGGACATCACCTGCACGCTTCGCGGCACCGCCTGGCGGCCCGAGGAGTTCGACCGCTTCGAGTTCGTCTCCGACTACGAGATGAAGGGGCTGAAGAACCTCTACCAGACCCACGGCCTGGGCGTGCCGCTGATTGCGGTGCGGCGGAGCTACCAGGGTCAGCCGGCGGCGGCCCGCTATTATCCCCCCGACCTGAGCTTCCCGGTCACCGCCATGCTGCGGCCGGTCCCCAACACCGATCCGGCCGCGCCGCACCGCCAAGGGCTCTTGGAACTCTACGACCCGCTGGCCACCAGCGACACCGTCGTCGGCTCGACGCGCGTGCCGCTGGAGAGCGACCTCACCACGCCGCTGGCCTACTTCCTCTCGAAGGTGCCCCTGGAGACCGTGGCCCTGCTGGGCCTCTTGGACCCGGAGAAGCTCCTCATGATGCGCCCCGGCACGAAGGATCCCATCATGGGGCTCTACATGGTGCAGCCCTACGAGCCGGGCAAGATTCCCGTGCTGCTGGTCCACGGCCTGTGGTCCAGTCCCATGACGTGGATGGAGATGTTCAACGATCTGCGGAGCTCGCCCGAGATCCGCCAGCACTACCAGTTCTGGTTCTATCTCTATCCGACCAGCCAGCCGTTCTGGCTCAGCGCCGCCCAGTTGCGCCGCGACCTGGCCGAGGTGCGCCAGGTGCTGGACCCGCAGCACCACGAGCCGGCCCTGGATCAGATGGTGCTGGTGGGGCACAGCATGGGCGGCCTGGTCGCCAAGCTGCAAACCATCCAGAGCAACAACGACTACTGGAACCTGGCCAGCCACCTGCCGCTGGAACAGGTCCACGCCGATCCCGAGACGCTCCGCAAGCTGCGGGAGACCTTCTTCTTCCAGCCCAATCCTTCGATCCGCCGCGTCGTCACCATCGCCACGCCGCACCGCGGCAGCCCGTTTTCCAATGAGACCACGCAGTATCTGCTGGGCAAGCTCATCCGCATGCCGGAGGCCCTGGTGGGGAATCAGCAGGCGCTGTTCCGCGACAACCCGGGGTTGCTCTTCGACGGCTCGCTGCTGAAGATCGAGACCAGCGTCGATTCCCTCTCGCCCCAGTCGCCGATCCTGCCGTTGATGTTGGCGGCCCGGCGCCCACCCTGGGTAAAATACCACAACATCGTCGGCACCACGCCGAAGGGCTGGTGGGCTTCCTCGGTGCTGGGAGAGAACGACGGCGTGGTCTCGCAGCGCAGCGCCCGCCTGGACGACGCCAACTCGGAACTGATCGTGCCGGCCGAGCACACCATGGTGCAGGGCCATCCGCTGGCGGTGATGGAGGTGCGGCGGATCCTGCTGGAGCACCTGGTGGAGTTGCGCGGAATGGCGGCGGCTGCCGGCCCGCCGGCGCCCGTGCCGCAACGGCCCGGCTGTCTATCGGCCAATGCGTGCCGCTGGTCGCCGCACTAGGCCGCCGGCTAGGCCACCCGATCGAAAGTCGCGCCGCTGGGCTGCGAAGCCGCTGCCGCGGCGCTGGGTCCGGACTCTTGACCGGCCGCGGCATTCTTCGCCGCCGCATCGCTATCCCGAGGCCGCGGCGGCGGATTCGACGCCCCGAAAACCGTGTTGAGCACCGCTCCGCTACACCACCATTGAACGGCCGTCATAAGAAGCCCCCTCTATGGTAAGCATAGCTTACAAAGAAGGAAGGCGGAGGGCGGGGAAAGAAAGCGAGCCGCGGGGTTTATCCCCGCGGTTGCGCGGCATTGCCGGAAAACGCCGCTGAAGAGCGCCACCCATCCGCCGGGATAAACCCGGCGGCTCGCTAACGCGGGATAAACCTTCCGCCCTCCGCCTTCCGCCCGCTTCCCTCCCGGCGTCGCCTGGTTTATGATAGGAAGGTTGATAAACCGGGGTAATCAAGCAAGAAAGGACGAGAAATCACCATGAGAGTTGCAACCCAGGGTCTCGCCGTCAGCCTCGCTCTTAGCCTGCTGCTGGCCGCAGCGCCGCGGGCGGCGCGCGGCGCGGAAACCGTTTGGCTCAGCGCGCTGGACCTGACCAAGATGGAGCAAGGTTGGGGCAAGCCCCAGATCGACCGCTCGATCAGCGAAACGCCGCTCAGTTTGGGCGGGAAGAAATTCGCTCACGGCGTGGGCACCCACGCCAAGAGCGTCGTCTGGATCGATCTGGCCGGCGGCAGCGACCGCTTCCTCGCCACGGTGGGCGTCGACGAGGCGGCGAAGGGGATGAATTACGTCACCTTCAAGATCGCCGGCGACGGCAAGACGCTGTTCGACTCCGGCGTCATGAACAAGAGCCAGCCGCCCAAGACGGTGGACATCGACGTCAAGGGCCTCAAGACGCTGGTCCTGACCGTGGGCCTCGTCGGCGGCGGCATCGACTTCGCGCACGGCGATTGGGCCGACGCCCGCTTCCTGGTCAGCGGCGCCAAGCCGCGAACGATCGATGCCCCGTTCGAGAAGGGGATCATTCTGACGCCGCCGCCCCCGGCCACGCCGCGGATTAACGGCGCCAAGATCTTCGGCGTCCGTCCCGGCTCGCCCTTCTTCTTCACCATCCCGGCGACCGGCCAGCGGCCCATGACCTTCGCCGTGGAAAACCTGCCGCCGGGGCTGAGCGTCAATCCCCAGACCGGTTACATCACCGGCACTTTGGACAAGCGCGGCGAGTACGCGATGGTCTTCCAAGCCTCCAACGCCCTGGGCACCGCCCGGCGCAGCTTCAAGCTCGTCTGCGGCGACACCTTGAACTTGACCCCCGAGATGGGCTGGAATAGTTGGTACTACTGGACCAACCGCGTGACCGACAAGGTGATGCGCGACGGCGCCGACGCCATGGTCAGTACCGGCCTGATCAACCACGGTTACATCTACGTGAACATCGACGATTGCTGGGCCAACGGCGCCAATGCGAAAAACGCGCGCGACGCCGCCGGCCGAGTCAACGCCAACCACAACTTCCCCGACATGAAGGCCATGACCGACTACATCCATCACCGCGGCTTGCGGGCCGGCCTCTACACCTCGCCGGGGCCGAGCACCTGCGCCGGCTGCACCGGCGCCTACCGGCACGAGGAGCAAGACGTCCAGCGGTTCGTCGCCTGGGGCTTCGATTTCCTCAAGTACGACTGGTGCTCGTGCGGGGCCACCGGACCCGGGCTGGCCGGGCAACAGGGCCCCTACCGCAAGATCGCGGCCATCCTCAAGAAGCAGCCCCGCGACATCGTGCTCAATCTCTGCCAGTATGGCATGGGCGACGTGTGGAAATGGGGCAAGGAAGTGGGAAACAGTTGGCGCACCGCCGACGACCTCGGCCGCGGCTATTCCACCGGCCAGTACGACCTCATGTGCCACGAAGTCTTCGACCATTACGCCAAAGACGAGCTCTACAAGTACGGCAGCCCCGGCGGCTGGAACGACCCCGACTACCTGCAGTTTGGCTACCTCAGCCCGGGACGCTCCACGCTTTCCCCCAACGCACACTATTCCCAATTCTCGCTCTGGTCGCTGGTGGCCGCCCCGCTGATCCTCGGCGGCGACATCACCCGGCTGGACGACTTCACGCTCAACGTTCTCTCCAACGACGAGGTGATCGCGGTGGACCAGGATCCGCTGGGCAAGCCGGGCCGACGCGTCGCCAAGAGCGGCGACCAGGAGGTCTGGGCCCGCCAACTCGAAGACGGCAGCCTGGCGGTCGGATTGTTCAACCGCAACGAAATGCCCGCCACGGTCACGGCCAAGTGGTCCGACCTGGGCGTCCAGGGCAAGCAGTGCCTACGCGACCTCTGGCGGCAGAAGGACTTGGGCACCCTGGACGGCGAGTTCTCCTCGCCCGTACCGGGGCAAGGCGTGGTCCTGATCCGCCTCTGGCCGGCCAAAAATTAGGGACCAGGGACCAGGGGCCGGGGACCAGGGGTTGAAAAAGCCCCGCGACTGCGTCGCGGGGGCCAGGGAGTACAGGGATTGGGGATTGGTGGCGCGCCGCCGCTTGCGGTTTCGCACGCCGCTTTTTGGGGTAACTAATTGGGCAGCGCCACTTTGGCACGTCTCGATGCTGTAAATCCGCGTCGGGAAAGGCCATAGGGCGCCGGGCTGCACGTTAGATTATACATGATTTGATGTGGTTGATGTCGATGCCCATCGCA
>JBKQVT010000206.1:0-42899 GCA_052139835.1 Thermoguttaceae bacterium
CCTTAAACCGCAGCCAGTTCGTGCCGGGCCAATAGGGATGCTCCAAGTCGAATGGCTGACTGAACATGGCGCGGAGCGAGGGGCTGTCGTGCCCGGCGGCGCTGGAAACCGAGTCACCGGCTCTTGCGGCGGCGCCGAAAAGTTCTGCCGCACTGAAGACGGCTAACGACCGCGTCAGAAAACTGCGTCGACTAACGCTAAAATGTTTTGGCATGCCGCCACCCTTTCGCGTTATCATTTTATCATTTCCCTTCCGCGTGGGCCTTGGCTTGTTCGTCGCGTACCGCCTTGCGACGGGCTACGGCCCGTTGGTCCCTTTCCCGGTCGTAGGCGGGGTTGAGGACTGGGATTACCGCCTTGGTGTCGTCCAGGAACCTTGTCATCAGGGCGTTGAGCTCCCGGACCTTTTCGGGCATCTTCTGGGCCAGGTCGTGCTGCTCGCGGATAGGCCAGTCATGATAGCCAAGCGACTGGGCGAGCACAGCGGGCTGGCCGAGTACGCGTTGGTGAACATCATGCCGCGCTTGCCAAGCCTGTCGACGTTAGGCGTTTCGTAAAATCTGCTACCATAAAACGACGTGTCGCGCCAGCCCAAATCGTCAGCCAAAATAAAGATCACGTTTGGACGCTTGGGTCCGGCCGCCAGAATGCTTGTCGCAGTGAGCGCCATGAACGCCCACGATCCGAAGCTTGCTGAGAGCCTGCTCAAGTTGTTGTCCCAAGAACAGCGCGGCCAGCGGCGGTCGGAGGAGACGCCTTTGAACGTGTACGAGCGGCTCACCGCGGCCATGATACTAGAGATACCCTGGTGCCACGGCGACCTCGCCAAAGAGATCTACAAGGGCACCAATGTGGGGAAGTACGACGAGTGCTCTGCGGAGTTGCGCGATGAGGAACTTTTGCTGGCAGCCGCCGGTGAGAAATTCGATCAGATGGAGGAAATCAAGAACCTTACGGTACCGCTGTCGCGCGACGGCGCAGTGAAGCGCACTCCGGATGGAAGCACGGAGAAGTGATATGCATGATGATTCGCAGGTAAACGCTGCGGAGCTTGGTGGCCAAGGCGGCCTGCCCAAGAGCGATGCCAGCTCGAACCCGGGGCATGATAGCCAAAAGGTGATAATTAACGGCCAAGTCTATGCGGACTTTTTGCAGCAATGCCGCCGCCAACGGGCGCCGCCGCCCTGGGGACGTTTTCGCAAGAACGCCGACATTTGGTTGCCGCCGCTAGATGTGCCGACGGCTCGAAACAGCAGGTCCGCTACGTGGGGAAAAGTCCCGAGTTCGTCGCTCAGGTACAGCGGGAGCTAATGCAACTCCAAGCGAATACGAGATCTGCCCAGCAGCTGAGACGTTTGATCCGGGAGGCAAACGAGTGCCTGCGAAAGACGAAACATCAGTTGGAACCACTGCTGTCGCTGGCCGGCCGTTGTTTTTACGGCCGGGAAATCCGGCGGTGGCGGGGACACGATGATGTGTGTGTGTAGATTAATGAAACCCAATAGTGAACCCTTTCTATAGGAGACCGGTCATGGACGATCGCCATGAACTTGGTGAGGAAAAGGCCACGGCGCAGGGTGCCGCGGCCGAGCAAACGCTAAATACCGCGGACCACCGCATCGAGCGGTTGCAGGACTTGTATGTGGCCGCGGTGGAGGATCCGGACCCGCTGCGGGCGAATGTTCGCGCTGCGACGGCCGACTTGCTGGAAATCAACTATCGCTTGGGCACTGCCATTAAGGCCGCCATGGGTTCTGGGGCAACCGGCCTGGAGGCATACAAGGAGACGGTGACGCCGGCGATTGGCACCATGGGGCTGCTCCACCGGCAGGCCACGCGTTACGTTCAGCTTGATCGGGACTGGGCTTCCGAATAGCGAACAGGACAAGCAGACAAGCGCTGGCAATCGAGCCCCCGTGGCGAAGTTGGAGAAACACGGATTTGATACCTATTTTTCTCTCACAAGGGGGGTAACTCGGCGGTCCTTGCGGTCACGGTTGCTGCGCGCTGCGGGAGACCGCGGCGCCCGGTGGCCGCGGACGGGTCGGCTGGCCGAGCAAGGGAGCCTGTGTGCAGAACTCGGCAAGAATGGATCCATTTACAAACTCCGGTTCCAGATGCGCGGCCGGCAACAGTCGCGCTACGTCGGCAAGAGCCCAGGGTTTGTCGAGCAGATCAGGCACGAGCTCGCGCAGCTACAGGCGACCGCGAGGTCCCGGGTGCGGCTTCAACGACTAGAACGCGAGGCCAAGCGATGTATTCGAAACACGATACGCCAAATCGAGCCCTGGCTCCCGATAGCCGGCCGTGTGTTCCACGGCAGGGCGATTCGGCGGCAAAGGCACGGCGAAACCAATGGAGATGTTGTTGAGTAGATCCTTTTTCTGATGGAGAAATCGTCATGGACGAGCATAATCAGGAAGTTACCAAGGTTGATGTCGCGGCTACTCAGCCGCGCAATACTGCAGCGGTGGATAACCACCAAAGCCACATGGACCGTCGAACGCAGCGGCTGGAGGACCTCACCATCGAGGCCCTGCAGGAGCCGAACGCGTTGCGGGCCACCGTGAAGGCCGCGACCGCCCAATTGTTGGACATCGGTTTCCGGCTCGGGGATGAGATCAAAGGGACCATCAGCACTCAACCTGCGAAGGCAAAATCGCGCCAGAACGGAGTGGGAGCGATCAACACCCTCATGTTGGTCCACCGGCAGGTTACGCGGTACGTGCAGCTCGACCAGCAATGGGCGTCTGTGAAGGCCCTGGATAAGGAGACCGGCATGCACTCGGCAAAGCCCGACGAGGTAGCTTGAGGAACGGGGGGGTGGCCATTGATCCCTGCCGCACTCTGCAATCGCCGGCTGATGGAAACCGGAAACGACTTGACTCGATCCGGTATCCGGCAATAGGCTTGTAGTATCGAGACGCGCGGATGATGTCCCTGCAAGAGTTGGAGGCCAATCCTACCGCATGTTTCGTAGCCGGTTCTGGCTGCGGGTCGGATTGGTAGTTGTTGCTGTTGGCCGCAGTCGGCGCGAACCTGCAACGGGAGGAGACCGCGCGCATTGTCGACGGAGGCACTTCGGCCGGCAAAGCGCATGCGAACCTGCCCAGCTTGGTTAGCGGGTCGGAAAGTATCCGACATCGGGCAGCTGAAGCGGGGCAACAGAGGAGTAGCCATTGTGAAAGATCGAGGCTGTGTTGACCAAGAGTATCAGCCCAGATTGATGAATGCTCGGCCCTGGAACCGAGCGAAGCGAAGATTTGAAGATTTGTTACCTATTTTTCCGCCACAAGAGGGAGCAAGCAGAGACGCCGGAGCGAAGATATCGCAAATTGATACCCACGCCATTCAGGGGGTGAGTAGTCGGGCAGCGATCGCGGAAAGCGAAGATTTGAAGATCTGATACCCATTTTTGGCCCACAATGAGGGTAACGCCGGGCCGAAACGAAGAAATCGCATTTTGATACCCACGCTATACGGGGGGTGAGGTAGTTTCGCCCGGGGTTGGTCGAGTGGTGCGTCGCAGAGGCGGTCAGAAGCCGCACGCTGGTCCGTTCAGGAGGAAGAAACTGGAATTTTGGCCACTTGTTGACCAAAAAGATCGAGTTGATCGGCCTACCAGCCACGGACTACGCTCGCTGACTTGCCGCCCCCAAGGAAATTCGGAGAAAATGAAAACCAGATGTGCGGAAAGGCAGGTATAGCGTTGGAAAGGCTGTTGCAGAAAAGGAACGATTCTCGACTCTGCCAGACTGAGTGGTCTGACTGCGTCGGTGTCGATGTGACCGACGTTCGCAACAGGCCGGGTGTGACGATTCGGGGACGCCCCCGTCCTGCCTCTGCCGTAGCGGCCAGATGAAAGGTCATCGTGTTTGTCGGCCCACCCGTGAGTTTTGATCCACGATCTGCATGGCCATTCCGACGGTCATTCAGCGTCGTCCGAAGAGTACCGGGAACCGACCTACAGTTGCGGCCGACCTAACGAAACCATGAATTCGCTCGACCAGCATACCCAAACGGCCGCCTTACCCGGTGATGGCCGCATGGACCAAGACGGGATGATCACTCGACCTCGCCCCAGGCGGTGGCTTCTTCGCTGGGCGGATGGCGGCGGAGCACGCTGTAGAGCACGGGCGTCAAGTAGCGATTCAAGGCCAGCGCCATAATCATGCCGCCGATCACCACGATGGCCAACGGACGCTGGCTTTGCGCGCCGATACGCGTGGAAAGCGCCGCCGGCATCAGTCCGAAGATCGCGGTCAGGGCGGTCATCATGATGGGCCGCAAGCGGAGCAGGGAGCCGTGGACGACCGCCTCCTCCAGAGGTTTGCCTTCCAATCGCGCGCGGTGGAATGAAGACACCTGCAAGATGGCATCCATCACCGCCACGCCAAAGATGGATATGAACCCAACCGCGGCGGAGATGCTGAAATTGGTCTGCGTCAACAGCAGCGCCCACACGCCGCCGCAGGCCAGGGCCACGACGTTCGAGAGCACGATCAGCACGTCGACCAGCGAGCCGAACGCCATGTACAGCAACACGGCCACCAGGGCCACGGCCAGGGGGATGACGATCCGCATGCGCGATTCGGCCTGCTCCATCTCTTGGAATTCGCCGCCCCAGGAAAGCCGGCACGGGGCGTGCACAAGATCCTTGGTGGCCTTCTTGGCCTCGGCCACGGCGCCGGCCAGGTCGCGGTCGTGGATGTCGAACTTGACGACGATCAGCCGTTCGCCCTGCTCACGGCAGATGTCCGAGGCTCCCCGCTGGAGGAACGAGCCGTGCTCATCGAAGCGGCCGTCCGGGCCAAGCGGCGTGAGCAGGTCGCGCAGCCGGCGGCGCGGAGTGCGGCTGAGGTCGTTCATGGGGGCGTTGGAACTCGAACCGGTCAGCGGCGGCAGCGCGGCGCTGCTGCCGGTGGGCGAAGGGCCGCTGGTGGGGCCGCTGACGGGCGTACTGCCCTGTCCGCTCGACTGGCTGTTGACCACCGTGTTCTTGCTGACCTCGACGGGGATGTCGAGGATTGCGTCCAGGTTCGAGCGCAGCGCGCGGGGATAGCGCAAGGTGATGTCGAAGCTCCGTTCGCCCTCGATCATCTGGCTGAAGGCCTTGCCGCCCACGGCCGTATCGACCACCGCCTGCACGTCGCTGACATTGAGATTCCACCGCGCGCACTTGTCGCGGTCCACCGGCAGGTTCAGGTTCGACTGGCCCAGGATGTGGAACGCGCCAACGTTCTCCAGGCCGTGGATATTCCGCAGGGCGAGGACTATGCGGTCGGCGGTGTTTTCCAGTTCCTGCAAGTCGGGTCCGATAATCCTCACGGAGTTGTTGCCTTGGCGGCCGCCGGAGAGCGTTTCGTTGACGTTGTTGCGGATGTTCTGCGAGAAGTTCCAGTCGGTCGCCACCAGCGTGTGCGCGATCTCGCGATTCAGGGCGTCGACCAGCTCGTCCTTGGTGCGGGGGCGGGTCTGGCCGGGGGGAATCGGCCACTGGTCGTGCGGCTTCAGGGGCACGTAGCTTTCCGTACCGTAGAAGCCCGATGGATCGGTGCCGTCGTCGGGACGGCCAACCTCGCTGATCATTTGTTCGCACTCCGGGTAGCGCTCGACGATGCTGCGCATGATTTTCACCCCGTGGCACACCTCATCCAGCGAGGTTTTCAGCGGGAAGGTGCCGGCGATCCAGATGTTGCCCTCCTCGAGTTCGGGCAGGAACTCGCGGCCCAGCATGGGGACTACCGCGGCGGTCGCCGCCACGATCAGGGCGAACACCCCCAGCGTGAGCACGCGATGCCGCAGGCACCGGTCCAACTGCCGCAGAAAGGCAGCCTGTAGCGTGCGCACCAGCCAGTTGTCGGGCCGGGGCTTGACTTTTGACAGCAACAGCGAGCAGAGCACGGGCGAAAGGACCAGCGCCAAGAGTAAAGCCCCGGCCAGGGCGAAGGCGTAGGTATCGGCCATGGGGCCGAAGATCTGTCCTTCCGGGCCCGCCATGGTGAACAGCGGCAGGAAGGCGCACACCATGACGGCCGTAGAAAACGCCAGGCTCCGCTGCACTTCGCCCGAGGCACGGAGAATCCGCTGATCGATGGGCAGATGGGCATCCACGCCGCGGCTCAGGTGGCGGTAGATATTCTCCACCATGATCACCGAGGAGTCGACGATGATGCCAAAGTCGACCGCGCCGATCGACAGCAAATTGGCGGATTTGCCGCGCAGGAAGAGCACGGCCACGGCGAACAGCAGCGCCAGCGGCACGTTGATGGCCACGATCAGCGCGGTGCGGACGTTGCTGAGGAACAGCAGCAGCACCACCGTGACCAGGGCCATGCCGGCCAGCAGGTTTTCCTGAACGGTGCCGGTGGTGACACCGATCAGTTCGGTGCGATCGTAATAGGGTTCGATCTTCACGCCCGGCAGCAGGCGGCCGGGGATTTCGTGGAGTTGCTTGACCAGGGCGTGGATGTCGTCCAGGGCGGGCAGCGATTGCTCGCCCTTGCGCAGCAGCACGATGCCCTCCACGACTTCGTCGTCGTCGTGCCAGACGCGGCGGCCTCGGGCATCGAGCACTTCGCGTCCCTGAGCGTCGCGCAGCGGAAAGCTCCGCATCACGTGTCCGAGGCGCGTCTGGTAGCCCATCACCACGCCCTGTTTGCCCGGCGGCGAACCGGCCCGCAACGGTCCCCCTTCGACCACGTCGTTGACGCGCACCGGGACGTTGTTGGTGGCGCTGAGCACGATCTGGCGGATTTCGCGGATGCGGCGTTCTTCCTCGGCCCGGAGGTAGTTGCGCGCGGCGACGGGGTCTTTCATGCCCATCGCGGTTTCCATGGGGTCTTGCCCCATACCCAACATCCCCAGGGAGCGGACCACGTGGGCGGCGCCGCCCTCGACGATGTAGTCGCCCCCGACGTTGGAATTGTTCGAGGCGATCGCGTCCTTGAGCTGCTGGAGGGTGATGCCGTAGCGCTGCATGCGCGCCGGGTCGGGATGGATCTCGTAGCGTTTCACGGTCCCGCCGAAGCTGGTCACGTCGACCACCCGCGGCAGGCGGCGAAACAGCTTCTCCAGCGTCATGTCCTGCAGCGACTTGAGATCGTTGGGATCGTAGATGTCGCGTCCCGCGGAGTCCTTGGGGCCAACCAGCACGTAGCGGAAGATCTCGCCGGTGGGCGACCGGGGGGAGATATCGGGGGCTACCCCGGCCGGCAGGTCGGCCAATCGCAGACGGTTGAGCACTTCCTGCCGGGCCGCGGCCGGATCGACGCCGTATTCGAACTCGTTGCTGACATAGCACAACTCGAACAACGACTGCGTGCGGGTGATGGCCAGCCCGGGCATGCCAGCCAGGGCCACTTCCAGCGGAATCGTCACCTGCCGCTCGACTTCCTCGGCCGAGGCGCCGGGATAGCGGGCCACCACCTCGACGATGGCCGGCGCCGGATCGGGATAGGCCTCGACGTTCACCTCGCGAAAGGCGTGGATGCCGTAGCCCAACAGCCCCGCGGCCAGCAGGATCACCACCAGCCGGTTGTGGAGGGCCCAACGAATCAGACGATTGATCATCACTACCTCGGGTCTTTGGAGGGTGCGGCGGCGTCTTGCTGGAGATCGTCGAGGCAGGCGGCCAACTGGACGACCCGCGAGACGACCACTTGCTCGCCCGCCGCCAGCGGCTCCAGCCCCCGACGCTTCTCCTCGGGCGTGGGCTGGCTGCGGATGCACACTTTGTCGCCCTGGCGGCGGATGACGGCGACGCTGCGGCGGACGTAGGTCGATTTGCCGTCCGACTGCACGAAGATGAAAGTGTGGTCGCTCTCTTCGCCCAAGGCCGACGCCGGAACCACCACTTCGCCCGGCGGCGGCGGAATCTCCAACCGCGTGGTGACGAACTGCCCCACGCGAAGTTTGCCGTCGGGGTTATCGACCCAGCCCATCACCAGGGCCGTGTGCTGGTTGGGATCGATGATGCAGCCCACCTGGTCGAAACGGCCGATCCGCGAGGCCGCGTCGCTGCCGGAGCCGACGGTCACCGACCACGCCCGCTGGCTGGCGGGCAGCGAATCCAGCGTGGGCAGGTCTTCCTCGTAGGCATAGGCCAGCACGCCCAGCCGCGAAAGGTCGGCGACCTTGAACAGGTCGCTCGTGGTGTCGACCAGCTCGCCGAGGGCGACGTTGCGCTCGATGATCACGCCATCCAGTGGCGCGACCACGTCGAGCCGAGCCCACTGCTGGACAAGCTGCGGGGGGACGGGCATTTTTTCGCGGATCAAGCGGCTGGCCTCGGCCCGCACCTCGTCGATTTCCTTCTGGGAAAGCCGCCAGCTTTGCAGGGTCCGCAAGGACTTGGCGACCGCGATCCGATCGGCTTCGACCTTTCGCCGGGCCTCGCGGAGGGTGCGGTCGGGAATGGCCCCTTCGGCGGAGGCCTCGCTGAGCCGCTGCAGGCTCTCCTCATCGAGGTGCAATTGCGACAGGCCGTCGACCAACTCGCTTTTCTTCTCGCCCAGGTCTTGGCTCCAGATCACCGCCAAGACCTGTCCCTTGCGGACATGTTGCCCGAAGGCGACCGGCCGCGACCCCTTGTCCGCGTTGCCCAACTCGACGACCTCGCCGGGAAACCGGGCGTGGACGTGCGCCAGCCGATCGGAATCCAGAATCAGCGAGCCCGAAAGCTCGAGCGTGCTTGGCACGGTCGATGGCCGGGCCGGCGCGGTCCGCACTCCCAGCCGCTGGGCGACGTCCGCAGGCAAGACCAGCGCGTCCTTCTTCCCGGCCAATTCCGGCGCGGTGGCCGGCGATGCGTCGGCCGCGACCGGCGTCGTGATGCCGGCCCACCAGGACACCAGGTTCGCGCGATACGCGATCCCCGCGCCAACCGCCACCACCAGCACCACGACCGGCACGGTGGCCTTCAATCCGCGAGAGACGGATGTCATCGACACTCTCCTTCGTTTTGGATGATGTAGCTCGAATCCGGCCAAGGTGGAACGAGGATCAAGGCTCTGCGATGGAATCGATCACATAGGCCAGCCGCTTCGGGTCGTCGCGACAGCCGAGAAACACCGACCGGCATGAAAACCCGGCTCGGGTACTTGTCTATGCGACGTGCCGCAAGTGCCTCATCAGCACGGAACGGGCTTCCGGTGCGGCAGCGAGTCAGTCCATCGCTGCATGGTCTGCGAGCGGGATACGCGCCACGCATTCATGCAGCGCATGTTGTCGCCTCGTCGCAGCCTGCGCAAGCTGCTTCGGCGACTACCTCGAGGCAACTCAGACCGTGGGCGGGGCGCGGCTCAGGAAAGACGAGCCGACGCTGTGAGAGACGTTCGGTTCCGATAACCAAATCGCATTGCAGAGAATCAACTCGGCGGAAACGGGGGCGGCAGTTGAACCGCCATATGGCGGCAGCAGGCAGAGCTTGCAGATCGGGCAACCGTCGGCATCATGGGCCCAGTGCGATGCGCCCATCGCAGGGCCGAGTACGTCGCCGTGCCAGCATTGGGACGCCTGGTGGTCGCTCACCGATGCGTCGCAAGACAGCCACGCGCCCCGTAATTGCACCGCGTGGCCACATCCGGGCAGCAGGTGCAGGCCCTGGCCGGCGCAGACGGTCGCCGCATAGAGCACAATGACGAGCCAAGCCGTCTTTCGCTTCCCGAGTGTCATCGCGATGGACAAACCAATTACCGTGGAAACCCGGACCGGGGAGATCGTAACGACCAGTATACCTATCCTTCCAGGATACTTGTGCCAACCATTCATGTCAATTTCCGAAACGCAACAGGGGACGCTGGCCTGCCACCGTTGGCGGGAAGACTACCGACGGAACACCTCGCAAGGGGTGGCATTTTCAAGCGACGGCAATCTGGAAAAGCCCTGCCGATTGCGCGTTTTTCGCCGCGGCCGCGGCGCTGGCGCGGTGCTACTACAACCCGCATAAAGCAACCCCGGCGGCCAACTCTGATCGGCACTTTCGCCACGTCCGATAGAAAACGCAGGACTGTCGAATCCCAGATATTCCGCGCCACGCGACGCGAGGGCCTGCTGCCATGAGTTGTAAAACGACCTTGTGCCGGCTCGGCATGGCCGTGGCGTTGCTCCTCGGCGCGGCGGGTTGCCAGGACGATGGACAACGGAACGTCGATTCCTATGTCCGCGACATCGCCAGCCGGCCGCTGGACGTGACCCCGCTCCCCGCAGCCACAGGGCCAGCCACACCCCAGGCCAACTGGCCGGTGGACAGCGACCCGAGCCTGCCGGCGCCCCCGTCGGAGCCGCGTCCCCCGGCCGCCATGGCCGTGCCGGCCGGCGCGCCAGGCGACGTTCGCGGGGCGGTCTTGCGCGACGAAGCGGCCGGGCCGGGAACCCCGGCGGCCTTCGTGACGGCCGTCGCGCCGGGCGCGCCGCCTGCCGCGCGGACGCCGCCGCAACCGTTGCAGATTCCGCCCGCGCTGCCGGGCAGCGAGGCGCCGCCAATCCACTTGCCGCCGCTGCGTCCCGGGGAAGTGGAAACGCAGCGGCGGATCGAGATCGAGAAGCTCTATGCGGCCCTGCCGGCGATGCCCGCGCCGGTCGGACCGCAGTTGCTTCCCGGCCAGGCGGCGCTGACGCTCGACGAGGCGCAGCGGCTGGCGATGAGCCGCAGCCCGCTGATCCGCCAGGCGGCCGCCGACGTCGAGGCCGCGCGGGGGACGGCCATTCAAGCCGGCCTGCACCCCAACCCGCACGTGGGCTACCAGGCCGACGACATCAACACCGGCAGCACGGCCGGTTATCAGGGGGTGGGCATCAGCCAGACCATCTCCACCGGCGGAAAGCTCAAGCTGGCCCGCAACGCGGCCTGTATGGATCTGGAGAACGCGCGGCTGACGTTGTCGCGCACGCAGTACGACCTGGCCACGCAGGTGCGGAGCAACTATTTCGCCGTGCTGGTGGCCCTGGAGCGGTTCCGCGTCAACCGCGCGCTGTCGGAATTCGCCGCGGCCATCTATCGGGCGCAGACCAGCCAGGTGGTGGGCAGCCTGGCGGCCCCCTACGAACCGTACCAGGTGCGCGTGCTGGCCATGCAGGCGCAGACACAACTGATCCAGTCGCAACACGACTATGAATCGGCGTGGCGGAAGCTGGCGGCCACCATGAACTGTCCCGACATGCCGCCGGCGCCGTTGGCCGGCCGCGTCGACGTGGGCGTGCCGTTGATCGCCTACGAGGATGCCAAGCAGCGGCTCTTGCAGGTTCACCCCAATCTGCTCATGGCGCGGAACAGCGTGACCAAGGCGCAATACCAGTTGAAGCTGGCCCAGCTCACCCCCAACGTTCCCGACGTGGACGTGAACACGGTCATCGAGCACGACTTCACCACGCCGCCGTTCAATACCGTGTTGAGCCTTCAGGTCGGCGTGCCGCTGCCCATCTTCGACAACAACCGCGGTAACATCCTCGCCGCCGACGCCGCCCTGGCCCGCGCCTGCAGCGAGTATGACCGCGCCCGCAACGAACTGCTGGGCGACCTGGCCGACATCTACGCGCGTTACCAGACCAATCGCGAGAGCTTTGCCTATTACCAGCAGAGCATTCTCTTCGACCAGGTTCGCGCCTACCGCGCCTTGTATCAGCGGCACCAGCAGGACCCCGATTCGATCGCCTTCAGCGACGTGGTCAGCGCCCAGCAGACCCTGGCCGGCACGATCGCCACCTATTTGCAACTGCTGGGCGACCAGTGGCAAGCGGTCATCGATCTGGCCGGACTGCTGCAAGCGGACGACCTCTTGCAACTGGGCCGTCCGCAGCCCGCCGCCATCCCGACCGTGCCGCCGACACCCTAGGGGTCGTAAGAGAATGCGGTCAGGAAGAAAGGGCCGGCTGGCGCTGCGAGCGACACACGGGCCCTTGGACCGTGAAAGAATAGCTCTTTCCCGAAGTGGGCTTGGCACGCCGTGGCGGCGAAGGTTTGGTAACAGTTCGGGCAACACCATTCCGCGCCATCTCGTTCCCCATGGCCCTGTCGTGGGGCCAAGCTAGACGCCCGGCGAGCCGCCGGGGTCATCCCGGCGGACGGACGACGCAATCGCGCCAGCAAGGATGAACGGCCCTAAGACCTAAGCCCGGGGGCCCAGCAGCACGTGGATGATGTTCGCGTTTGCCCGCAGGCAGGCGACCAGCTTGGCGGAAGGGGCCTTGTTCAGTTGCATCGCGCAGCAGGCCGCCTCGGCCCCGGCGAACACCGCGTTCTCCATCTCCTCGACGTTGATCCCCTCCTCGCGCAAACCGTCCAAGACGGCCGCCAGCACGCCCACGCGGTCGTAATGCCGCACGACCATGCGTTGCGTGGCCGGCGAGCCGCTTGACAGGTTGACCGCGCCGACGGGGTGGCCGGTGCGGAGGAAGGTCTCGACGATTCGCACCACTTCGGCGGCAATGGCCTCGGCGGCCTGGTCGGTCGAGGCGCCGACGTGGGGCGTGCAGGTCGCCAGCGCGGCCAGCTCCTTGTCAGACCAGGCGGCCTCGCCGCCGGCCGGTTCGCCCTCGAAGACGTCCAGCCCGACGCGGAGCCCCTTCTCGGCCATGGCCGCCCGCAAGGCCCCGGTGTCGACCAGCGCGCCGCGCGAGGTGTTGATGAAGATCGTTCCGGGGGCCATCGCATCGAAGAAGGCCTTGCCAACCATGTGCTTGGTCTGGGGCGTCGCCGCCAGGTGGACGCTGACGGCGTCGGCCGCGGCGGCCAGCTCCGCCGGCGAGGCGGCGTAGCCAACGCCGGCCTGCTCGGCCGCTGCCAGCGTCAGGCTCCGCGACCAGGCGATGACCTTCATCTCCAATCCCAACGCCCGCTGGGCCACGGCCCTGCCGATGGCGCCGAAGCCGAGGATCCCCAGGGTGCGGCCGTCCAGTCCGCGGGCCTTGCCGAATTCCTTTTTCTGCCACGCGCCGTTGCGCAGGGCCACGGTGGCGTCGACCAGCCGCCGATCGGCCGCGATCAGCAGCCCGACGGCCAGCTCGGCCACCGCCGCCGTGTTCTTGCCCGGACAATTGGCCACGTAGATGCCCCGTGCGCTGGCGGCGGCGAGGTCGATGGTATCGACCCCCGCCCCGGCGCGGATGATGAGGGAAAGCTGGGGGGCGGCCTCGATGGCGGCGGCCGTCACCTTGGTCGAGCGGACCACGAGGATATCCGTCCCGCCCAGCACGCCGGGCAGGGCCTCGGCCGTGAGGTTTTTGCCGACCTCCACTTCCATGCCGAGTTGCTCGAGCGAGGTGACGGTTTCGGGCGACAACTTGTCAACGATCAGGACTTTCATCATGCTCTCCGCCAACTGAAAACAGGGTTAATCACGTCAGGCGCCATGCGTTATGATAGCGGGCGAAGCCTTTTCTGCAAAGGGCGTGCCGGAAGGCCCGTTGGCGGCGAGAACGACGTGGGGGGCGTTGGATACGGGATTGCGGCCGACGGAGACCCTCGCTCCGTAGACGTTCAGGATCATCTCGGCGGTGAGGACCTCGGCCGGCGTACCCGCGCCCGCCATCCGTCCACGATCCAACAGGACCAGTCGGTCGCAGAATTCGGCGGCCAGGTTGAGGTCATGGAAGACGGCGACGACGGTCATGCCGGCCTGGCGGCTCAGGTCCTTGATCAAGTTGAGAATCGACAGTTGATGCCCGATGTCGAGGTGGTTGGTGGGCTCGTCCAAGAGCAGCAGTTCCGGTTCCTGGGCGAGACACATGGCCAGGAAGGCCCGTTGTCGCTCGCCGCCGCTAAGTTCGGTGATCGGCCGGTCGGCGATGTGCGAAACACCGGCCAGATCCATCGCGCGCCTGGCGATGGCCAGGTCGTGCACGGTTTCACGCCCGAATCGGGGCAAATGGGGCGACCGCCCCATCAAGACCAACTCGCCGACCGAGAACGCCAACCCCGAGGCGCAGTCCTGCAACAGAGCCGCCACGCGCATGGCCACGTCGCGTCTGCCCATTTCCGGCAGCCGGCGTCCCCCGAGCCGAACCTCTCCTTGCCGGGCAGGCAGCACGCCGCTGATGACACGCAGCAGCGTGGTCTTTCCCGAGCCGTTGGGCCCGATCAGGCCGACGAACTCTCCGGCGGTGACGTTCACCGCGATGTCCTGCAACACGAGTCTCTCGGCATAGCCGGCGCTGACGTTCTGAAGCAGTAGCATGTTAGTCCCAGTAGGAGGCCTTTCGCCTCCTCAGCAACCCCAGGAAGAACGGGCCGCCAAGGATTGCAGTGACGACGCCGATCGGCACTTCCCGTGGCGCGATGATCGTCCGCGCAACGGCATCCGCCAACACCAGAAATGCCGCGCCAGCCAGTGCGGACGCCGGCACCAGCCGGCGATGGTCCGGGCCGGCCACCAGGCGCACCGTATGCGGAACGATCAGTCCCACGAAGCCAATGAGGCCGCACGCTGCGACGGTGGCCCCCGTCATAAGGGACGCCAACAGGAAGAACAGCTTCCTCGTCCGCGGGACGTCAAGGCCCAGGTGTGCCGCCGGCTCTTCTCCCAGGGCCATGAGGTTCAAATCCCTGGCAAGAAGCACGCTCACCGCGAGTCCGGCCGCGACGACGGCGGAAACGACGCGCAATAGCCCCCAATCAAACACCTGAAGATTGCCCAGAAGCCACCAAACAATGCCGTGCAACTTCTCCGCAGGGGCGACGGACACCACGAACATGAGAATACTTCCCAGCACCGCGCTGACCACAACGCCGGACAGAAGGAGTGTCTGAACGGGCGCGGTTCCGGTGGACGTTCGAGCCAGGGCATAAACCAACAGGATCGTGGCCAGCGCCCCGGCGAACGCCGCGGCGGGGAGCGTCCAAGCGCCGGCGGCGCCGAGCCCGAGCACGATTGCCAGCGCCGCCCCCAATCCCGCTCCCGAGGAGACGCCCAGCACGTAGGGCTCCGCCAACGGGTTACGCAGAATGGCTTGGAAAACCACGCCCGCCACGGAGAGCCCCGCCCCGGCAACCGCGCCCAGCGCGGTCCGGGCCAGCCGCAAGCGGAAGATCCCGGAACTCCATACGTCATGGGCGGAAAGCGGCACGGCTCCCGCAAAGAGCGAAACCAGGCACGCGGCCACCAGCGCCAGCAACAGGACGCCATACACGACCAAGCTCTTCTTGTCACAGGAACTGGACATCTACTGTTTGCCTCCCACGTTGTCGAGGCGAACGGCCAGCACCTTCACTCCGTCGATCAAACGCGGGCTGGGACGAAAGAGCAGGTCGGGATCGATGTCGTCGACGACTCTCCCGTTTTTCACGGCGGCGATGTCGGCCCAGCCTATGCGTCGGGACAGTTGCATGGCTGCATCTCCGGGTTGGCCCATCCGGGCGACAATGATGACGTCTGGGTTCCACTCGATGACCTTCTCGGGGTTGATGCTTGTGTACGCCTGGGAAATGTCATGTGCCGCATTGACACCGCCGGCCCGCCAAATCAGGTCGTCCAGGAACGATGCGCCGCCCGCGGTCATCAGGGGATGATCGCCTATCTCGACGAAGACCTTGGGGCGTTTTCCGCGAGGTTTGGTGCCATTGTGTGCCGTGACCGCTTCGAGTTCGGCTCGCATCCGTGCCACGATGCCTTCAGCCTGCTGTAGTTTGTCCATTGCTGCGCCGATCTGCCGGATCGCCGCGAACAGTTCCTCGAAATTGCGGATTCGGAGATCCAGCACCCGGATGCCTGATCTGCGCAGCACCTCGGCGACGTCCTCCCGTTCAAGTCCGACCGCGATGACGAGGTCGGGATTCAAGGCCAGCAGCGTTTCCACGTTAGGCGCGCCGTAGCCGCCGATGCGAGCGATCTTCCTTGCCTCGGGCGGATAATCGCAGCGATCGGTTGCGCCGACGAGCGAATCTCCGCCGCCGAGGGCAAACACGATCTCCGTAACGCTCGGCGCCAGGGAGACGATCCGCGGCCTGCCGTGGACGGCATGATCGAGGGGATCACGCCGAAGGCCCCGGAGGGCCACGATTCCCCCCGCGGCGCAAAAACAGAGCGCGAACCAAATCCACGGTGTCTTCCGCATGTCTTTTCCCTCACGCCGCAAGAATATCACTATAGGCTGCCGTAGCCGGCGGAAACAGGCCCCGGCACATTTTCGCGCGGGGGTCCTTGACAGCCTTTTTGCACTTGGGTACGATAACCGCGTTTGATCGGTGCGTTGGTGGCCGGCCGCTTCACTTTGAAGGGCCGACACACAGGGAACCCGGTGCAAATCCGGGACGGCCCCCCGCCGCTGTAACCGAGTGTTGGAGGGTGAGTCCAGTCTCCTGGCCATTGTCGCGTAGAACGGGCCGGCCCAGTTGCCGGCACGACGACGAGAAGGCCGGACAACCCGAACTCGGAAGTCAGAAGACCTACCAACGCGTGACATGCGGCTTTCTGCGAGGGGCAGAGGCCGTAAAGTTGTCGTTGGAGTAACCGCGCTTCCCTCGCTTATCGGGTCGCCTTTTGCGCGTGCGCTCGGCGTGCGCGCCGACACGGCGACGCGACCGCGCCGGGATTGCGCGCATCACCGTCATGGTCGGCCCTTTCCCATCGCGGCCGCGGGCGTTCACGCTCGTGGAACTGCTGGTCGTCATTACGATCATCGGCATCCTGATCGGCCTCATCCTGCCGGCGGTCCAGGCATCGCGCGAGTCGTCCCGCCGCAGCACCTGCTGCAACAACCTGCACCAGATCGGGCTGGCGCTACATGGTTTCAATACGACCAGAGGATGCTTTCCGGTGGGGACGGCGCTGGTGGGCTACCCGGACGGGACGAACCCTGACGCCATTCCGGTCAGTCTCCTCAATACGGGGCCATACCGCCCGGGAGTGTTCGCCATGATCCTGCCGTTCCTTGGGCAGCAAGCTCTCTACGGGAGCCTCCAGATGGACCTGGCGATCGACGAAGGCGCGAACGTGACCCTGGGTCAAACGATCATCCCCGCTTACCTCTGCCCGTCGTCAAACCACGCCTACGGACTGCAAAAAGCCCCGCACTCCCTGCCGCTGGCCGATCCGAGCATGCAGTTCGCCGTGATCGACTACAACGGTCTGAACGGGGTGAATCGGCTGTTCCCGGCCGCCCCCAGTTCGAGCCAGTTGCAGGACCACGGCGGCTTCGCTGAACGTCAGCAGTTGCAGTTCGGCAATTTCGTCGATGGGACTTCCCAGACGATTCATGTCGCGGAAACGGTGAACTTCGGACGAGGCGTATGGATCCATGGCCGGCCGCACTACAACCAGGCTGCCTACGCAATCAACTCGCTGAGCGGATACAACAACGCCCCGAATTCCGTCTATCCGGATGGATCCAACCTGCCGGTGACGAACCGGGGACCGGGGAAGGGCGCCGGAGGAACGTGGGGGATTTCGAGCAGCCACCTTGGCGGAGCGAACACTCTCTTCGTCGATGGGGCCGTCCATTTCTTGACCAACTCCGTTTCGGCCCAGACGCTCACTGCCTTGAGTACCCGAGACGGACAGGAGGTGATCAATGCCGCGTCGTATTGATCGGGTGTTCCCATGACCGTATGCCAAAAGATGAACGAAAGGAGGTGACTGCCCAGTGACACCGGCGACGTGAGGGCTGATTCTGGCTGCCAGGTTCGTCAACAACATGGGCAGCGTTTTTCGTGAGTTGCCGACCCCTGATGTCCACTTCTTTGGAGGAAACTGAAAATGCTTCGGACGCTTCTGCTGCTTGGTTTGCTCGTACTGCTCCAGCCCGGCGTGTCGGCGGCGGGGCCCTATTCCCCCGCCGGCGGTCAGCCTGGCTCGACGGCGATCCCGGCCGCCGATCCGAGTATCGTCGAGTGGGCCACGGGCTATACGATCGACCGCGGGCTCGTTGAAATCGATAACCCGAGCCTGGGCTATGCCACTTATGGCGGACCCCCTGCGAACACCGCCCCCATCGGCGAGCCGCCGCAACCGCAATCAACCTCTTACGCCATCGCCCTGGGCCAGGGCGGAACGATCACGCTCACTTTCGCCAAGGCGATCACCAACGGCCCGGGACCGGACTTCGCCGTTTTCGGCAACGGTTTCTCGTCCGGCAACACGGAATGGGCCAAACTCGCCTTCGTCGAGGTCAGCTCTGACGGCGTGAACTTCTTCCGCTTTCCCTCGGTCTCGCTCACGCAAACCACGACCCAGGTCGGCAGCTACGGCCAACTCGATCCGACCAATCTCTACGACCTGGCCGGCAAGGATCCCGCCGGCTGGGGCACGCCGTTCGACCTCAGCGAGTTGGCCGGCGTGTCGCCGTTGCTGAACATCAACGACGTGACCGAAGTGCGGCTGGTCGATTGTGTGGGCGACATCAATCCGGCCTACGCGAGCTACGATTCGCAGGGGCACATCATCAACGACGCATGGCCGGCGTACTCGGCTGCCGGTTCCGAAGGATTCTGCCTGGCCGGCGTCGGCGTGCTCGACGCGGTGCCCGAGCCGGGCACGTTTTCGTTGGCGATCGCGGCCATCGCGTTCGGAGCACCTTTGGCCTGGCGTCGCCGAGCCGTCGTGCGTTAGCTCCGATCATTCAGCATTGTCAATCAGTCAACAACTTCGTGGAGGATGCTTTCGATGAGAACGTTCGGCAAACTTTGCCTGCCCTTGCTCGCCTCGTTGGTCCTGGGCCTTGGTTCTCCCAGCGGTAACGCGCGCGGAAACACGATCGTGAACTTCAGCGACCTCACCTTGCCAAACGCTGGTGCACAAACGCAATTCAACAACAGCGGCGCTATGACAGGCTACTACTGGAACGGACCCGCCCCCAACGGCACGGCTCAGCCGGATGGCTACGGCGGCTCGGAAATCGTCGGCCAATTTACCAGTGGGGGAGTCGGTTTCACGAATGGATCGGCGCCCGACGAATATTATTGGGAAGGTTTCTCTTATTCCAATGTCGTTGACACAACGACCGATGGCTGGAGCAATCAGTATGCGGCCATCACGGGCGGCGGCGTCAAAGGACCAGGCTCGACCTATGCCGTGGCCTACGAGGGCTTCTATTCACCGACGATCACCCTGCCCACGCCCACCGAGGTCCTCGGCGCCGACATCACGAACACGACCTACGCCTATCTTGCCATGCTTAACGGGCAGGATTCTCCCGCCCACCAGTTCGACAGCTCGAGTTGGTTCCTGCTGACCATCAGCGGATTGGACACCAACGGCCAGCCGACGGGAGCGCCCGTCGATTTCTACCTGGCCGAGGACGGCAGCATCGTCAACGACTGGGAGAACGTCAATCTGACGGGCCTGGGCACTGACGTCAAGTCGCTCCAGTTCAGCCTGACTTCGTCGGACAACGACAGTGGGGGCTACATGAACACGCCCGCCTATTTCGCCTTGGGCGATTTGACGTTGTCGTCGGTGCCGGAGCCGTCGACGCTCGCGCTGCTCGGCGCCGCCGGCGTTGTGGGGATGTTCTGGGGCTATCGGCGGCGACCCGCCTGAACGACGAGGGTTTTCCATGAGAGGAACCATCACCAAAACACTGCGGTGGCTGCTGGTTGCCGGCATGACGCTCTGCGCCGCTGCCAACGCGGCAGCAGCCGTGGTGAATTTCGCCGACCTGGGACCAGGGCCAAACACCTATTCGGGCCCGGGCGGCGGCAACTACTGGAATGGCCCCGCCGCCAGTTTCACCGACCAACTTGACCCCTCGGGAGGCACGGACGAGGTCGGCGCCTTTCAAAGCGGAGGAGTTTCCTTCGTCAATCGCTACAACATCACCTACGGAAGCTGGAGCGGGTTCGCCTACTCCAATTGCACCGACCAGACGACCTCCACCGATGCGAACCAGTTCAGCGCGTACACGGCATCGGCTTCGGGCGGCAGCGGAAATTATGGAATCGCTTACGGCGACGTGAACGACCTGAACCCGGCCATCCCCATGCAACTCGACCAACTCCCCTGCCTCACCTTGCCCGCCAACGCCCAAATCCAGGGCGCCTACGTGACCAACACGACGTATGCCGTCCTCTCCATGCTCTACGGCGACAGCTTCGCCAAGCAATTCGCAGCGGGCGACTGGTTCGCATTGACGGTCTATGGAACCAACGCCAACAACGTTCTGCTGGCCAACAGCGTGACTTTCTATCTGGCCGATTATCGCCAACTCAACGGCACGCCCGACTACATCATAGGCCAATGGACGCCGCTGAACCTCTCCTCGTTGGCCGGCGCAACTTGTCTGTACTTCAACCTGACGTCGTCCGATAACAGCGGGCCGTGGATGAACACCCCGGCCTATTTCGCCATCAACGACATTCACTACGCGATCGACGGCGTCTGGGGCGCCTCCGGAGGCGGAAGCTGGAGCGCCTCCGGCAAGTGGCAGGGCGGCAGCATTCCGGGCAGCGCCGGCGACACGGCTGCCTTTGGTACCAGCGGCGACACGGCCACCTTCGGCACAAGCATCGGCCCGGCCACTGTAACCGTCACTCTGGACGGCAGCCGGACACTGGCCGCGCTAGCCTTCAGCACCACCGGCGGCGGCAGCTACACCATCAGTCGCAGCGGCGGCGACACCGCCAGCACATTGACGCTGAGCAACGGCACGGCGAATGTCTCGATCGCCGACAGCGGCGGCAACCAAACCATCGCCGTGCCGGTCGTGCTCGGCAACAACCTGAGCGTCAGTGCCACCACCGGCAGCCGCTTGACCATCTCCGGGCCCATCAGCCAAACCGGCACGGGCGCCAGCGTGACCCTCAGCGGCGGCGGCGTGTTGATCCTCTCCGGCAGCGACACGTACACCGGCGGCACGACCATTAGCGACGGCACGATCGAGGTCGCCGACGCCGCGGCCTTGCCCACCAAGGGCATCATCAACGTCGGCCGCTCTGGGACGGTGAGCCTGCTGGGCCTGCTGGTCATCCCCGGGGTGGTGGGCCCCGACGACAGCCAAGTGGCCATGGACATGGCGGCGGAGCCCGCCAACACGGTGGCCGTGGCGACGACCTCCCCGGCGATCGCGGGCGGCGCCGTGGCCGGTGGCGGCGGGGAGGCTTCGTTCGGTGGCATGGACTCGATTGTCGAGGCCGCTGCCGCGGCCGCCGTGCCCGAGCCCTCCACCTTCACCCTCCTCGGCGTTGGTGCTATCGGGCTGTTCGCGTGGACGCGGCGGCGGCGAGGACGATAATCGCCAGCCTTCGAGAACTGCATCAGTCCCCGTCGAGGCGGGCCTACTGTCCCAGCCGGGTGCGGGCGGCGGCCGCCCAGGGGCTGTCCGGCGCCATGGCCAAGAACAGCCGCCAGTGCTCCTCGGCCTCGCCGCGGCGGCCCATGTCGTCCAGGGTGCGGGCCAGATGATAATGGGCGTCGGCATAGCCGGCGTGATAGCGCAAGGCGCCCTCGAAGGCGGCCACGGCCAGCTCCCGCTGGCCGGTCTCGGCCAGCACGCAGCCCAGGTTCGCCCGCGCCTCGACGTAGTCCTCGTCGAGCTCGACGGCCATGGAATAGCGTTCCCTGGCGGCCGGCAGGTCGCCCGTGCGGTAGAGCAGTTCGGCCAACTGGAAGCACACTTCGGGGCTGGGGCCGGCGGCGGCCAGGGCCGCCCGATACATCTCCGCGGCGGAGGGCAACTGGCCCTCTTCCTCCAACTCGGCGGCCAGGCGGCACATCTCTTCCGCCGAGGCCGGATGCGACTCGACGTCGGCCACGGCGGGGAGGGTTTCGCCGCCGGCGGGCAAAACGGGCTCGGCGGGCAGGCCCTCGGCCGCCTCGAAGTCGAAGCGAAACTGCCCGCCCGGCTCGATCAGCCCGTCGCCCTGCCGCAAGAGGATGTCTTTGCCCTGGACGATGACCGACAACTGGGCCAGGGGGCGGTCGATGCCCGGCAGCCAGCGGGCCAGGCCGGCGAGCTTCTTCTCCAACGCCCGCGGCGAGACCCCGGCGGAGAGCAGTTGCGCCAGCCGCTGGGCGCTGGCCACTTCCTGAAAATTGAAGTACGGCAGCCGCCGCACCTCGCACTCCGGCACGATCAGCCCGCGGCGATGCCAGCGGCGAATCACCGCCAGCGACACGCCCAACAACTCGGCCAGCATGGCCGGGGTGTAGAGGCGGTGCAGATCGGGCCCGCCGCCAGCCAACCCCAGCCGCTGCCAAAGCTGCGTCTCCGTGATGATTTCGACCGTGCCGGCCTCGACGGCCTGGCGGATCGACTCGTCCGGCCAGGGGTCGAGTGGGTCGCCCTCGGAGAAGGGCAATCCCGCTTCGCCGAGCACGAGGAGATTGACCGAGGCGTCGGCTGGCTCCCGCACGACCGCCCCCTGGGCCGAGACCAACTGGGCGGCCTCGCGGCGCGGCATGCCGGCCAGGCGGCCCACAAAGGCGATGCGTTTGCCCCGCAGAAGCTCGGAGGGCGTTTCGGAAGAAGGGCTGTCAGCAAGCGACATCAGCGGGCTCGGCGCGATCAGGTCGTCTTGTTCGCGCGGTGCGGTTGCGGCCCGTCGTCGTTCGGCGACAACGCCGGCGGCACGTCGGCGCCGGAGGGCTGCTTCGCCGCGGGCGGCACCGCCGGGGCGCGGACGCCGCCGCCCGACCCCGGAGCCGTCACCGTCGGCACCACCGCCTCATCCAGCGTCTCGCCGCAGGCGTTGACCGGCACGCGGCAGCAGACCGTGTGCGGCACCGTGCAGGTGTACGTCACGGGAATCCGCTTCTCGACACAATGCGGAATGCGGACCGTCTCCTGGTAGGCCGCCATGCGGCACACCTGGTACGGCACCCGGTCCACGTGCTCTTCATAAACCATCTTGCAGGTCTCGACCGGCACCTTCCGCACGCATTGCTCGGTGACCATGTGGCACACTTGCACCGGCACCTGGCGCTCGACCCGCTCGACGACCGGTTTGCAGACCGTGTAGGGGACCATCCGCACTTGTTCTTCCTGGACGATCCTGCACGTCTGGTAGGGGACCTTGCGGCAGACCCGTTCCTCCTGGTAGCGGCACACCTGCACGGGCACCTGTTGGGCGACCACCTGCGGCACGTAGCCGACCTGTTGCACCTGGTGCGGCACGAGGTTGGGCTGCCAGGTGTGCGTCACCTCGTAGGTGCCGTGCTGGCTGGGCGTCCAATAGAGGCCCGCCGGGCGATAGACCGTCGCCCCCGTGACCGGATCGACCGCCGAGCTGGCCGGCTGCCAAGTGAGCCTGCTATACGGCCAAGAGGGCTTCATGACGGTCTGGTCCACGTAGCACCCCTGATCGACATACTCGGTGTGGCAGGTGGTCACCGGCTGATAGACCGTGTGATACTGGGTGTGATAGGCCGTCTCGACCACCGGCCGCATGACCGTGCAGCACTCTTCCCGCTCGGCGGTTTCCGTCACCGGGCGATTGACGACGTAATGCTCCTCGCGCTGGGCCGTCTCCTGCACATAGCGGAGCACGTTGTAGCTGCAATCGCGCATCTGCGTCTCGTAGACCGGCCGGCTCACGCAGTAGTGCTCCTCGCGGAGGCTGGTCTCGATCACCGGCCGCGCCACGGTATAGCGGCACTCGCGGGTGGCGGTCTCCCAGACGGGCCGATAGCGGGTCTCCTGCAGCTCCTGGTAGACCGTCTCGTACTCGATCCGATAGGCGGTCACCTGATGCTGCTCGTAGACCGTCTGATAGACCAGCCGATACTCTTGCCCCTGGCAAGTCAGCGGCGCGGCGGGCGAGGAACAGGAGGGACATTGCCCCCGGACCGGTGCCTGCAGCGCGGCCACAGCCGCTGCCAAGCCGAGCAACGAAAAGACCAACCTGCCGCCACGGGACGCGTTCATTGCTACCTCCCCTTTTACGGGTCGCCAAGGACCAGTTGTTTGATCTTGCGCGCTCCCCGCGCGCAGTCGCACGGAGCGGGCCGCAAGACAACTCCCTTACTGAGTCTGCCAGACGGAACGGGAAACTGCAAACCCCCGCGCCGCCTCTTCAGAACATATAGGTCACTAGTTGTGACCTGGCAAGGAGTTATGATTTCCGGAAATTTTCAAGTCCGCGGCCGGCCGTGCCGACGCCGCGCTAGCGGCCGACGAAGCTAACCGCAACGCGGCCAATGACTTGCAACCGCAGATTACGTAATCGTTAGGACCGGACCCAAGACGAGCAACCCCGGCGGGATCCGGCGGCGCCGCGCACGGCGGGACCCCTCCCTCAGCCGCGCGCTCCGCTACGCGACCCGCGGGGCCACCGCGGCCGTCTCGGTTATTTGTTCAGCGATTTCGCCCTCAAGTGTCTAACGCGGCCGCAGGCACCCCTGCTTCAGGCCTCGCGGCATGCCGCCGGCGCCCATAAAACCCCCCCATGCGCAACTCCCGCCCAGACTGACACTTCGGTTAGCGGCCGCGTGGGACCCTCGCCCGCCATTGCATCGTTCCATCACCGCATTATCAGCGTGAAATCGGCAGCCGAGGGAAGCGGCATTTCTCCCAGAAAATGCGCTAGTTTGCGACTTATGACTGCTATGGCTGTTATAAATCAGCGTCGTCATTTAACGATCGTTCTGACAGCACTAGCCTGTTGTTAGCGCGCGATGACGAGATGGTTTCTTTACGCCGGACTATGTAGTTCTTGTTACGGAAGAACCTATAGGGCGCGGCGATCGCGGCGAGCCCCCCAACTCGTTCTGTGGCCTTCTTTTTCAGATGCTTTTTAGCACGTGGCGTTACAGTATTTTGCCACATTCCAGCCCCCTTCTATAGCGTTTTGCGGCCCTTATCACGGTTTTCTATTGTTGTGCCGCTTCTATCCACTGGCGAGCGTCACCATAGGTAGGCGGTGGCTGGGATGTATAAAACGATTCTTTGCAAAATTCCGTGCCAGGGTCTTGCCAAATCGGAAGTTCTGTCTATGATAGATGCAACGTTTGCAACTTCTCGGCAACTTGTAACGACCCCGTGTTATTCATGAGAATCTTGCGGGGTGCCGCGGAAATGATGAATCGGCATCTTTAGGTCTGTGCGACGACGTGGAGGCTTGTTGCTTCCGACGGCGGTACTGCACAACTTTATAAGAAGGAGGGTGTGTCATGCGTTATCTTCTGATCGCGTCCCTGGTTCTCATGGTGGCCAGCGTGGCCTGCGCCGCGACGCCGAGCCAAGTGCCCGACTCCACCCTGGCGATGATGGGCATCAGCGGTCTGCAGCCGATGACCGACGTCCAAGGGACCGACGTCCGCGGCATGGCGTTCCTGACCGCAAAGGTCACAATTTGTACGCCCTGTGAGAAGATCACGGTGTGCGCCGCCGCGTGCGGCAGCAAGGTCTGCTTGACCGTGCTCCCCTGCGGCACGACGATTCTCACCGCGACGTCCTGCTGCTGCAAGTAGGTTCGGAAGTCGCCTTCGCGAAGACGCCTTGTGAACATCCAGGACGGGCAACGCCCCGGGGCTTCCGCGCCGGGGCGTTGCTGTTTCTTGGGGCGCAAAAGGCACGCCGGCATGGCGCGAGTAGTTCGCGCCATGCCGGCAGAGTCGGAGGATTCTGTTGGCGTTGTGGGCCGCTTGGCGGCGCCGGCTACTTACCAGGTGATTCCGGTGCTGATGCCGAAGCCGACCAGGTTCGTGCTGCCGTTGCCGGTGCTGCCGAAGGCGTAGCCGACGGGGCCGTGCTCGGGGCCGCTGCCCGCGGCAAGATTGATCCCCGCCGCGTCGGTCGTGTTCCAGTATTGATAGTCGAAGGACACGCGGAAGAAGGCGTCGGCGGGCACGCACTTCAAGGGGGCCATCCACTGCAGGCCCACCTCGACCTCCCCGATGAACAGGCTGCTGTTGCTCTGGCCGACTCCGTCGAGGCTGGCGTCGGCGTCGTCGTAGGTAGAGCGGACCTGGAGCTCGGTGTTGGCGCAGTTATCCCAGAGCAAGGAGGTCTGCACGCTGCAGAAGAGGTTGAGGTTCTTGCAGCCGATGGGCCGCAGGGCCGTCAACCCGGTGGTCAGGCCCACGCCGTGGAAGGCAAGTTTGGACATCGACCAACCGTTGTAGAAGCTGCCGCTGCCCGGCACCAGGACCGACAGCGAGGCCGTCTGGTCGAACTGGCCGTAGCAGACGCCGCCGGCCCACTGGAACTGTGTTTCGCCGTAGCAGAACAAGCGGGTGGCCTCTAAATCGAATTTCTCGCAGCGGACGGCGGCCTCCTGGAGGGCCCCAACGCCGCCGATGCTTTCGGAGCAGTTGTAGCCGTTGCTCGGATCATTCTGGTGCAACTGGAAATACTTCACCTGCAATCCCCAGCATTCGCCTTGCCAACCGAAGGTGATCCGCGGGGTGAAGGTCATCTCCTCTTGGATGCAGGTGTCGGCGACGATGGCGTCGTGGCCGTCGACTTGGAACCCGGCGCACCGCTGGTTGCCGATCGGCGCCAGCCAGAGGGCCTCGATGCCCACGATCCAGTGACGGTCGCAGCCACAGCCGCAACCACAGCCCTCATCGCAGCCCATCCCAGGAGTGGTCACCGTGACCGAGGGGACCGCGGGGGCCGCGGGGACCGGCGGCGCGTAGGCGGCCGCCGTAACGCCCGACGGCAGGGGAGCCAAGGGCAGGTCCATATCGTCACCAAAGGCCGCGCCCTGACATGCCAATAGGCCGACCAGGGCCAGCGGCACCAACACTAAAGTCCAATTCAAACGGTTCATTGCTTCGACTCCTCCATGAGATTGTCACGTTTCTTCCCGAGCCGCCGCACCACGCGGAAGCCCAAACGCCGCAATCCGGCTAAACCGTGCCGCCAAAACCAAGAAACAATTGCTAGGGTCTGTTGGATTGCCACGGCTCAAAATCGTCATGCTTTTTCGACAAATTGATCCTTTTGGGCAGTCCCCGTTTCACCGAAAAATCCCCTACGCGCCGCAGGAGCGGACGAGTTTCCGCAACCCCTACAACCGGAACTCGTCATAATGAAGGGGGAGGGCGGAAGGGGGAAGGATGGAGGAAAGGCGGAGGGTGGAAGGGGGAAGGACAGACGAAGGGGGTGGCCACACGCTTGCGGTTTGGCCTTCCCCCTTCCACCCTCCGCCCTCCGCCTTGCCTTCCGGCTATTCCGGATGTAGGGGTTGTAACGGATGCTCGTTGCCTGCACGTTTTGCCGGCTGTAACATGGCCGCCCGTAAGGTTTTTGCGGCGGATGAGCCTTTTGCTGGCGAAGGCGGTGCGCGCCGTGCCGATAATCCTGTCAGTTCCGAAAAGGGCGGATTTTTCGTCATGCGCCGCCGTCAAGCAGAGATAGGGATGCGGAGGAATGAATTCGGGTCGGTCCTTGCACCAAAATCACAAGGGAACCCGGTAATCCACGTTCAGGGCAGCCGTGGCGCATGGATGGGGCCGCGCCGGCTGAACCGCGGGTTCCATTAGCTACTGGGGGCATCTCATGGAAGAGACATGTCGCTGCCGGAAACTCGCACTGGGGTTGGTGCTTGCGGGGGTGTTGGCCTGTTGGCCCGCCGCCCGCCTCTTGGCCCAGGACGGTTACGCCATCGAGCCGCCCGCCGCGTTCCAGCCGCCTGCCGCGGCGCCGGGCGTTGCCCCCGACCAGAAGCTCGGCGAGGCGCCGGAGGACAATTCCCACGAGTTCCTCCGCCAGGAGTCCGTGCTGTTGAAGCAGGGACAATGGCAGCTCGACGTCGGCTTCAACTACCTCATTATCGACCACCCCTTCACGCAACTTACCGTCTCCGGCAGCACCATCAGCGCCGTCGACTCGTTGTTGCGGCGGCGGCTGATGCTGGTGCCGATAGATGTCCGCTACGGCCTGACCGACTGCATGCAACTGTTCGCCAACGTGCCCTTCGGCTGGACCAACACCGAGACCGCCTCCTTCGAGAGCGACAACTTCCTGAATCAAGGGGGCATCGGCGACACGGACTTCGGCTTCTCCTACATGCTGCACAAGAGCGGCGGCCAGAGCTGCGACCCCGACATTATCGCCACCTTCGACGTGACGGCGCCGACGGGCAAGGGAAGCTTCTATGACGCCCTCTTCCTCAGCCCGCAATTGACGCTGGGCCAGGGCCTTTGGGCCGCCTCCTGGAACGTGTTGTTCATCCACACCTACGACCCGGTGATCTTCTTCTACGGCTTCGGCACCCGGCACCCCTTCGCCCGCGAGTTCGACGGCCAAGACGTCGTTCCCGGCGCGCAGTACAACTATAAAGCCGGCGTCGGCTTCGCCGTCAACGAGCACGTCACGTTCAGCACCATGCTCTACGGGGCCTACATCGCCGAGCCGCTGGTCAACGGCGAGCGGGTCAAGGGTGACATGCTCGAGCCCATCTACCTCCGCTTCGCGGTGACGATCGCGACGAAGTGCCACCGCATCGTCGAACCGTTCGTGAACATCGGCCTGACCGACGACTCGGCCAACACCATCTTCGGCGTGACCTTTACCTACTGAGTTGCGGCTGGTGGAGAATCGCCGCGCGGATATAAGACAAGGAAAGCAGTGGCCGGGCCCGGACTGGGGAGCATCTTCGCCATGCAGCGGATCAGCAGACTGACGTGTGTCGCCGCTTTGGGCGCCGCTTTGGCGGCGTCGGCGGCCAGCCGCGCGGAGGCCCAGGATCAGGGCCAGCGGGCGCCACTGCGCGACCGCGAGCACCTCGTGCAGGTCTACGTCCCCAGTTGGAAGGAACTCCGCCAGCGCAACGTCGTGATGCAGACCTACGACTATTCCTGCGGGGCGGCGGCCCTGGCCACCATACTCCGCTACTATTGGAACGACCCCGGCGACGAACGCCAAATCGTCAACATGATCCTGAAGACCCTGACCGCCGACGAGGTGAAGGACCGCATGAAGCACGGCCTGGCGATCAGCGACCTCCGCCGCGCCGCGGTGCAGATGGGCTACTTCTCGACCATCGGCACCATGACCTTCCAGCAGCTTGCCCAGGCCCGCGTCCCCCTGGTCGTGCCCCTGAAGATCAAGGACTACGACCATTTCGTGGTCTACCGGGGCATGGCCGACGGCCGGGTCTACCTGGCCGATTCGTGTCGCGGCAACGTCCGGCCCACCGTCGCCGAATTCTGCCAGCAGTGGCAGAAGAACGCCGTGCTGGTGGTGGCCAAGCCGGGGGTCATGCCGCCGCTGCAATCCGCGCTGAGCATCCGCGAGGACGAGGTGAGCGTCGGCGACACGACCAACGCGTTCCTCGACCGCCAATTGCCGCTCAGCGCCCGGTTGCCCGGCCGCTAGGCAGCCGCTGACTGGGGCTGTCCCCTCCGCCCGCCCCGCCACTGCCCTTTTTCCGCGTCGCCGCGCCTCCGCGGGAGGCTCTTTTCTCCCCTTTCCCCCGCCGCGCGAAGTCGCCGGGGAATAAATTCCGACCCCAAGGGAGAATAGTTGGACGGAGGCGAGCCGAGGCTCGCTCAAGATCGCGGGCCAAACGCGCCGCGACGGAACACACGTCTGTCCGCTTGCGCCGGCGGCTGCCGCCGCGTGCCAGCAAATTCTCTCGGAAAGGACGTCGCCATGAAGCGCTGGACCTGGGGGATACTGTTGTCAGTGCTGGCCGTCGGCGGCTGCGGACGGCATGCGGCCGACGATTCGGTCGCCACGAAATCGCCTCGCCCCACGGCGGGTCAGGTTGATAAGAATGTCAACGACCCGGCCCCCCTGGAGAGATTCGAGATCGGGGAAACGCCCGAAGAGCCCACCGAGCTAGACACCCAGACGCTTACCGAGGATGCGTCGACGAAAATCGATACGTCCGAAGAGTACAACGACAATGGTCCCGTCTTCGAGCATCAGGGCGGCGGCACCCCAAGCGGCTTCGACCTCGTTCCGCTCACCGGGGCCGACGCTTCCAAGCAGAAGGCGACCGGCGCCGGTTCTGGCAGCCGTGCCCGCGGCTCAGGCGGGTTCAATGTCCAGGCCTGGGGCGAGGCGAGCGGCGAGGGCACCGGTTTCGGCGGCCGCGGCAGCGGCCACCGCATGGCGATGCTGGGCCGCTACGGAGGCACGGTGCCAATACGCGCCCGCTCCGCCGCCCCGCCCTACGTCGCCACCTGGAAACCCTCCACGCTGGTCCCCAACACCTCGCGGCTGATGGTCGGCGAAAAGGAGGAGCTGCCGCTGCGGGCGATGCAGGCCAACGTCCGCATCGACGGCTTCCGCGCCCGCGTGTTGTTGGACCTCTATTACTTCAACGACCGATCGCAGCAACTGGAGGGCAGTTTCCAGTTGCGGCTGCCGGAGGAGGCCTCGCCCTTTTTCTTCGCCTTCGGCCAGACCGTCTACCAGGAGGCGACGTTTGCGCCGGATGCGCCGATCTTCTTCAAGCCCGAGCAGGTCCGCGGGACTGACACCGCCGCCGAGCAGATCCTGGCGCTGCGCAGTGAAAGCTGGGTCCAGCCGAAGACCGCCCGCATCGTCCCCCGCGAAAAGGCGGCCCTGGCCTATCGCGAGACGGTCCGCCAGCGCGTCGATCCGGCGCTGGCCGAGTGGTCGGGGGCGGGGGTGTTCCAGTGCCGCGTCTTCCCCTTGGCGCCCCAGAGGCTGCACCGCATCGTCATCGGCTACGACGTCGACCTGGTGCGGGCCGGCAAGGACTTGGAGCTGCGGCTGGACTTGCCGGAGAAGCTGCCGGCGTGCGTCGTCGATTTCAGCGTCGATGCCCCGGCCGAGAATCGCCTCCGCATCGACGCCCCCGGCGAGCCCTCGGGCGACGCCATGCGGTTGTGTTACCGGGTGACCAATCCGAAGCAGCGGCCGCTGTGCGTGCGGCTGCACGAGCCGGGGACGGTGATGCTCAGCGGCGGCGACGGCAAGGGGTCGTATTTCGCCACCCGGCTGCGGCCGGAGTTGCCCGCAACGGAGGCCGGCGGCGGATCGCGGCACGCGGTCTTCCTGGTCGACGTGTCGCTGGGCGCCCGGCCGCAGTTTGCCATCTGGCGGAAGCTGCTCCGCAGTGTGCTGGAGGGCAATCGCGATCGGATCGAGCAGTTTTCCGTGCTCTTTTTCAACGTCGAGGCGTTTTGGTGGCAAGAGCGGTTCGTGACCAACACGCCGGAGAACGTCGCGGCCTTGATGAAGTTTTGCGACGGCCTGGCGCTGGAGGGCGCCGCCGACCTGGGCCGCGCGCTTTCTGAGGCGACCGCCCCCGGCTGGCAAGAGCCGGGGCGGTTGCCCTCCTGCGACTTCTTCCTCCTCGGCAACGGCGCGGCCACCTGGGGCGAAGACAACTGGTCGGTGCTCTCGGGCAAATTCCACGCGGCGGCGGCCGGGCCGCTGTTCGCCTACCAAACCGGCATGTCCGGCGGCGAGGGCCGATTGCTGGCCCAGCTTGCCCAGCAAAGCGGCGAGGCGGTGTTCTCCGTGGTCGGCGAGGCGGAGATCGACCGCGTTGCCACCGCCCACCGCTCCCGCCCCTGGCGGCTGGCCCGCGTCGAAGTGCCCGGGGGAAGCGACCTGCTGGTGGCGGGCCGGCCGCAGGTCGTCTTCCCCGAGCAACAACTGCTGCTGGTCGGCCGCGGCACGATCGATCCTAAGGCGGCGGAAGTCGTCCTCACGCTCACCCGCGATCAGGAAACCCGCCAAGTGCGGACCAAGATCGACCGCGTGCTGCCCTCCGAGCTTGCGGCCCGCGCCTATGGGCAGGTGGCCGTGGGGCAGATCGAGGACTGGGCCGAGGCCGGCGGGTCGGTGGCCACCGCCTACGCCCGCCATTTCCGCGTGACCGGCCGGACCTGCTCGCTGCTGATGCTCGAATCGGAACAGGATTATGCCCGCTTCCAGATCAAGCCCGAGGAGGACGCCTTCGTCGTGGCGACCGTACCGGCCTCCACCGCCGTGGCCAATGCCGTGGAGGCCGGCGGCGGCCAGACCGATCCAAAGCAGGCGTTTCTGGCGTGGTTCCGCGGGCTGTCGCGCTCGGGCAACGTCCGCTTCGAGTTGCCTGCCGCGCTGGAGATCGCCTTGGAGGCGATGCCCGCGGAGTCGTTCGTGGTCGCGCCGCCGCTACTGCGCTGCAAGCTGCGGACCGCAGCGGACCTGCCCGCGGCCGTGCGCGAGCAACTGGCCGCCGGCAAACTCGACGACGACGCCTTCGTCGCCGAGGCCCAGCGGCGTTACGAGCGTTTCGGCGCCGACGACGCCCTGCGGGCGATCAGCTCGCTGGTCGAGCAGCAGCCGGGCGAGCCGGCCATCGCCCGCGGCGTGGCCGCGCGGATCACGGCCTGGGGACGGGGCGAGCAGGCGTATTTTCTGTTCCGCCGGGCGGGGGCTGCCAGGGCCTACGACCCGACCGTTTACTACGGCATGGCCCGCCTCCTGGAAGAGACGGGCCATGCCGACCTGGCGATGGCCTATTATGAAGTGGCCTGCGGCGGCCAGTGGGACCCGCGGTTCGGCGACTTCGCCCAGATCGTCCGCGCCGATTACGCTGCTTTCCTCCGCCGCGTGGCCGATGGGCGTCTGAAGAGCACATTGGCCGATTTCGCCCGTGCCCGTCTGGAAACCAGCGACTTCGCTTCACCGCTGGAAAAGGCCGACCTGGTCGTGACCATCCTTTGGAACACCGACGGCACCGACGTCGACCTCCACGTGAGGGAACCCAGCGGCGAGGAGTGCTACTACCAGCACCGGCACACCGCCGCCGGCGGAGAGCTCAGCCGCGACGTGACCACGGGGTACGGGCCGGAACGGTATATCTTGCGGCGGGCCGGGCCGGGGACTTATTACATCCGGGCACACTACTTTGCCACGGACGCCAACCGGGCCAGCACGCGGACCGTCGTCTACGCCACGATCTACGAGGGCTGGGGCACGAAGCACGAGAAACTGACTCGCCGGGCCGTCGAACTCAACGGCCGCGACGAGACGCAGGAGTTGGCCAAGATCGTGGTGCCGGGGCCGGTGGAGGCGAAGCCCGCGCTGGTGAGCGACCCGTTTATGAATTGAGAGTTGTAGGGTGGGCATGGCCCACACCCCACAAAGCCCACCGGCGGCGGCGTAAAGGCCGTACTCCGGCTCAGTTCCCACCGGCCGCAGTCGGTGGGCTTGGGATGTACCCCCCCGGTCAAGAACGAGCCCCCGCGGCGTTCAACGCCCCGGCCCGTCTCAGTCGTGGTGCTCGATGAGCGGCCAATACTTCTTGAAGTCGAAGGCCGGGCTGTTGTCGCCGTCGTGACAGGAGCGGCACTCCCTGCTGGAGTGCGGATCGGCGGCCTCGGCCTTGGTGACGACCATCGCCTTTTGCATTTTCTTCTGCAAGACCGGGTCGGCCTTCTGCCCCTTGGGGGGCTTCTCGGCCCTCGCGTGCAGCTCGCCCGGCCCGTGGCAGTCCTCGCAGCCCACGTTCTCCAGGTGCGGCGTCGCCTGGGCGCTTTCGTAGCCGCTCACGTAGGGGAAGAACTTGGTCGGGTGCCAGCCGACGACGTGGCAACTGATGCACTCGGGGTCGAAATTCCGCGGCGGGTCCAGGTTGGCCAGGGTGGCGTAGGCCGCGGCGTGGGCGGTCTTCTGCCACGTCTTATAGGATCCCTTGTGGCAGTCCTCGCAGGCCTTCGAGCCGACGAAGCGGCCGTTGCGCTCCGCCTGCGGATGCACCGCCGCGTGGATGCCCAGACCCTCGAACCCCTGTTGCTTGAGGAAGCCCTGGTAGCCGGCCATCAGCCTCTTCATGGCCTTGGAGGCGGGGAAGCGTGAATCCAGCGGCACGCGCTGGGAGAGCAGCCGCTGTTTCCCCGCGGCGAAGAAGCCCAGGACGACGGCGTGCTCGCCCTTTTCGCCCACTTCCACCAGGCGCGTCTTGCCGTTGTTCAGCAACAGGGGCTGGGCCGGCGGTTCCGCGGCGCCGCCGGCGGTGACCACGAGGTCGAACTCGGGAAACTTCTTGGCCAACGCGGTCGATTCGTCGGGCGTGGCGTTGCAGAGCAGGATCAGGTAGTCGGCCTTCTCTTTCATTTCCGGGACGATCTGCTTCAAGGCGGTCTCGGGATCGGACATTTCGATCTCGTTGTTGTGGATTTCCTTTTGGCACGACAAGCCCAGCACGCCGGTGATGGCGAACTTCTTGCCCCCCGCCTCCACGATCCGATAGGGAGCGAGCATCTTGGCGGCAAAGCCGAAGAGGCCGACGTTGGCCGAGACGAACGGGCTGGGCTGGCCGGGCACACCCGCCGTCACCGAGGTGACTGTTCCGGCCGGCAGCCGCAGATCGTCGCCGCCCAGGGTAATGGCGTCGTAGCCCATCGCCCGCATCCCGTCGACGGCGGTCTGGAATTTCTGTTCCGCCTGCTGGCCGAACCCCTTGGCGATGTCGCCCACGTCGACGGCGACCACCGGGCAGCCTTTTCCACCGCCCCGCCACTGTTTTTCCTTCCGCAGCCACTCGAAGAACGTGTGGCGCCGGCTCATGCCGCCCTTCATCGTGTCGATGCCGGCGCAGCCGCAGGGCTCCAGATAGCCCTCTTGCCGGCCGGTAATCACCAGGGCTACCTGCGGCTGGGACCAGTCCTCGAAAATCTTCCCGTTCACTTTCACCGGGTCGAACGGCGCCGTGCTGTGATTGCTGGGACGCGGCCGGCCGGCCGGCGGCGACTTGGGCGCTGCGGGGGCCGGGCCGCCCTGGCCGGGCAAGTTGGCTTGCTGGCCCGGCTCGCGGAGGATCAGCTCGGAGCCCTGCTTCGGCGACGGCTCGGCATCGGGCGTCGGCTTGGGCGCCGCCGGCGCTGCCGCCTCGGGCGGCGGCGCGGAAGGCGGCGGGGCCGACGACTCGGAGGGCGCCTCGGGACGGTCCGCGATGGGAGCGCCGGCAGCCGGTCGCAGCGGGTTGGCCGCCGGCGGATCAACAGGCGGGCTGGCCGCGGCCAGCGCATTGGCTGGCGGCAGCACGGCCACGGGCTGATCGGCCGGCGGCGGCGGCTCCGGCGCCGGTGGAGGAGACGCCGCGGCTGGCTTCTCGCTGCCCTTGGCGGCCGCCAGAGGCGCTGGCGGCGGTGCTTCCGGCTTCTCGGCCGGCAGTTCCACCGGTTTGCTGATGGCCGGTGCTTTCGCTTGCTCTCTCTCCTTCGACGCGGACCGAGAGCACCCGGCGGTAAAGGCCAACACCAGGCCGACGGCAGCGACCGCCAGCGGGGCAAGTCCGTTTCGCACGATGGCGGGCAAGTTCATTCCTCCTCGATGAGGAAGCGGGCGGAGATGCGCACTTCGGGCATTCGGGAAAGGTTGGTATCGAGAATGATCTGGCCCAACTTGCCTTGGTCCGATCCCAAGCAGTTGGTCAGAGGGCTCCCCATGGGAATCAGGATGACTAGCGGCGTTTGCGTGGCCGTCCCCTCGCCAATCGGCGTCGTCTGCTCCAGTCTCACTTGCAGCAACTCGGGCTCTTTGCGGCGCAGCTTGAATTGGACCTCCTTGGCGTGCGGGCCGTGCGCGACCAGGATCAACCGCCGTTGGGCGCCGGTGCGACGGCTGACGAAGCTGAAGTTCACCAGGCCCTGGGCGGCGTTCCATCCCTCGCCGGCGACCGTAATGTCGCCCCCCACCGTTCCTTCCACGTCCAGGGAAAACGACGGCGCCGAGTTCAGATTGGTTCTGAGGAGAATTGTCTGTCGAAACGCCCCTTGAGGCAACCCCGGTTTGACGGTGACGGTCAATAAAACGCCGCTGCCGGCGGCTTTTTGGCCGCGCAGCTCCGCCGCCGAGAGCGGCCGCAGCGAGACCGCGAAGAACTGGGCCAGCTCCTGGTCGGCCAGCCGGAAATCGCGGATTTCCAGCCGCTCGGGCCGGCTGCACAGCAGCCGCACCGCGCCCGTGGCCGGCTCGTCCTGGGAAAGCTGGCTGAATACCAGTTCCGAGGGGTCCGCTCGTACCGCCACGGCCACCTCGCCGACTACCGCCAACTCGACCGTGGGCCGGCCGGGATCGTTGGTGTAGATCTGCACGGTTTGGCGATAGTCGTCCGCCACCTCGCGCCCCTTCCAGTGCACCTTGACCTTGAAGGACTCGCCCGGCAAGAGCTTGTTGTTATTGACCTCACTGACCGTGCAGCGGCAGGTGGTCGGGCCGGCAGTGAGCACCAGCGGCGCGGCGCCGACATTCTTGAAGATGAAGTCGTGCTCCCCCTCGGCGCCGAAATCCATCGTGCCGAAATCATATTCCTCCTGATCCACCGCGACTTTCGGCGCCGGTTGGCCGCGAGCGGCGACCGGCAGCGCCGGCGGTCGCTGCCCCGGGTCGATGGGATCGCCGTCCCAGGGGACCTGCCGCATCCGCCAGAAGGCAGCCCCGGTCCCCACGGCGACGCCGCACAGTACGGCCAGAACGATTGCCAGGGAAAGTCGCATCCCCCCAGTTTACCGCAATTGCCCCCGCGATTCCACGGGGGGATGAATAAGGATAAAGGATAAAGGATAAAGGATAAAACCCGCGTGGCTGCACGCTTGCGGTTTCGCAGTCCCCCCTCCGCCTTCCGCCCTCCCCCTTTGCTTCTCTTCTGTGCCCTCCGTGTCTCCGCGGTGTATTTCTATTTTTCCAGCCGCTTTCGCACCTCCGGCGGGAGACGCTTTTCCGCATGGGGATTCAGCTTGTCCAGGTCCAGGGCCGCGTCGGCTTCCCGACGGAAGGCGTCGCGCTGGCCGACCGCCCGCAAGGCCAGGGCGAACTCGGCGTGGTACAAGGCGTTGTTGGGATAGAGTTGGACCGCCCGGCGATAGGCGTCCAGGGCCGCGTCGCGATCGGCGGCCTGCCGGCTGTGTGCAAAGACTGCGGTGTAACGTTCGCCGGCGGCCAGCCAGGTGGCGGCCGCCCGTGGCGCCCGCTCCAGGGCGGTCTTCATGCAGAGATCGAAGCGGCGGAAGTTCTCTTCGCTGGGTTGGCGTTGCCACTGCTGGAACGTCAGGCCGGCCAACTGCCGCCAAGGTTCGGCGGCGAGCGGCTCGGCGCGGGCGGCCTCATCGAGGTCTTGCAGGGCGTCGCTGCCGCGATCATTGAAGAGGGCGACCTCGGCGGAACGCAGGGCTGCTTCGCTGCGGAGCACGGGGCGATAGCCGGTGACGTAACAGGCGGCCGTCAAGGCCAGCGCGGCGGCCAGCATGGACCACGCGGCCGGCCGCGGCAGCGTGCGCTCCCCTTGGCCGTCCAGCGCCAATGCCAGCAGGAGCCAGAAGCTGCCGGCCACGCCGGGCTGGCCGATCCCGCCGGCGGCCGAGAGGTTCACCAGCATCACCGCCACGCCGACACCTGCCACGGCCGGCGTCAGCCGGCGGGCACCAGGCGGAGCCTGGTCGCGGACCCACGGCGCCCACAGCAGCAGGCAAACGCCGGCCAGCGGCAGCCCCAGCAGGGTGGCGGCCAGGGCGGGCGGGGCGGCGCCGATCTGCCCCAGCGGCACGGCCAGCAGGAATCCAGCCACGAGGCCGGCAAACAGCGGCCCGGAGCGGTCACCGGCTCCTTGATCGACCGGTGCAAAGGGGACAGTCCCATTTTTGTGGCCGGGCACCACGCAAGGCGTGGTCGCCGCAAAAATAGGGACAGTCCCCATCCTCCAGGCGAAGCTCGCCAACAGGGCCACCAGCGCCAGCATCGCCGGCGTGCCGGCCGTGGCCCACACTTCCAAGAGGAAATTGTGCGGATCGGCCACTTCTTCGCTGGCCTCGGGCAACTTATAGGCGGTGTAGGCGTCTTGGAAATTGCCCGGCCCGCAACCGGCCAGCGGATGCTCCGCAATCATCCGCAGCGTGGCCTGCCAATATTGGAGGCGATAGCCGAAGGACTTGGCGGCCTTGGCGGCCAACAGGCTCGGCGGCAGCCCCGCCGCCCACAGGGCCGCCAGCAGCACCGCTGCGGCCAAGGCGGCGCCGAGAATAGCGGCCGGCACACGGCGTGTGCGGGATACTTGGGCACCGTCTTTCCGCACACGGCGTGTGCGGAATACTTTGGCCAGGCCCCAGAGCGCCAGGCCGACCGCCACGGCGACATAACTGCTCCGGCTCTTGGTCAGCGCCAGGCAAGCGGCAATGAGCAGCGCCGGCAGGATGCAGCGCACCGCCTTGCGCCGAGTAGAACAACTCGCCGCGATTCCGATGGCCAGCACCAACCAGGGGGCCAACATCGCGGCCAGCGAGTTGGTCAAGGCGAAGGTGGCCATCGGCTCCCGGTTTTTCAGACGGTCTTCGAGGTGCTGCCGCTGGGGCGAACCGGCGGGCGCCCACACACCGGCGGCGTGGGCCGTGGCGTCGGGATCCAGTTTGTACTCCTCCTCGTCCCGCGGCATCTCGACGCTCCGCTGATATAGGCCATAGCCGGAGAGCCCGGCGGCCAGGGCGATCATCACGGTGATCATCGCCCGCGCCTCGACGGCGCCGCGGAGGAGTTGGCGGGTGAGGAAGAAGCCCAGCCCCATGCCCGTCCATTCCCAGAGCATGTTCAGGGCGGGGCGGGGGCTTTCGTGGCGGGCCGCCCACAGCGCAGCCGCCGCGTAGAGGGCGATCAACAGTCCCGCGGCCGCGTCCGTCCCGCCGAAACGCAGAACGAACCGCCGACCTCCCGCCACGCTGAACAACCAGCACACCGCCAGCGCGAGCCAGAGCATGACCACCGGCAGGCCGTCGCCGTGGGCGGCCGCCGCTTCGCTGGGGTAAAGCGGCCTGGCCACCCAGAGGGCCGTCGCCGCGGCCAGCAGCCAGGGCCGCACCTGCTCGGCCAGCCCGCCGCCGGGCGTCTCCGCCGGCCGGACGCCGCCGGTGGTCGCCTCTGTCTTGCTGGTCCGGTGTTTCATTTCGGTCCAGCCCCTTGCCGTCGGCCGGCCGTCTCGAGGATGGCCACTAACAACAGCGTGCAGAAGACCATCAGCAGGACCAGGACCGCCCCGAAGCCGTCCACCTGGTGCAGCAAGAGTCCGCCCAGTCCGCAGGTGGCCGCGGCCAGGTAGATAGTCAGCAGGGCCTGCGTCTTCGTCATGCCCAGCGCCAGGAGGCGGTGGGAGAAATGGCTGGTGTCGCCGACGAAGGGGCTGCGGCCCTGCCGCAGGCGGATCAGCATCACGCTCAGGGTATCGTAGATCGGAAGGGCCAACACGCACAACGGCACCAGCGTGGCATGTCGCGGCGCGGCGCCGCCGGCGAAGGTCGCCGTGAGCGTGACCATAGCCAGCAGGTAGCCGACCAGGTAGCTGCCGGCGTCGCCCATGAAGAGCCGCGCCGGCGGGCGGTTGTGCCAGAGGAAGCCCAGCAGCGAGCCGAGAATCACCAGCAGCAGGCCGCTGACGAAGAGTTGCGGTTGGTGATTGTCGGGCCGGGGGGAGAGGAACATGACCACGGCCAGCACGGCGGCGGCGATGGCCGCCACGCCCGCGGACAGCCCGTCCATGTTGTCCAGCATGTTGAAGGCGTTGACCAGGCCGACGATCCAGAGGACGCTGAGGACTTCGGCCGCGGCGGGGATGCCGCCGAGCAGGTTCGCCCGCCAGCCCAAGGCCACCATGACCGCGGCCACCAGGGTCTGGATGGCCAGGCGGAGCCGCCAGTCGAGGCTGCGGCGGTCGTCGGCCAGTCCCAGCAGCAGCAGGGCGGTGCCGCCGGCCAGCAGGGCCCAGAGCTTGAGCGACTGGTGGACGAGGCCCGGCGCGTAGCGTGCGACCAGCGCCGGCAAGGGGCCGATCCAGGCCGGCGAAGCGGCGGCGGGCGGGGCGGCAACGCGGCCAGAAAAAATCCACAGTGCCAATTGCCCCAGGCCCAGCGGCACGACGATGCCCAGCCAGATGGCCAGCCCGCCGCCGGTGGGCATGGGCGTGGTGTGGACTTTGCGCGGGCCCGGTCGATCGACCAGCCCGATCCGCGGCGCCAGCCGGCGCAAGAAGCCCGCCGCCGCGGTGCAGATCAACAGGCTCGGAATCGTCGCGCCCAAGACCAGCCAGATCATGCGGTTTCCCTTGTTGGCTGGGCGCGGAGGAACTCGCGGCATTGCGAGAAAAACTGTTGGTAATCGGCGCGGCGGTAATCGGCGAAGGTGTACTGGTGATGCTCCCAGCGATGGTGCTTGTAGAAGAGGGTCACTTCGGCGTAGATGCCGTCGCGGAGATAGACGCGATGGGCGAAGTCCTTCGTCGAGGCCAGCACCAGCTTGGCCAGGGTGAGGTAGCCGGGGTCGAGGTTCAGCGGCCGGGGCTCGGCGTGGCCGGCGGCGCGGGCGTACTCCTGCTCCCAGGCGTTGGTTTGCAGTTTGATTTCGACCAGCGTGGCGGCATCGAAGGGCGGCGGAAAGGCCAGGAAGACCTTGCGCAGCCCGGCGCCCATGGTCGCCTGGTAGTAGTCGGTTTCCCGGAAGTCGAACGCCGGGCTTTCCAGGGCCGGCGGGCCCCAGGTTTCGGCGGCCCGGCCGCGGGCCCACCGCAGCGCGGCCTCGTGGCGGCTGAAGGCGGCCAGCACGAGCAGGGCGGCGGAATGGGGGCCTGCCTGGCCCATGGTGCTACCTCGCGGCGAGGGACGGGAAACCGCACGCTATTGTAGCATGGGGCGGTTTATCCGGCGACAGGCGACGCGGCCGGGTAGCGAAGCCGTTGACATCACCCCGGCGATCACGGCCTGCATCGTCCCCTACACCATTTGGACGGCGCTCTACAAGATCGGGCTGGCCAGGACGCCCATGACCATCCTGGAAAACAACTGCATGCAATCGACCGCCAGCTCGGCGGCGGGCCTTCGATCCCAAACATGGTCTCCATGAGCGGGGACGTCACGGCAGCCGCCGTGCCCGAGCCTTCCACGCTGGTCCTGCTGGGCATCGCCGCCGTAGGACTGCTCGGCTACGCCTGGCGGCAACGGCAGCGCAGCCGCGTCTGACCGATAAGGAAAGGCAGCGGCGTCATCAGCCGGCCGCGGACGCCGGAGGGCAGGTCCAGTGACCGCAGGGCGCAGCGGCGTGCGAAAGCGGTTTCACAAGCACGCCGCCAAGGCCACTTTATGGAAACACCAGCAGCGTGCTAATAATTATTTCGCTATTTTCGTCCCCAGAAGATTGACATGGGCCTGGAATTGCGAGATCAATGAAAGTCGTTGTCCCCGCGCACCCTTTCTCCCCAACGAGGCAGCGTTACCGCGTCCAGGCTGTGGCGCGCCGCGGACGGCGTCGCCTGGCCGCAGGCCGTCCTTTGCCGGGCGCCTTCCACTTGTTTCTGATCCGCCGCGTGCCATGGATCTGGCAGATGCCGGGCGGCGTTCGATAGCTGACAATTCAATTCTCCAGCGGGGACAAGGGATGTTTGACAGCACGATGGTGCGGCGTCTGCCGGCGGTGGCGGTGCTGGCGGCGACGGCAATGCTCGCCGGGGGATTGCAGGCGCAGACGCAGTTCTTCGTCCCGCCGAACTTGCCGGCAGGCTCGCAGTACCAGTTGGTGTTCGTTACGGCGGGTCAGACGACCGGCTCCTACACCCTCGAAGACGGCTACAACAGCTTCGTAACGGGGCAAGCCGCCCCCCTCACCGCCATACTTCCCGCCGGCACGACCTGGGACGCAGTCACATCGACCCTCGGTGACGGGATCGCGGCGGGGGTCAACGCACCGACCTACGCGAACATTCCCATATACAACACGGGCGGTCAACTGGTTGCGGCCAACGGTTACGGTTTCTGGAGCAACACACATCAGAACGCGATTGATTTCGACCAGTACGGGCAAGCGATTGGTTATTATGTATGGACCGGCACAGACTGGAATGGCCAGCCGATGCCGGGGGCGACCCTGGGGACGACCGTCCCCGAGTGCGGTTGGAGCGGTGACACCGACGGCACCTGGACAGCCTACTGGGCGTACTTCAGTTCCAGCGACGGATTCTCCTTCTATGGCTTGTCCTCCGTGATCACGGTCCCGCCCTTCTCGATCGCCTGGACGAGCACGGGCGGCGGAAGCTGGAGCAACGCCAGTAATTGGGGCGGAAACGTGGTTCCGGGCGGGTACCCGGGCACGGCGGCCGTCTTCGGCACCGTGATCGGCAGCGGCACGGCGACCGTCACGCTGGACGGAAACTGGACCCCCGGCGCCCTGACTTTCAGCACCACCGGCGGCGGGAGCTACATCATCACCCTCGCCCCCGGCGACACCCATTTCCTGACGCTGACCGGCACGGGCACGAGCGTCCCGCTCGTCAGCAGCGGCGGCAACCACACCATCGCCGTGCCGCTCTGGCTCGAGAACAATCTGGCCGTCAGCGCCGCCCCCGGCAGCACCTTGACCGTTTCGGGCCCCATCTACGGGGGTGGGGACAGCCTGGCGCTCACCGGCGGCGGCGAGTTGGTTCTTTCGGGCAGCTACATCAGCGTCTCCTACGCCACGGTGAGCGCGGGCACCCTTGCCGTTACCGGCACCGTCACGGTCGGCAACGGGCTTACGGCGGACACCGGCGGCACTTATACCCTCGGGGGCGGGTGGTTGTCGGCGCCGAACGAGTACGTGGGCTACTCCGGCACGGGGAACTTCACGCAATCCGGCGGCACCAATTACAACAGCAGCAGCTTCTACCTCGGCTCCGGCTCCGGCAGCAGCGGAACCTACAACCTTAGCGGCGGGTCGTTGTACACACCCAACGAATACGTGGGCTACTCCGGCGCCGGCACGTTCACGCAGTCCGGTGGCACCAACACCATCACCGGCAATAATTTTGCCATCGGCTACAATCCCGGCAGCAGCGGCTGTTATAGCCTCGGCGGCGGGTGGTTGTCGGCGCCGAACGAGCAGGTGGGCTACTCCGGCACGGGGAACTTCACGCAATCCGGCGGCACCAATTACAACAGCAGCAGCTTCTACCTCGGCTTCGCCAACACCGGGAGCGGCGCCTACAGCCTTAGTGGCGGGTCGTTGTACACACCCACCCCTGTAAAGGTCTTAATCTGTTACGGTTTCACGGTTTATGGTATCACTTCGGCTTCGGCGCGCGTCACAACGGGGTGGCGGCGGGTGAA
>JBKQVT010000207.1:0-35508 GCA_052139835.1 Thermoguttaceae bacterium
CAGAGGGACAACTGGTTCCGGAGGTTCCCCAGCCACCGCTGGAGCCGCTCTTCCTTCCGCTCTGCCAGCGACGTGACGTGGGCGGCGGCCTCGGCTTCGAAATCGCCCGCCCTCCCGCGGTATGGGGTCAAGGGAACGCCGAAGAGCCCCATGTACAGGAGGGTGACGAGAATCAGCAGGGCCGCCGGTCCAAAGGACAGGGCCAGGCGGGTTTGCAGGCTGTGAAACCGTCGGGCAGGCCGGGGTGAGGGGGCCTGGAGAGAGTCGCTGGACATGAGGCTGTTTTCTCGGTGGGCAGCCAAGGCACGCGCGGCGGCGGGCGCCTTGCCTCGGTTCATGTTGTATCTTTTCTGACCGGCGGAAACCGCGATGCACCAAGGTAATTATAGCTGCTGCCTCAGGGCGCCAAGGCATCCCTGGGGCGGCACAATACCGACGGGGGTGGCGTTGACCCTGCGGCCGGCGGCTGCCACAATAGAGATTCTATGATGCAGAGGGCACTGATTACCGGGATTAACGGGCAAGACGGGGCTTGCCTGGCCGAGTTTCTCCTGGCCAAGGGGTACGAGGTCCACGGCATGGTCCGCCGCCCCGGCACCGAGACCTTCGAGCGCATCGAGGCCATCCGCCCGCGCATCACCTTGCACCAGGCCGACTTGCTCGATCAACTCTCCATCATGGTCCTGCTGGAAGAGGTCCGCCCGCAAGAGGTCTACAACCTGGCTGCCCAAAGCTTTGTGCCCACCAGTTGGCGGCAGCCCGTGCTGACCGCCGAGGTGACGGCCCTGGGCGTAACCCGCATCCTGGAGGCGATCCGCCTGACGGACCCCGCCATCCGTTTCTACCAGGCCAGCACCAGCGAGATGTTCGGCAGCGTCGCCGAGGAGCCGCAAAACGAGCAGACCCCCTTCTGGCCCCGCAGTCCCTACGGCGTGGCCAAAGTGTACGGCCACTGGATCACCGTCAATTACCGGGAGAGTTACGGGCTGTTTGCCTGTTCGGGCATCCTGTTCAACCACGAGTCGCCGCTACGGGGCAAGGAATTCGTCAGCCGCAAGATCAGCGACGCCGCCGCCCGCATCAAACTCGGCTTGCAGCAGAAACTCACCCTGGGCAACCTCGACGCCATGCGCGATTGGGGCTATGCCGGCGATTACGTCGAGGCCATGTGGCTGATGCTCCAACAAGACCGGCCGGAGGATTTCGTCATCGCCACGGGCGTGAAGCATTCGGTGGGCGAGCTGGCGGCCTTGGCCTTCGAGCACGTCGGGCTGAACTGGCGCGAGCGCGTGGAAGTCGATCCGCAACTGATCCGGCCGGCGGACATCAACACCCTGCGGGGCGACGCCGCCAAGGCCCGCCGCCTCTTGGGATGGACCCCCAAGGTCTCCTTCGAGGAACTGGTCCGCAGCATGGTCGACGCCGACCTGGCGCGTGTCCGCCGCGAGCTGGAGGGTGGGGTGTGAAGAGGACCATCGTCACGCTGCTGATGATCCTGCTCCCCGCGGCGATGATCGCCGGGCTGGCATGTTGCGCCTTTTTCATCGAGCCTCTCCGCGCGGAAACGCGGTGGGCACTCCTGGCGGCCGCCGCGATCGTCGCCATCGTGGGGATGGTCTCCGTGCTGATCCGCCTCTGCGGCGTGAAAAAGGCCGCGGTGATCCTGGTGAAGATCGGTCTTTCCGTGGGGATCCTCGCTTATGTGCTCATTCGCGCCGTCACGGCCCCCAGCGGCAAGAACTACTTCTACGAATTCCTCGCCGAGAAGAAAGCCTGGAGCCTGTTGGCGGCGGGCTTTGCGCTCACCGCCGCGGGCATCGTCTTGACCATGATCCGCTGGTGCTACCTGGTCCGCGCGGTGGGGATCCGCTTCCGCCATCAAGACGCCTTGCGGATCGGCTTCCTCGGCTTCCTCTTCAACCTGGCCCCGCTGGGCATCGTGGCCGGCGACCTGTTGAAGGCCGTCATGCTCGCCCGCGAAAACCCCGGCCAGCGCGCCAAGGCGGTGGCCTCGGTCGTCATGGACCGCATCGTCGGACTGTACATTCTCTTTGTGGTGGCCTCGGCGGGCATCCTGCTGACCGGCTTCTACCCCCGGCACGTTCCCCACGCCATCCTGGTCTGGCGCATCACGCTGATGGACCTCTGCCAGGCGACTCTGCTGCTGACGGCCGTGGGCACGGTCGGCATCGCCATTGTCCTGTGCACCGGCGTGTTGGACAGCCGCTGGGTCAAGGGGCTGGCGCGACTGCCGCGGATCGGCCCCGCGGTGGCGAGCCTGACCGACGCCATGCGGATCTACCGCCGCGACCGGGCAGTGCTGGCGGCCACCTCCGTGATGTCCGTCGGCGTCCACTGCCTCCTGGCCATGGGGGTCTACATGATCGCCCTGGGACTGCCGGGCGAGAAGCTGACCGTGGCCGACCAATTCGTCGTCTATCCGATCAGCTCGGTGTTCAGCACGATTCCGCTGCCGGCCGGACCCTTCGAGATGGCGTTCGTGTCGCTCTCGATCAGCGTCGATCCCCTGCACCCCATCGCCCGGCTGCAAGCGGCGATCACCGTGCTGGTCTTCCGGCTGATGAACATTCTGCTGGCGGCGATCGGACTGGTCTACTACCTGGGCGCCCGCCGCGAGGTGGCGGAAGTGATGCACGAAGTGGAAGAGGAGTCGCATTCGCCGTCGGGGCCGTGAGCGGCGGGCAGGCGGGCGCCCCGCCCCGCCGCAGGCGGCGATCGACCAGCCGGGCGACCAGGTACGCGGCCGCAAGCAGCCCCGACGCCGCCAGGTCGCGGCCATTGACAAAGAAAGAGAGGCCCTTGAGCCGCAGCTCCGTCACGACGAAGAACAGCAGCGGGTAGGCCAGCAACCGCAGCGTCCGCGGGATCTCTCCCTCGACCGCAATGTTGCGATTGCTCCAGCGGAAGCCCTCGCCGCCGGCCGGCAGCGGACGGCGCCAGGGCAGCAGACGGGGGACGCGCCGTCGATATTCCCCATACACGCGGCCGAAGAGGCCCAGCAGGTGGTCTTCTTCCTTGCGCATGACGGGCAGATAGACGGCCAGCCACCAGACGGGCAGCGCGACCTGGAGCAGCCACCAGCCCGACATGATCGCGATGCCGGCGTCGATCAGCCCGTTGGCCAGGTAGAAAGGATGCCGCACGAAGCGGTAGGGGCCGCCCTGGGCGACCACCTGGTTTTGCCGCAGGCAGCCCTTGGCCCAGAAGTGCAAGAGCGTGCCCAGCAGGAGGCAGGCCGTGCCCTCGGCGATGGTCCGGCAGGTGGCGGCGCCGCGCACGAGCGCGACCAGGACGAGGCAGAATCGCAACCCTCCGCGGTTCCACGGCAACTTCATCGCGGCTCCCCTCTTGCCGAAAACGACGGCTCAGTGCTGAAAGACCACGCCCACGCCGGTCATCTCCGGACCGACCAACGGCACGATCATCACGTTGCGTTTGCTGAGTTCGGTATTGTTGACGGCCTGGCAGGCCACGTAGCCCATCCACCACCCCAGCGCCGCCTGGGAGAGGTAGTGGTCGTTGTTGTTGACACGCTCCCAAGGCACGATGAACGAGCAGGCGTAGAAGAAACCCTTCCAGGCGAGTTGATCGCTCATGTCGGCGGCGGAAATGAACATGCAGGAGCTCATGAAGGCGTCGCCGCTGACGCCGTTGCTGGCGGAAAATGGCCTCCACGACGAGTGGGCATCGGCGAAATCCGGCCGCGAACCGCCGGTAATATATTGCATTGCCAGCATGGGCGGCCCGCCGACGAGATAGGCCCGCGCGACCCGATCCCCCCATTGGCCGACCGTGCTCCACGTGGGGCTGTCGTCGAGCCACCCCGTGTCGTTCAACAGTGCCAAGCTGACCGCGACGGGGATGGTGTACTGGCCCTCGCCGAAGGGCCTTATGTAGTTCGCCGCATAGGTGCTATCCTTGCTGCGGACGCGGGTCTGATACCAATCCGTGAACTTGCTGTCCAGATCGGTGTTGGCCAACACGGCCCCAACGCCGAAGCCCGCCGCCATTTCGATCGCCGTCGGCCAGGAATAATAGTTGGCAAAATCGCAGCGGATACTGGGGACCTCCCGATCCCACATCGCCAGCAACATCGGTTCCCTTACCGGCGGTTGACAGGGCGGATTGCCGCCCGCTGCGATCGGCGCCGTATCCCAGCCAGGCGGAGGCTGCCAGATCGTCCCCGGCGCCAGCGGCTGCGGAGAAAGCATGTCCGGCGGCGGAGCGCCAAGCCAGTTCACGTCGGCCGGCATCGGCTCGAAGGCGACCGTACCCGGCGGAACAGGACTGCCACCCGGCGGCGCGTTTTGCATGCTGGAACCGGCACCGATGCCCGGCGGCGCGTTTTGGATGTTGGGCGCGGGGCCGATGCCCGGCGGCGGCCGATAGGTCGGAACATCGGGCCCGGCATACGAGGCAGCCGCCACCGGATACGCCGCGCGCTGGTCAGGCACGGCCGCGGGCGCGGCCGGCGCCGGTTGATAGGATGGCCCCACCACGGCCGGCCCCGGCGAGCCGGGGATCGACGCCGCGGCAGGCCCGCCGCCTGCAACGGGCAGGTTGTCCACGGCCGCCGAGGTTGCCAGCGGTTCGCCGTGGGAGAACGTCCATGGCTGGCTGATGCACCCCGCGCACAAGAGAAGCATCCCGGCCCAAAAGGCCATCGCCGCACGTCGGGCCAACGCGGTGGGAAGGCAGTTGTGCACGCACGACCTCAATCGGCGCGCTAGGCCCCCGGCCACGGCGCCGCCTCTGGTGGAACCTGGTGGAAGAACGTAGATGGAGACAACTCTTTCGATGAGCAATTGCCGAAGGGATGGGATGCTTCGTGCCCTGGTTGGCTGTTATGACGCGGCGATCATAGCCGGACCGGCCCGCCGAGGGAAGGCCGCTTCGTTGCCGATCGCTGGTGCGGGGGCGATATTGTGCTACCATGGGAGGGTGGTATGGGGGAGGGCAACAGATTCCGCTCCAAGACGCCACTCTTGCCGTAAGTAATTGCCACGACAAGGCTTGCGAATCTCTTACTTCGCCCGCAGCAGCAGCACCGGCACGCTGAGACTGTGGCGCACTTCGCAGGCGGTGGCGCCGTAGACCAGGTCGCCCACCCAGCGGTGTCCGTGGGTGCTCATCGCCACGAGGTCGCAGCCGTTTTTTTGCACCCAGGCGACGATCTCCTTGGCCGGATCGCCGTAGGCCAGTTCCGCGGCGGCCGGGACGCCGGCGGCCTCGAACTCAGCCCGAACGCGCTCCAGGTACGCCTGGTCCTCCTCGACTTCCTCGCCGCCCGCGTCCGGGCCGCGCCATTGGGCCACGGCGCCGGTGGCCACGTGGAGCAGGACGACGCGGCTCTTCATGAACGTCGCCAGCTTCTTGACGTGTTCGATGATCGCCCGGTCCGTCGCCGTGGCGTCCAGCGTCACGAGGATTTTCTCGTACATAGCCATTTCCGTCGTTGGTGGCGGGCCATCATCCGCCGAAAAGGACGTGCCGCACCTGCGGCCATGAACCCGGCAAACCGTAGATGTCCATGGCGGTAATCAGCAGGGCACTGCCCCAGCCGGCGACGAGCAGGAACCAGCCCAGTTTCCATGTTCCCATTCTCTTGCGGGAGGAGGCAAAAAGCAAGAGCGGGAACATGGCCAGGGGCAGTTGAATCGCCAAGACGAACTGGCTGAGATTGATCAGATCCGTCACGCTGCTGTTGCCGCGGAGCCCGATCACCAGGACCGCCGGCACGATGGCCAGGGTGCGGGTGATGAGCCGCCGCGTCCAGGGGGCAATCCGCCAGTGCATGAAGCCTTCCATCACCACCTGCCCGGCCAGCGTGCCGGTGATGGTGCTGCTCTGGCCGCTGGCAAACAGGGCCACGGCGTAGAGCGTGCTCGCCAGCCCCACCCCCAGCAGCGGCGCGAGCGTCAGGTAGGCGATGCAGATCCAGTCGCTATCGGGTTTGAACGGCACGAGCGTGCCGCCCGAGAGCGTCACACTCTCCTTGTGGTAAAACACGATGGCGGCCAGCACCATGATGGCGGCATTGACGAAGAAGGCGATCGTCAAGGCCACGACCGAGTCGATCGTGTTGAAGCGGATGGCGCGGCCGATGGAACGCGGGTCCTTCCCCAGCTTGCGGCTTTGCACCAGGGCCGAGTGCAAGTAAAGGTTGTGGGGCATGACGGTGGCCCCGACGATGGCGACGGCCAGGTAGAGCATCCCGGACTGGCGAAAATTCGGCGAAACCAGCGCCAGCCCCATCTCGGCAAAGCTCGGTTTCGTTTGCGGAAGCACGAAAATTTCGATGAAGTAGCAGACCGAGATGGTGGCCACCAGCAACAGCACAATGGCCTCGATGCTCCGCATGCCGAAGCGCTGCAAGCCCAGGAGCAAGAGCACATCCAGGCCCGTGATCATCACTGCCCAGAGCAACGGGATACGAAACACCAGGTACAGCACCACGGCGCTTCCCAGCACCTCGGCCAGGTCGCAGGCGCCGATGGCGATCTCGCACAACAGCCAGTTGGGCCAGCGGGTCCAACGGGGAAACCAGTCGCGGCAACATTGGGCGAGGTCTTTTCCCGTCACGACGCCCAAGCGGGCGGCGATCACCTGCATGAAGATGGCCATCAGGCTGGCAAGTCCGACGATCCACAAAAGGCCGAACTTGAACTGGGCGCCGCCTTGCAGGTCGGTTCCCCAGTTTCCGGGGTCCATGTAGCCCACGCTGACGAGGATCGCGGGGCCCGCGAAGGCCCGCCACTGCCGCCAGAAGCCGGCCCCATGCCCCGGCACTTCCACGCTGCCGTGCACCTCTTCCAGGGACCGGTGGCTGGAGGGCAAAACGACGGGGTAACCATTGACCGCCGCGCCGTTGCACTCGGCCGAGCCGCCGGCTTCCTGCGGTTTCAGTGTCTTCTTCAGTTTCATCGCTGCGCTGCTACCGGGCGTGACCGCATCCGTGACGGTTCCCAGGTGTCCGCCGTCAAATCGCCGATCTTGGCCAACCAAAGTATATCATTTGGTCGCTCAATTACCAGGGCAAGATCACTTGCGGCGGGGGTGCCCACATGTGCCATCCCCTCCCCCTCCGGGAGAGGGTTAGGCAGAGGGGGATTCTTCGCACGGCACCCCTACAGCGGGCGGACCAGGATGCTGGCCGCCATTTCCCGGCTAAGGCTGACCGGACGGCCGCCGACCTCCACGGTGACAATGCCGGCCGAGGGCTGGTTCTCTAGCACCGTCCCCTTCGCGCCCACGATCAGACCGCCGTCGCGGAGGTAGCGGAGGAAATCGGGCGACCGATCCGGCACCCGCAACAGCACGAAGGGGGCCTCCGCGGGACACGCCGCCAGGGGGGTCCCTTCCCTGGTCCGCATCTTGCCGTCGGCATCGGGAATGGGGTCGCCGTGCGGGTCGCGGTCGGGATGCCCCAGGTATTCGTCGATACGGGCCACCAGGCGGTCGGAAACCGCGTGCTCCAGGTTTTCCGCCTCCTCGTGCACTTCCTCCCAGGGGAGGCCCAGGGTGTTGGTCAGGTAGAGCTCGATCAAGCGATGGCTGCGGACGACGCGGATCGCCTTCCGCTGACCCTTCTTCGTGAGGCGGACGCCGCGGCGCGATTCGTACTTGACCAGTCCTGATTCTGCCAGTCGTTTCAGCATCAGGGTCACGCTGCCGGAGGTGAGCTTGAGCCGGCGGGCCAGTTCGCCGGTAGCGGCGTCGCCGGATTCTGCGGCACTGCAAAGTTGGTAGATGGCCTTCAGATAGTTCTCTACCGTGACGCTCTCCATCCGCACCCCTCCAAGGGCCGTATTGCGATGCTGGGCGGCCCATTCTCGTACTGAGGTTCTATCGTGCGCGGCCGCGCTACTTTATACTATACGGCTGCCCGGACGACGCACGACAATTTTGGCAGGAAAGCACGTCTTTGGATAGCCCCCACGGCGGGCGGCGTAAGACGGGGGGAGGGGCCCTGTCGGTGCGGACGGTTGCCTGCCAGTGCGTATAATGATAGCGTTTGGGCGGTCAACTTCCCTGCCAGGCGCGTGGCGATCGAACCCGCCGCGACAAGTCGGAGGCTGTATGCACATCCTGACCGGATTTCTCCTTGCCGGGCTGTTGGGCAAGAACAAGCTTGGCCGCCGCTCACTCATGCCGATGCTCCGCACCGGCCCGGTCCAGACCGCCCATTGGATGCCCGGACGGGTGCGGCTGCGCGTGCCTTCCCTGGCGAAGAACGCCGCCGGCGCGGCGCTGCTGCGGGAAAAGCTGCCGGCCATGCAGGGTGTGCGGTCCGTCAAGCTCAACCCCGCCAGCGGCAGCGTGCTGATCGTCTACCGGGAAGAGGAAGTGCGGCCCGAATTGCTCTTCACCGCCGTGGTTCGACTCATGAACCTCGACGACGAGCTGAAACGGCTGCCGCAGCCGGTCGTCACGCGGGAATTGCGGGAGGCCCTGGGCAAGGTGAATCGCCTGGTGTACGACCGCACCGGGGGGCTGATCGATCTCTGGTCGGCCGGGCTCATTTTATTGGCCGCCGTCGGCCTCCAGAGGGTGTTGGCACAAGGGATGCGGGCGTTTCCGGCGGGGCTCACGCTCATCTGGTGGGGCATGGCTACGCTGCTGGGCGGCCGGCAATCGTAGCCGCCCGTGAGGTTGGGGGATCAATGTTCTGGCACAAACGGCAACCGCTTCTGCACTGCGAAATCGTCCATGCCCTGCCGGGAAGGGCGCGGATCCGCTGCCGCGCGCTCCGTTACCTGGCCGCCTACGCCGCCGAAATCCGCCAGCGTTTGCAGGATCTCTCGCCGATTCGCCAGGCGCGGGTCAATTTCCTCACCCAAAACGTCCTGCTCCACTATGACCACACCCAGGTGTCCGTCGAGGATCTCCTGGAACTGACGGAGTTGGTGATCGGGTCCTACTCCTTGACCGCCTACAAAGCGGAACGGGCCGAACAGAACCGCCCCACCGTCAACGAGCGGCGGCTGCAAGAGGGTTCGCTCGCCGACATGCTCACCCGCATCGGCGTCACCACGGCGACGCTCGTCTTCTACTTCTTCCGCAAGCCGGCCGACAACGGGCCGGGCACGCTGGCGGGCCGATTCCTCAACGTCCCCTCGCTGACGGCCGCCTCGCTGGCCCTCCCCATCTTCCGCAGCGGGCTGAGTTCCCTGGCAACCACCTTTCGTCCCAATGCCGATACGCTCAGTTCCACCGCCATCGTGGCCAGCATCGCCAGCGGCCGGGGGCTCTCGGCGCTGACGATCATCTGGCTGGCCGACATCGCCGAATTGCTCACCGCCTACACGATGCGCCGCACGCGGCGGGCGATCCGCAACATGCTCTCGGTGGGCGAAGAGACCGTCTGGCGGTTGCGCGACGACGGCGCCGAGGAGCGCGTGGACCTCGATCAACTCCACCCCGACGACCGCATCATGGTCCACACCGGCGAGAAGATCAGCGTGGACGGGGTGGTCGAGGCGGGCGAGGCGGCGGTCGACCAGGCCTCGATCACCGGCGAATACATGCCGCTCCGCAAGGCCGCCGGCGGCCAGGTGTTCGCCGGAACGGTCGTCAAGAGCGGCCGGCTGGTGATCCGGGCGGTGAAGGTGGGCGACCAGACCGCCGTGGCCCGCATCGTCCACATGGTCGAGGAGGCCACCCACCGCAAGGCCAACGTCCAGACCATCGCCGACCGCTTCTCGGCCCAGTTCATCCCGGTCAATTTTCTGCTGGCATTGGTCGTCTACCTGGTGACACACAAGAGCAGCCGTGCACTGAACATGCTCATCATCGACTACTCCTGCGGAGTGCGGCTCTCGACGGCCACGGCCCTCTCGGCGGCCATCTGCACGGCGGCGCGAAACGGCATCCTCATCAAGGGGAGCAATTACCTGGAGTTGCTGGCCGAGGCCGACACCTTGATCTTCGACAAGACCGGCACCATGACCGTGGGACGCCCGGAAGTGATCAGCGTCATTCCCTTGAAGCGGGAGGTGCCGGCGCAGGAAGTGCTGCAATACGCCGGGGCCGCCGAGGAGAGCAGCACGCACCCGATGGCGGCGGCCATCGTGGACAAGGTCCGCCGCAGCGGCTGGCAGATTCCCGCCCACAAGGACACCCAGGTGCACACGGCCCGCGGCGTGCAGACCAAGGTGAAAAACCGCCTCATTCGCGTGGGAAGCCGGCGCTTCATGCAGGAGAACGCCGTCGAGCTTGCCCCGGCCACCGAGGCCGTCAATCGCCTGGTCCGCGCCGGCGAAAACATCGTCTACGTCGCCAGGGACGACGAACTCGTGGGCGTGCTGGGCATCCAGGACGCCTTGCGGGAAAACATGAAGAAGGCCATCAATCGCCTCCGCTACACGGGCATCGACGACATCGTGCTCCTCACCGGCGACGTCGAGCAACACGCCGAGATCATCGCCGACCGCATGACGGTCGATCGCTACCGCGCCGAGGCCATGCCCGACGACAAGGCGGAAACGGTCCTCAAGCTCCAGTCCAAGGGCACGCACGTGGTGATGGTCGGCGACGGCATCAACGACGCCCCGGCCCTGGCCTACGCCGACGTGGGAATCGCCATGGGCGGCACGCGGACCGATATCGCCATGGAGGCGGCGGACATCACCGTCACCGGCGACGATCCGCTGATGATCCCGGCGGTCATTCAACTGGCCACGCGGACGATGCAGACCATCCGGCAGAATTTCGCGGCCGCGGTCGGCGTAAACAGCGTGGGGCTCGTGCTGGCCTCGATCGGCGTCTTGCCGGTCTTTTGGGGCGCCGTGCTGCACAATAGCTGCACGGTGGCCGTGGTCTTGAACTCGTCCCGGTTGTTGTTCCACGACGTGGAAAGAAGGGCCCGATGAACGCAGAGAAGAAGCCGGTCGTGACCGTGGTGCATTCCCTTCCCGGCCGGGTCCGCGCCCGGCTGTCGGTTGCCCCGCGCGACGTGCCACGGATGCTCTCCGGGGTCCGCGAGCATCCGGGGATGGAGTCGATCAGCTTTTCGCCGATCACGCGCTCCATCCTGGCGCGTTTCAACCCCCACGAGATCAGCCAGGAGGAAATCGTCCTACGGATCGCCTTCCACCTGTCGTTGGATTGCGACTCCGCGCCGGTGCGGCTCCTGGCCGAGCCCGAGCAGCGGCCGGCGCTGGGCGCAAGCGCCGCGGTCTCCGCCGCGGCTTTGGCCGCGTCGCTGCTGATGCGCGGACTGAAGCTGTCGAAGCAGTCGCCGACCGGGTGGGATTGGCTGGCGGGAATGGGCACGGCCTGGGCGGTGGTGGACCACGCCCGGCAGGAACTCCGCGATCGCGGCCGCTTCGACCCGGAAGTCCTCTCGCTGGCCTACCTTCTCACCGCCTTCGGCCGGGGCAACTTCCTCACGGCCTCGGTGGTCACCTGGCTGGCGTCCTTCGGACGGCACCTGTTGGCGATTCCTCCCAGCGGCGTGCAGGTGCGGCCCCTGGAAGTGTCCGGACGCGGCAAGGGCCGCTCCCGCTACGAAGTGGTGATCGGCCCCGACACCGACGCCCCCGAGCGGGCGCGGATGTTCAGCGCGCTCCAGGGGCTGCTGAAATACGCGATTACCGGCGGCGGAGCCCACCCCTTCCACAACTTGTTGGAGGAACTCCGCGACGTGTCGAAGGTCCACGGCGAGGTGCTCGAGGGATTCGGGCGGATGCCCCAGGGAATCCCCATACGGTTCGACTAAGTAGTCGGCACACGCCGTGTGCCGACATCCGAGGGCGACACACGGCGTGTGTTGCCTACGTTCGGAACGAAGGACTACCAAAACGGTTTAACTGAATTCTCGGAATAAATTCAAAGGAGCAAGACACTGATGGCTATTTCTTCGGATCATGTGACCGGCTTCGTGGTCGGCATGGGCGTTGCCTCGCTGGGGTTGTACCTCTACAAGAAGAACGAGGCGCAGATCGACGAGTGGCTCCGCAGCCAGTCGATCAATTTGCCCTTCCCAGGGTTCAAGGCGAAAGACCAATCCGGCATGTCGCTGGAAGAACTGCTGCGCGAGAAGGAGCGGCTGGAAGACCTGATCGCCGAGCGCGAGCTGGCGGAGAAATCCAAGGCGCAGGCTGGGCCGGCGTGAGGGGGAGGGTTTTCCGACCCTGCCCAGCCCCCCAAAGGTAGCGGCGGTAGGATTCGAACCTACGACACGCGGATTATGATTCCGCTGCTCTGACCAACTGAGCTACGCCGCCAAAATATGCAAGTCGTTTATCATCAATGACTTATGGCCTCTTCCGACGCGCCGCGAGGGAAGGCTCGCGTTGCACGATATATATGCGACCCGAAATCGTGGAAAAATCCCGCATGGAGCAAGCGTCGAACAATCGCTGCCCCACGCTACCTAAGATACAATGGGCCCGTCGCGACGGCAAGCCCCAGAAACCCAGCCGCAGCGCATGTTCGACCGTCTCTGACGGTTGAAAACCGCGCACCTTGGGCCGAGAAGGGGTAGAATACATTGAAGGTTCGCGAACTGCTGAAGATTCTGAAGAACGATGGATGGGTGATCCAGCGCACTCGCGGCAGCCACCGCCAGTTTCACCACCCGACGAAGCCCGGAACCGTGACGGTGTCCGGTCTTCCGAACGACGACGTTCATCCCAAGACCTTAAAAAGCGTGCTGCGGCAGGCTCAGTTGAAGGAAGGGCCATGACAGAATATACGGTGATTTACGAGCCCGGCCTGCGGAACTGGTCGGCCTATGTTCCGGATCTGCCGGGCTGCATTGCCACCGCGAGGACGCGCGGGGCTTTGGAACGCAGGATCCGCGAGGCGATCGAGTTTCACATCGAGGGTATGCGCCTGCGCGGCGAGGCCGTGCCGCAGCCCGCCATCCATGCCGGCACTGTGAGCGTTGCGGTCGGATAGAAGAGGCGGCACGTTCATGGCTCAAAGGATAGGCTTTTGGCGCAAGAGGAGTCCCTGCACACCGCGACGATGATTCAACTCGAAAAGGAACTGTGCCGCGCGGTCAGACGGCCGTGGTACTGTCCGTGACGGCGCCGTTTGGCTTAATTGCGGCAATTCGACTTAACCGGCGCCACCTCCAATGTGAAGAACCCATGGACATCCACCAGGCAACCGCGGCCTATGAGGCGTGGCTGGGCAAGCGGCTCACCTTGCTGCCCGGCGACGTGGAGCTGAAGCACCAGCGGATGGCGGAGAGCCCCTTCCCCTTCCTGCGGGCGACGTTCTATCGTTGGGTGCAGCGCTGGCCGGAGGTTTGCCCCGACCTGGCCGCCGCCCCGGCGGTGCTCAGCGTCGGCGACCTGCACGTGGAGAACTTTGGCACCTGGCGGGACGCCGAGGGCCGCCTCATCTGGGGCATCAACGATTTCGACGAAGCCTACGCCATGCCGTACACCATCGACCTGGTGCGGCTGGCCGCCAGCGCGCTGCTGGCGATCAAGGAGAACCATCTTGCGCTGGCCGGCGAGGATGCCTGCGATGCGATCCTGGAGGGATACAAGGAGACGCTGGCCCAAGGCGGCCGCCCGCTGGTGCTGGCCGAAGAGCACCACTGGCTGCGCGAGGCGGCCAGCAGCAGTCTGCGCGATCCGGCGGCCTTCTGGGAGAAGCTCGCGAAGCTGCCGGCGGTGAAGACGGTGGCCCCCGAGGCGACCGCCGCCCTGGAGCGCTGGCTGCCGGAGAAGGGCCTCGGCTACAAGGTCGTGCATCGGGTCGCGGGCCTGGGGAGCTTGGGCCGCCAGCGGTTCGTCGCCCTGGCGCAGTGGCGGGGCGGTCTGATCGCCCGCGAGGCCAAGGCCCTGGCCGTCTCGGCTTGTCTGTGGGAGAAACAGGCCGGGCGAACCAGTGCGATTCTCTACCAGACGATCCTCGACAGGTCGGTGCGGGTGTTGGATCCGTGGGTGCAGCTTTGCGGCTCCTGGCTCGTCCGCCGCCTGGCCCCCGATTGCAGCCGCGTGGAGTTGGCGGCCATGCCCAAGGATCGCGACGAGCAGAAGCTCCTCCGCACGATGGGTCAGGAGACGGGCAACGTCCACGTGGGCGATAGTGCCGCCAGGGCCGTCATCCAGAAGGATTTGGCCCAGCGGCATGGGCACTGGCTGCGGAAGGCCGCCCAGGACATGGCCGACGCTACCGAGGAGGACTGGAAGGAGTGGCGGAAGGCGTAACCGGCCGCGGGCCGAGCGCGGAGAGCGCCGCGGAGACGCGCAGAAGGGGAGGGGTTGGGGATTACTTCGGCCCGACCGACTCCACCGCCGCCACGGCCGGCGCAACGATATTGGAGCTCAGGCGCAGGTAATCGAGCTTCTCGGCAGAGTTTTGTCCGTCGGTCAAACACCACTTGAATAGCTCGCGCACGGCGGCGGCCTGCTTGGGGTCGGCATAGTCCTTGTAGAGCAGGACCCAACTCAGCGTCACGATCGGGTAGGAGTCGGGGCCGTCGGGATCGGGGAAGAAGAGGCGGAGGTTGTTGGGCAGCGCCGCGGACCCCAGCGCCGCGCGGCCGCTCCGGGTGGTCGCCTGGACGAAGCGGCCGGCCTTGTTCTCGAGCCAGGCCGTTTTCAGCCCGAGCCGCCGGGCGAAACCCAATTCGAGATAGCCGATCGACCCCAGCGACTGCTTGATCCGTCCCGCCACGCCCGTGTTGCCTTCCACGCGCATGGCCGCCCCCGGCCAGTCGACGAGTTGGACCGCCCCGAACCGCGCCCGCCACTGCGGGCTGATCGCGCTGAGGTGGTTCGTCAGCGCGTAGGTCGTGCCGCTGGCGTCGCGGCGCGCGACCAAGGCGATCGTCATGGCGGCCTTTTTCAGCGCCGGGTTGGTCGCCACGATTTTCGGGTCGTTCCACCTGGTGATTTCGCCCAAGAAAATGCCGCTGTAGGCTTCGCGCGTGAGCTTCAGGTCGCCCTGGAGTTCCGGGAGGTTGTAGGCCAGCACGACCGCCCCGGCAGTCATGGGGACGAGGCGGACGCCCCAGTCCACGGCGGCGATTTCGGCGTCGGTCATGGCCGCGTCGCTGGCGCCGAAGTCGACGCGGTCGTCCTCGGTGAGGTCCGTGCTCTTGCCGAGGAAGCGTTTGATGCCCGCCCCGCTGCCCACCGCCTCATAGACGACGGCCAATTCCGGATGCTCTTTCTGGTAGGCGCGGAACCACTGCTCGTAGAGGGGCGCGGGGAACGTGGCGCCGGCGCCGCGCAGGAGCACGCCGCCTGGCGGGGCCTCGATCTTGGGCCGCGACGGGTCGGATTGCCAGCAGGATGCGCAGACCACCAGAATCGCCATGATGCCCCAGGCCCAAAGGATGCGTCGAAGTGGCATGGTCCGTGTCTCCACCCGGCTGCAAAGCCTGCAGCTTGGCCGTCAACTGAACTCGCCGCGGATGTACTCCTGCGTGTGTTTCTCTTTGGGGCTCTCGAAGATCTGCTTGCTGTCGCCGAACTCGACCAGATAGCCGGTCCTGCCGCCCTGGGTCGTATCGACGTAAAGGAAGCCGGTCTTGTCGGCCACGCGCTGCGCCTGCTGAAGATTGTGCGTGACGATGGCGATGGTGAAGCGTTTCTTCAACTCCAGCATCAGCTCTTCGATCTTCCGCGTGGCGATCGGGTCCAGGGCCGAGCAGGGCTCGTCCATCAACAGCACCGCGGGCTCGGTGGCGATGGCGCGGGCGATGCACAACCGCTGTTGCTGGCCCCCGGAAAGGGCCAAGGCGCTCTTGTGCAGCTTGTCTTTCACTTCGTCCCAGAGGGCGGCGCCGCGGAGGGCCTGCTCCACCTTCTGGGCCTTGTCGCCCTTGTAGCCGTTGAGCCTCAGCCCGAAGGCCACGTTGCGGTAGACGCTCATGGCGAAGGGGTTGGGCTGCTGGAAGACCATGCCGATGTGGCGGCGGACGGCCACCGGGTCGATGGTGGGATGGTAGATGTCCTTGCCGCGGAAGTGGACGTGCCCGCGAAAACGGAAGCCGCGGACCAGGTCATTCATGCGGTTCAGACAGCGGAGGACGGTGCTCTTGCCGCAGCCCGAGGGCCCGATGAAGGCCGTGATCTGTCCTCTGCGGATGGGGATGTTCGTGTTGCGGACGGCCTTGAAGGCGCCGTAGTGCAGCTCGTCGATGCGGCAGTCGATGACGACGTCGCCGTCGCCCGTGGCCGGGGAATTTGCGGCCGTCGTGGTGTCATTTGCCTGGATCATGGATTACGACTCCTATTGCAGGCCGCTCGGCCGGGAAAGGCTTTGGCCGATGAGGTTGGCGGTCAACACCATCAGCACCAGCACCAGGGAGGCAGCCCAGGCCATTTCGATTTGGTTCTCGAAGGGCATGCCGGAAAAGTTGAAGATCAATACGGCCAGCGAGGGCGTCGGCTTCATCAGGGCTTTGGGCCAGTAGTTGCTGTTCAACGCGGTGAAGAGCAGCGGGGCCGTTTCTCCCGCCGCGCGGGCGACGGCCAGCATCACGCCGGTGAGGATGCCCGGCAAGGCGGTGGGGAGCGTGACGCGCCAGATGACCTGCGTGGGGTTGGCCCCCATGCCGATGGCCGCTTCGCGGACCTTGGCCGGGACCATGCGGATGGCGTCCTCGGCGGTCAGCATCACGGTGGGCAGCATCAAGATCGCCAGGGCAATTCCGCCGGCCACCGCCGAAAAGCCGCCGGTCACCATCACCACGGCGCCATAGGCGAATACGCCCGCCAAGATCGAGGGGAAACCGCTGAGGACCTTGGCCCCGAAACGCACGGCCTGCGCCAGCCAGGTCCGCGGGCCGATTTCGGCCAGGAAGATCGCGGCCACGATCCCCAGCGGCACACTGATCAGCGCGGCGATTCCCACCATGATCAGCGTGCCGAGGATGGCGTTGCCGAAGCCGCCCCCTTGCTCCATGGCGGCCGGCGGCAGCGAGGTGAAGGCGGCGAGGCTGAGCTTCTCGATGCCCCGGACCAGGAGCATGCAGACCACGGAAAACAGCGGCACCAAGGCCAGCAGGGTCAGCAGGACGGTGGCCGTGGTGAGGAGGACGCTGACGACCGTCCGCGGCCGGCGCAGGGAGCGCTGCAACTCGGCCAGCGGGAAAGCCGCGCCCGCCTGCCGGGCGGCTTCGATCGCTCGATTGCGAACCACCAGGTCTTCCATCGCTAAGCTCCTTTCAGCCCCCGCGAGGCCCTTTGCAGGATCAAGGCGCCGAAGATGTTCACGAGCAGCGTAATCCCCATCAGCACCAAGGCCGCGTACATCAGCACGCCCACCTGCTCCCCCTTGGCGTCGGCAAAGTTGAGGGCCAGGAGGGACGCCAGCGTGTTGGCGGGCGAGAACAACGACCAGCTAATGACGTTGGCGCCGCCGACCAACATGGCCAGGGCCATGGTTTCCCCCAGGGCGCGGCCGAAGGCCAGCAGCACGGCGCCGAAAATGCCGGTTTGGGCCGTCGGCAGGATCACCGAGAGGAGGGCTTCCCAGCGGGTGGCGCCCAGGCCGTAAGCCGCTTCCCGCAGCTTGGGCGGCACGCTCACCAGCGCGTCGCGGCTGATGGCGGAAATGGTCGGCAGGATCATGATCGCCAGCACGATGGCCGCCGGGAGCATGCCGGGGCCGCTCAGCGCCGTCTTGAACAGGGGGATCCACCCCAGGGTCTGGTGGAGCCAGTTGCACGCCGGCCGGATCAAGGGAATGAGCACGAAAATGCCCCACAGTCCGTAGACCACGCTGGGGATTGCCGCCAGAAGTTCGATCAAGTTCTTCAGCAGCGTCTCCAAGCCGTCCGGCAGCTTTCCCCAGAAGCCGGAGGACGGCAGGCCGAAGAGCCTCAACAGGCGATAGACGAACAAGGAAAGGAGCCGCTCGCTCAGAAATACCGCCACGGCCAGTCCCAGGACGGTTCCGATCAGCACGGCCAGGGCGGAGCTATAGAGCGTCCCCCAGATTTGCGGCAGGATGCCGTACACCTCTTTGTTGGGATCCCAGGCGGTCTCCGTGAGGAAGCCGAAGCCGCGATGGTGAATGGCCGGGGCCGCCGAGTGGCCGATGGTTGCCACAATGCACAGGACCAGCAGGACCGTCAGCCCGGCAACCACGTAGGTCAGTCCGCGGAAACCCAGGTCGAAGACCTTCTCCCCGCGGGTGGGCGGCCGTGAGATGGAAGCCCATTTTTCCGTCGCTGCTGCCACGTGTGTCACTTTCCCGGCAGGCTGGAACGGGCCATCGCCGCTTGCCCGGCCGCCCTCGACGGCGGTCACTTGGATTTCTGCTCCGCCCCCTCGGCGCGGATGTTTCCCAGAGCCGCCTTGACTACTGTCGCCACGCCGCCGGGCAAGGGGATATAGCCCAGTGCCTCGCTGTCCTTCTGGCCGTCCGTCAAGCAGTAGGTCAGCACCTCCCTCAGCGCCGCGGCCTTCCTCGGATCGGCGTATTTCTTGTACGTCATGATCCAGGTGTAGGTAACGATTGGATACGCGTCGTCGCCCGCGGGATCCGAAACCCAAACGACGAGGTCTTCCGGCATCTGCACCGCGGCGAGGGCCGCCTTGCCCGAGGCGATGGTGGGCACGACGTACTTGCCCGCCTTGTTCTGCAACGCGGCCGTCTTCAGCTTGGCGAGCTTGGCGTAGCCGTACTCGATGTAACCGATGGAAGCCGGGGTGGTGCGGATGGCCGCGGAAACGCCCTCATTGCCTTTCGACTTCGTGCCCGCCGGCCAGTTGGGATTTTTGTTCGTTCCGGGGCTTTTCGCGAATTCCGCGCTGATGGCACTGAGGTGCTTCGTGAAGACGAAACTGGTGCCGCTACTGTCGGCGCGGACCACGACGTTGATTTCGGCATCAGGCAGCTTCACGCCGGGATTGGCCGCCACGATGGCCGGGTCGTTCCATTTGGTGATCTTTCCGAGGAAGATGCCCACGTAGGCGTCTCGGGAGAGTTTCAGGTCGTCCACGTCTTCGAGGTTGTAGGCCAGAACGATGCTGCCCGCCGTCATCGGCAGCAACTGCACGCCCGCGTCCACCTTGGCGATTTCCTCGGCGGTCATGGCCGCGTCGCTGGCGCCGAAGTCGACGGTCTTGTCTTGCACGTCCTTCACGCCGGCACCGCTGCCGAGGGATTGATAGTCGATCTGCACGTCGTCGTGGGCGTCGTGGTACGACTTGAACCACTTCGTATAGAGCGGGGCCGGGAAACTCGCGCCCGCGCCCTGCAGTTGCACCGAGCCTTTCCCGTCGCCACCCGACTGGGAATTGCAGGAGACGGCGCTCAGAAGAATGATCGCCAGGCAAAGCCGTAAGAAGAAACGTGTCATGCTCATCGCAGAACTCCCCTTGGGAAAAACGGGCGGCACACTTGTACCTTATACCTGCACGCCGCAGCCGAACAGGGGCGGAGGCGGCTCTAACAAAACACTAACCGTGCCCTCACGAAATCCTCGCGCCCAGGGGAGTTGCGCCGCGCCGGCGGGGTTCGTCGTTATCCTGCGCCGTGCTCCTGTTTCGCCCGCGGAGAAGCCCTCCGTCCACCGTTCCACCGGCAATCACACCAAGGTGAGCCAACTTCACTGTCGCTCGCGGATCGAGAAGGTCCCCGCATCGTTTCGCTGCCCCGTCTTCCCCCGGAAATTGGATTGATTCTATCGGGGGTCGACGGAAGGTCGCGGTCCGGTTTCGTGGGGCCACTCGCCGCCTCCCGGCAGGGCGACGGGAGCTTCCCGCAGTGGGAGTGCACTGCTAGACTAGGGGATGTCCCGCCGCCCAAGTCGTGATCCAGTTCAAGGCCATGCTGGACAACAAGAGGAAGCATTGATGGCCAGCATCGCCGCCCGAAACATCGCACCGGCAAGCGGGGAAACGATCACCATCCGTTCGGCCCAAGCGGACGATGCGGCCCGCTTGTTGGCCCACGTGCGCGCCGCGGCCGTGGAGACGCCCTTCTTCATCATCGAGGCCGAGGAGTTCAACTTCAGCGACGAGCAGGAGCGGCAGTGGATCCAGGACCACCTGGACCGTCCGGGCAAATTGGCGTTGCTGGCCGAGGCGGCGGGGGAGGTGGTCGGGGTGCTCAGTTTCGAGAACGGCCCGTATCGGCGGCTGGCCCACCGGGGCAACTTCGGCCTTTCGGTTCGCAAGGAGTGGCGCGGCCGCGGCATCGGCACGGCCTTGTTGGAAACCCTCATCGCCTGGGCGGAGGCCAACCCGTTGATCGAGAAGATCGCCCTGGCGGTCTTCGCCAACAACCCGCGGGCCCTCCACCTCTACCAGAGGTTCGGCTTCGTGGAGGAAGGGCGGCGGCCAAGGGAACTGAAACTCGCCCCTGGGCAGTACACGGATGACGTGCTGATGTATCGCTTCGTCAAGTGATTTCTGTTGCGGAAACCCGCAGCGTGGGTCGACGGGCGCCATGAGGTAATGCGATGGAAGGCAAGAATCTGCGACGGCAGCTCGGCAAGGACGCAATGTCGTTGTCGGTGACGGCCGGGATGTTCCAGCGAATGGAAGCGAGCGTGGCGGGGAGTTTCTTGGAACGCCAGACGTGGAAGAGCCTCCGGGAGTAGTAGGGCATCTGCACGATCGGGCGGTCGCCACCAACAAGGGAGCGTCGACCCATGGTAACTTTCGCGGCACTGCTGACGGCCGTCCTGTACTGGCTGTTCCTGTGCCACTGTCTGCGCCAGTTGCGGGACAGGGCCCGCCGACGGGCCGGCCCGCTGCTGCGGAAATGGCCTCCGACCCACTCAAGGGTCCGACGGATCGCCCTGCTGGCGGTCAGCGCCGGGTTGATCTGGTACCTGACGAGCCATTTGTGCGACATGGTCGACGGTGGGGGATGGTTCATGGTGGTGCTGGCGTGGTTCAATGTGACGTCGCTGTTCTGGGTTTTTTCCCCTCTCTTGCTGCCGGTGGTGGAGTTTCGCGAAGGGGGTATTCTTGAGTTCAACCTGATCCCGCTCTTCATGCCCTGGGCGATCGTCGAATATTGCGCCACGGCGGCGAGCGGCAACTTGCAGGTGCGAACAGGCAACAGAGGCTACCTGTTGTCGAAGAAATGCATTCCCGCCGGCAAAATCGCGGAGGCTACCGAAATCGTTTGCCGCTATGTCGAGGTGCGGGACGCGCAGCGGGGCGTGCGGAGGCCGGAGCACAGCGCCGCGGACCGACCGGCGGAGCCGGAGCCGGCCCGATCCGAGCAGGGCCGGTTTCAGTTCAGCCTCCGCAGCCTGCTCTTTTTCGTCCTGGTGGCGAGTTCGGCGATGAGCTTATACGGCATCCGCTACCGCCGCGACGCCAGCGAAAGGGACCTGCTGGCCCAACTGGCGCGATTCCAGCCCGATATGGCCCGGATCGGCAGCGGCTTCGTGCTCGGCTTCTCCGCATCGCCCGTCAAGCCCGGCGACCAGGAAATGGAGATCGTGTCGAAGCTGTCGCGGGTGAAGTGGCTGGAACTTGGCGGAACACCGATCACGGACGCCGGCTTGGCCCGTCTGAAGCCGCTTGTAGGGCTTGATTTCCTGGACCTGTCCGGCACGGCCGTGACCGACGGCGGCCTGAAGCAACTGGAATCGTTTGCCATGCTCGGGCGTTTAGAGCTTTCGGGGACGGCGGTCACCGACGCCGGCCTGGTTCACCTGGAGAAGCTGAAGTCGCTGCGATACGTCGGCCTGCGGGGAACGCGCGTGACCGCCAGCGGCCTTAAGAGACTCCGGCAGGCCCTGCCCGGCGTCGAGATCGCTCGCTAGTCGGAATCGACAGCCTCCCGCGGATGCGATAGAATATGCATGGTGCGAAAGGAATGGTGAGTGTTCCGAGCCCTGAAACATCGCAACTTCCAGCTCTTCTTCTGCGGCCAAGGTATCTCCCTGATCGGCACCTGGATGCAGCAGACCGCCTTGATTTGGCTCGTCACACGGCTGACCCACTCGCCGTTTCTGCTGGGGCTGGTCGCTTTTTGCAGCCAAATCCCCGCCTTCGTTCTGGCCCCGTTGGCAGGCGTGTTCACGGACCGCTGGAACCTCCACCGCACAATCATCGCCACCCAGGTCCTGGCCATGCTCCAAGCCGTGATCCTCGTGGTGCTCACCTGGAGGGGCGTGATCACCGTATGGCAAATCCTTCTGCTGGCCGTCTTCATGGGGCTGATCAACGCCTTCGACATCCCGGCCCGGCAGAGCTTCCTCATCCAGATGGTGGAAGGCCGCGACGGCCTCTCCGGGGCGATTAGCCTGAACTCGTCGATGTTCAACGCGGCGCGGCTGATGGGACCGGCCATTGCCGGTGTGCTGATCGTGGCCGTGGGCGAGGCCACCTGCTTTCTCCTCAACGCCGTGAGCTACCTGGCCGTGTTGGCCGCCCTGCTGGCCATGCGGCTGCCGCCGCGGCCGCCGGCCAAGCCGCCGCAGCACGTCCTCCATGAACTGATCGAAGGGGTCCGCTACGCCTTCGGCTTCGCGCCCATCCGCGACATCCTCCTGCTGGTGACCGCCGTGAACCTGGTGGCCATGCCGTTGCAGTCGGTGCTCCTGCCGATCTTTGGCACCGACGTGCTCCACGGCGGACCGGACACGCTGGGCCTGCTGATGTCGGCCGTGGGCATGGGATCGCTGGTGGGGGCCCTCCTGCTGGCCGCCCGCAAAACCGTGGTCGGCCTGGGACGCAAGATTGCCTGGGCCAGCGCGGCCTTCGGCCTCAGCTTGATCGCCTTCTCGCTCTCCGGCGTCTTGTGGCTCTCGTTGCTGATCCTGGTGGCGTGCGGGCTGGCCGTGATGACGGAGACCGCCGCCAGCAACACGATCCTGCAAACCATCGTGGACGACGACAAGCGCGGCCGCGTGATGAGTTTCTACGCCATGGCCTTCCTCGGCGTGGCGCCGCTGGGAAGCCTGCTGGCCGGCGCCTTGAGCAGCCACAAGGGCATCGGGGTGACGCGCGTGGCGCAGCTTGGCGGAAGCGTCTGCCTGGTGGCCGCGCTGCTTTTCGCCTGCCGCCTGCCCGCCCTGCGCAAGCTCGTCCACCCGATCTATCGGCGCATCGGGGTCCTGCCGGATGTGACCTCGGGGATCCCGTCCGAGGCAGATCTGACCGTGCCGGACGAATGAGAAGGGAGGCTTTGCGCCTTGGCGTGAGAAATGTTTGCCGGAATCGGTCCGGACCGCCTCGTCCCGTCTGGCGGCGGGGGCCGGAACGGTGTATCATGTGCCGAGGGAGGCGAAGGCGTCCGATCCCGAGTGTGGAGGCCAGGCCATGAAACCACGCACGTGCTCCGCGGCCGCGTTGGTCGCGGTCTTGTTGCTGCCCCGTGTTGCGGCCAGCGCCGATCCGGCCGAAGAAGCCTACCAGAAGGGGCTGTCGTATTTCGACTCTCAGGACTATGACGCCTCGATCTGGGCGTTTACCAAGGCCATTGAACTGAAATTCAAGCCTGCCGTGTCCTATTGTGCCCGCGGCATCGTCTACGGAAAGCAGGGCCGTTGGGACCTGGCCATCGCCGACTACACCGCCGCCATCCGGCTCGACGCCCGCTATGCCCCGGCGTATTGCTATCGGGGGATCGCCTACACGGCAAAAGGCCAATGGGCCAACGCCCTGGACGACGAGACGCAGGCCATCCAGCTCAATCCGAAATATGCCAAGGCATTCTACAACCGGGGCAAGGTCCACCAGTCCACGGGCGTCAGGGCCAAGGCCATTATCGACTTCAGCGAGGCCATCCGGCTGGATCCGAAAGACGCCCAGGCGTGTTACGCCCGCGGCGTCGTCTACGCCAGCAGCGGCGATCTGGACGGCGCCATCCTCGATGCCACCGAGGCCATTCGGCTGAACCCGAAATTCGCCGAGGCCTACTATTGCCGGGGCGCCGCCTATTCGACCAAGGGGGAATATGACAAGGCCATCGCCGACTTCAACGCCGCCCTGGCCCTGAATCCGAAAGCCTCCAAAACCTATCGGGAGCGGGGCAAAATCTACGGGCTCAACGGCGATACGGACCGGGAAATCGCCGATTACTCGGCGGCCATTCGACTCGATCCCAGCGACGCCTGGTCCTTTCTCGTCCGCGCCACGGCCCACGGAAAGAGGCTCGATTGGGACCTGGCGATCGCCGACGCCAACAAGGCGATCGTGCTGAACCCCCGCTTCGCCGAGGCGTATTGCTTCCGCGGCATGGCCCACTCCGAGAAACACGACCTCGTCAAGGCCATCGCCGATTTCGACGAAGCCATCCGCTTCCAGCCGCAGTTCGCTCAGCCGTACTATCTCCGCGGCGTTGCCTACCAGCGCAAAGGCGACAAGGACAAAGCGGCGGAGGATTTCGCGCGGGCCAAGGAACTCGGCTACCGGGCGGAGTAGGGAGCAGGGAATAGGGAGCAGGGGCTGGGGACTGAACACTGAAAACTCAGCCTGTGTTCAGTGTTCGGTTTTCAGTGTTCAGTCTTCGGTCCTTCCGCCTTCCGCTTTTCTCCCCGCTGGCGGCGGCCCGGAGGGTGTATCATGGCGTCGAAGGGGGCCGGAGGCGCTTGATCCCGATCTGGACGTTGGGCCATTTTCTACAGGGATTCCGCACGCCGCGCGCCCGGAGCCCGTGGCATCTGCCCTTGCTCCCGGCGGGGCTAATCGTTAGACTGACCGGCCCGTAATCGGGTGTCGACGGCGGTGCGCTTCGACGGCGGCCGGTCGATGGCGAGAAAGGAATCTCCATGTCCGCCTATCGCAACGTGCTTTACCTGTGCGGAGGGCCGCAAAGCGGCGGCTCGACCTTGGTCTCGTGGTGCTTCCTGCAGCGCCGCGACATGAACGGCGTCCTGGATGCCGCCAGCGACCTGCTGCCTTTCATCGATCCCGGCATCGGCGCTCCCTTGGTGTGGTACAAGAGCACAACCGTTTGCTTCCGCTTGAGCGAGTTGGCCGATCACTACCGGGATCAAGGTTGGGAAGTCCGCCCGCTGCTGGTGGTCCGCGATTTGCGCAAGGTCTGGGCGTCGCTGCTGACGAAGCCCTACGCCTGCAACGGCATTACGGCGGAGGATCCGCCGCTGCGGATGCGGATCCGCAGATTCGTGGACGACTGGAGACAGTTCCGGCAGATGGATTGGCCGATCCTCCGCTACGAGGACCTGCTGGAGGAACCGAGGGCGGCGCTGGAGGAGACCTGCGTCCGGCTTGGCCTGCCCTGGGACGAGGCGATGCTGACCTGGCCCAAATCACCCGCCGACATCGTCGATTGCCGCTGGGGCAACGAGAGTTTCTGGAAAACGCGGGGCGACGGGCTGGCCGCCACGCTGGCCTCGTATGCCGAGCGCCCCAGGGCGGACCGCGCCGGGCGGAGCGACCTGGAATGGCTGGAACGCGAGTTCCGCGATTTCAACGTCGCCAACAACTACCCCGCCGAGAGCCTCGTGGAAGCGGCGGACGACGAGTTGCCGCCAGTCCTGAGTTTCGCGGTCACGCGCCGCTACAAGTGGGAGACGGCCCACAAGCCGGTGCGGTGGTTGCTGTCGAAGTTCGGCGTGGAAAACCGCCCGCTGGTCCAGCGTCGCTCGCGGGTGAAGGCGGCGTAGACGGGCGGACGCCTCGGCTCTTGTCTTTCTCCCCTCCGTGTGCCCTATGGCCCCGTGGTGAAGTCCGCGCCGTAATATTGAGGGCTCGGGGCTTCCTCTGGAACGGCTGCGGGCGAGAATAGCCCCGCGGTGATCTCCAACTTCACCACGATGGCAAGGACAGCGAAGAGGATGCCCAACAGCGACGTGGCCAGCGGCAGCGGTTCGGTCTCGACTGTCTTCATCAACTCGGTGTACCAGTGGCATTCGTCCTCGTAGCCACCCGTCCAAAAGGCCTTGACGCTAAATTGGGTCTTTTCGTACATGTGGTACGAGCCCGCCGTGTCGTCGGTATACGATACCACAAAGAAAACTATCCATCCCAGCAGGATCATTTGGGCGACGACAGGCTTCCACCAGCGGCCCTTCCCCCGCCAACTCAGCCGGATGCCCTCCCTGACCGCTTCGCCAAAGGGTCGCCGCCGGCCAACCACGACCGGCAGGAGGGCGGCGGTCGCCAGGTTCCAGATGAGGGCGAAGACGCCGATGCCGATCAGTGCCAGGGGGAGCACCGCGGCGCCCACCGCGATGCCCAGGGCCAAGGCCGCGAACATAACGAACCAACCGAGGGTCTCCACACCCAGCACCGGCCAGAACCAGCGCCGCATTGCGGCGAGGGCCGGCAACGGCTCGACACGATCCCGCCCGACGGCTTGGAGGATCAGGGTCGTCGTCCAGCCGGCATACACGACGGCCAGCACGATTTCCAGCAGGAAAGCCAGCGAGAGGGTGAAGCTGATGGAAAGAACCCGAAACGACCAGGAAGGAGAAAGCAGGGCCGACGTGATAGGCGCTTTCGCCAAGAGGCCCAACATCGTCTCGGTGGGAATGTAGAAGCCCAGCGGCAGGAGCAGGTCCATGTGCCGGCCCAGCCTGGCGGTTGCCGCCGGCATCAACAGCCGGCACACGAGTCCCACGGCGATCGCCGCCGCGGCCACGACCAGGATCCCCCATTCCTGGCGCGGCCGCATCCCAAAGAGCGACGTGACTCGCCAGACCAGGACGATGCCGGTCCCGACGATGGCCGTGTATCGCAGGAGCCCGATCCGGGGCGACGCAGTGGGACCGTCCGGCTGGTAATCGGGGCCTTGCCCCGTCGGCTGGCTTAGATCGGACATGACGGTCTCTCTCCTTCGCTCTGGCAGAAACGCCGCCTGAAAACCGTGTCGCTCGGAACCAGCGAAGCCGCCATTGTAACTTCCGGGTCAAGGGCAAGGAAGTGGCTGTTCTCAGGCGGAGGACAGGCTCACGCCAAGGCGCGAGGGGGGTTGCCGGCCGCGGCTGGAAGGGTGTATTATGATGCCCGCAGCGGTGGGCTGCTCCCCTTTCCGCGTGCCCGCCATGAGCTTACCCATGAGCGTAGCTGAATCCCAACTCGCCGCGCCATCCCGCCGCCGCTGGTTTCGCCCCACGCCGGGCCGCCTCGTGCTGTTGGTCCTCCTGGCCGTGGAGGGTTTGCTGTGGCTGTCCGAGCGATTCCAGTGGTTCGCCTTCAATCAGCACGCGGGCTGGACCGTGCTGATCGCCCTGGCCGGCGTGGGCGTGTTCCTCCTGCTGATGCTCTTCTGGTATGTTCTCGCCCTCGTTTTTCGCTGGCGATTCCAGTTCAGCATCCTCTGGCTGTTGGTGCTTACGCTGGCCGTGGCCCTGCCGTGCAGTTGGCTGGCCGCGGAGATCAAGCGGGCGCGGGGGGAGGAGGAGGCCGCGAGGGTGCTGGAGAGCCGCGGAGTGATTGTGGAGTATGACTGGCAGGTGGACGCCAACGGCGTCAGCCTGCCCAACGCACGCGCGCCCGGGCCGCCGTGGCTGCGAAAACTGCTCGGGGTGGATCTCTTTGCGAGCGTAACGGTAGTCGGTCCGCGCGCTCCGGGGGCGGGGCCTTTGGTTTCTGACTTCGTGGCGATCGCTGCGCGCATGGTCGGGATCGATCGCCCCTGGTTCGACGACTCCGGGCTGGAACAACTCAAAGCACTGCCGCGGCTCCGGAGGCTGGACCTCCGATTCGGCGTGAGCGACTCCGGGCTGAAATGCATCGAGGGATTGTCGCAACTCCGATTCCTCAACCTGGGCGGCACCACAATCAGCGATGCCGGGCTGGAGCACATCAGCGGGCTAATGCAACTTCAGGTTCTGTGCATCGACTGCACCAAGGTCACCGACGCTGGGCTGCAACACCTCAGGGGGCTGGCACGACTGGAAGCTCTGGATCTCGCCGGCACCAAAGTCACCGGCCCGGGGCTGCAGCAGCTCAAGGGGCTGGCACACCTTGAATCCTTGGATCTCACGGGCCTCCACCTCACCGACGCTGGGCTGCAGCGCCTTGCGGGGCTGGCACATCTGGAAGTTCTGGACCTTACCGGCACCAACATCACCGACGCTGGGCTGCAATACCTTAAGGGGCTAGACCAACTCCAAACGCTGCGCCTCAACTACACTGGCGTCACGGGCGCCCGGCTGGAAGACCTCAGGGGCTTGACCCGGCTCCAACAGCTCCGGCTCGACAAGACGCGCGTCACAGACGCTGGGGTGCAACACGCGAAGGGGTTGACCCAACTCCGAGAGCTGCGGCTGAACTGCACCGGCGTCACTGATGCCGGCTTGAAGCACCTCGAAGGCCTCCCCCGCCTCCGATTTCTGGACCTCAGATGCACGAAAGTCACCGACGTGGGGCTGAAAGAGATCAGGCGGGCTCTCCCGAACTGCCAGTGCGGCCACTTTTTCATTGGCCCGCTAGACTGGGACTAGGGCATCCACCGGGCAGACACGGCGGGGAACGGGGGACAGGAGGGCTTATCGGCATCGCACGTGTCCTCTCCCCGACGGATTCAGTCGCCGCTGACAAATCCCGGCGGCGAGCCGGCGGGCTGCCCGCCCACTCCCCTGCCGCCCTTCTCCTTGCGGCTTTGCGCCTTTGCGTGAAAACATGGCCGGAGTTGGTTTAGAGTGTCTGCCCGCTGGCGGCGGCCGCCGGAGGGATGTATCATAATGTCGGCAACAGCAGAGGCATTTGTCCCGCCCGACCCGGAGTCAAGGCCATGAATCCGTGCAAGCGTTTCGTGCCGGCGGCTTTGGCCGCAATCCTGCTGTTGCCCGCCGCCCCGGCCGGCGCCGATCCGGCGGCCGAGGCCTGCTGGAAGGGGCTTGCCAGCTTCGACAAGCAGGACTACGACGCCGCGATTGCCGCCTTCACCGAGGCCATCAAGCTCGATCCGAAGAGGGCCGAGGCTTATTGCCATCGGGCCCGCGCCTACGGGCGAAAGGGCCAACTCGACAAGGTCTTCACCGACTGCACCGAGGCCATCCGGCTGGACCCGAATTGCGCCCTGGCCTACTATAGCCGCGGCTGCGCCTACGGGTCCACGGGCCAGCTCGACAAGGCCATCGCCGACTATGACGAGGCCATCCGCGCGGAGCCGAAACTCGCCAAGGCGTATAACAACCGCGGCATCGCCTACCACATCAAGGGCCAGCAGCAGAAGGCCATCGCCGACTTCAGCGCGGCCATCCGCCTGGACCCGACACTCGCCGACACCTATTACTGCCGGGGCATGGCCTATCAGAGCAGCGGCCAGGGCGACAAGGCCATCGCCGATTTTACTGAAGCCATCCGCCTGGACCCCAACGACGCCCAGGCGTACTGCGGCCGGGGCGTCGCCTACCACGACCAGGGCCAATACGACAAGGCCATCGCCGATTTCACCGCGGCCATCCGCCTGGACCCCAAGGGCGCCGAGGCCTCGTACCGCCGGGGGATCGCGTACAAGAAGCAAGGCGACCTCGCCAAGGCCGTCGCCGATTTCACGGAGGCCATCCGCCTCGATCCAAAACTTGCCGGGGCGTACGTGGGCCGGGGATTTGTCTACGGGCAAAAGGGCCAATGCGACAAGGCCGTCGCCGATTTCACTGAGGCCATCCGCCTCGACCCGAAAGACCCCACGGCCTATGGCGGCCGGGGCTTCGCCTACTATGTCCAGCACCGCCACGACGAGGCAATTGCCGACCTCACCGCGGCCGCCGGCCTCGGCGGGAAAGACGCCGCGACCTATTACTACATGCGGGGCTTGGCATACAAGAGGAAGGGCGACAAGGCCAAGGCGGAAGCGGACTTCGCCCAGGCCAAGAAGCTGGGGTACAAGGCAAAGTAGGCCATGGGCGCTGCCAAAACGTCCCGCCATCGCCGTCTTGACATCTGCTACCTTGGAAGGTAACATTTAGCGATGGGGAAGATTCGCCGCGGAAACTACCTCTTCCTCGCTTCCGTCGGAGACCACCCTCCTCGCCACGTGCACGTTTATCGGGACCAGAAGCTCATCGTGAAATGGGACCTTGACCACGGCCTGGCGATGAAGGGCAGGGCAACCGCCAGGATTCTCAGGCTGATCGCCGAGCTCCAGCGGGAGGGTCGCTTATGAAAATCAGGTCAGTCACTTACGACAACCGAACAAAGGCCTTCGAGGTCACAACGCACGGCAAGCGCTATTCCTTCCCTTATGCGAAGCTTCCGGCCCGCCGCTCGCGCACCAGCCTGGTCACAAACGTGTACGTCGACGACGAACTCGGCAACGAGGCCTTCACTTACGAGTTGGACTCCGGCGAGGAGGGAACGGTCCACTTGGACCAGGTCCTCGAGTACAACCGCGATCCCCGCTACCAGCGAGATATGCTGCTCTACAAGCTCACCCTGGTCGCGCAGCAGCGGGTGAAGGGCAGCCTGCTGAGCAAGCGCGAGTTGATCCGCCGGCTGGGAACTTCGCCCGCCCAGTTCTATCGCCTGCTGGACCAGACCAACTACTCCAAGTCGATCGACCAGTTGACGGCCTTGTTGGCCATCCTCGATTGCCAGGTCGACCTGGTCGTAAGGCGGGAGCCGCGGCGCGCCCGTGTGCCGAGCGGCGCGTCGTAAAACGGAAATCGGGGCGACAAGGAGCCACGGATCAACACGAAGTAGCACGGACAAAACCGAAATCAACCAACTGCGTCCATCCGTGTCTATCCGTGTTCATCCGTGGCCGCTGCCCGTTTCTTCCGCCACGCACGGTCGCTCACGGCACCTCGACCCCCATTTTCTCCTCTTCCTCCTCCTCAATAATGACCCGCGGCGTCACCATCATCATCGGCTTTTCGTTCGGCCGCGACGCGGCCGGCGGTTTCTTCGCGGTGCATTGCGTGACGCTGAGAATCGGCACACGATTGGTGGCGGGTGCGGCCTGGTCAGGGTGCGGCTTCTCAACCGGGCGCACCACGATTTCCAAACGGGCCGCGGTCCCCTTCGACCCCTTGTCTCCAAGCGGAATAACCAGGGTGTCGCCGAAATTCACGAAGTCGAAGACTCGCTTCTCATACGTCTCCATACCGGGGAGTTGGATGACCGTGCCGGGGGCGACTTCCTTCTCGCGGACCTCGGTAATCTTCGACTGCTCCACCGTGAGGTCGACTGTGACGCCGCTGGATGCCTGACCGCTCACGATCACCTTGACCCTCGTGCCTTCCTCGAGAACCACGATATAGGGCTGATCGACGACTTGCTTCGTCCTCGGATCGGTCACCGGGACGACGCCCGTGACGAAAGGCGTTTGGGAGAGATCGTAGAGCCCTGCCTGTCGGCCATCGGATACCACCGTGGACAGCGAGGTCCCTTTCTCGCCGGGGCCGTAAGGGCCGCCGCGGAGGCGGTACGTCACGTTGTACTGCTGTCCTGACTGGGGCGCGGCAACAGCATGATCAACCGCGGGCGTCCCGAGCTGAACACCCGACTGGGCCGGCGTCACCGCCGAGGCTGCCGAGGCCGCAAAAACCGCGAGAAGAACGCCGCTCAGACCGAGGACCAGACGCATGGCACTGCTCCTGCTCTAGAGGGGAAGCGAAAATCGGTCGAAAAGCCGGGCGGGAATCGTACCAACCGCCCCGCGGCGGGTCAACCGCGGTTCGCACGGGGCCGTTCCACCTTTCCCCGACCGCGCAACCACGCCGAGGCCCTTAACGCCGGGCGGCCGACACTCTACACTTAAGGTTTCCTAGATTGCCACGCCCAATTCAGACGCATGAGCACGCTCGAATGCCGCTGGCCCGCTCCGCCCGAGGGGCTGTCGCTCGCCGCCGGCGACGTTCACCTCTGGTCCGCCTCGCTGGACCTAACGCAGGCGGCCGTGGACCGGCTCGAGGCCACGCTCTCCGCCGACGAGCAGCAGCGCGCCGACCGCTTTCGCTCTGGACAACTCCGCAATCGCTTCATCGCCGGCCGGGCCACGCTGCGGGCGATCCTGGCCCGCTACCTGGCCGCCAGCCCGGCGGCAATCGCCTTCCAGTACAACGCCCGCGGAAAACCGAGCCTCGCTCCCCCTTGGGACCGCCGCGGATTGGGTTTCAACCTCTCCCATGCCAAGGGCCTGGCCTTGGTGGCCGTCGCCGGCGGCCGCGAGGTAGGCGTGGACGTGGAATTCTTGCGCCCCATTCGCCACCTGGCCGGCATGGTCGCCCGCTGGTTCTCCGCCGAAGAGCAGCGGCAATGGCAGGCCCTGCCGGCCGCCGATCAGCCCGCGGGCTTCTTCCGCGCCTGGACCTGCAAGGAGGCATGGCTGAAGGCCCTCGGCGCCGGGCTGTCGCTGCCCTTGGAGCAGGTGAGCGTCGCCGTGGCGCCCGACGAGCCGCCGCGGCTGCTCTCCACTGGCGGCGACCCGCGCGAGGCCGGGCAATGGCGCCTGAAGTGTCTTCCGCCGGCCGCCGGTTACGTCGCCGCCGTGGCCGTCCGCGGCCCCCCGCCACGCCTCAGCACCTGGCGGTGGGAGCCTAGGCCGGGGACTGTGCCCTTTGCCGGCCAGAGTCCTAAGACAATAGGGGAACACTAATGTCCGCTAATCTACGCTGATTGGTAACAGTTCACGGGGCGCTGTTCCACTGGATCGCATCACAAACAATATTCGCGCAGAGACGCCGAGACGCGGAGGAAAGATGAGGGGTACGATGCACGGGAATGCCATTGGGTTGGACAAGCCTGCCTTCACGACAGCTTTCACTGCCCGTTTCTCTGCGCCTCTGCGTCTCTGCGCGAGCCTTGGCTTTAGCGGACCCTGTGGGTGGCTATGCTGATTGCTTTATTAGTGTCGATCAGCGGGGATTAGTGTTCCCTTTCACCCAGTTCGTAAGCCCGGCCATGAGTCATGCAAAACCGATTCCGGACGATCCGGGCCGCCGCGGCGCGGTGGCCATTATCCGCCGCAAGGCGAAGCTGCTGGTGATTCGCCGCTCGGCGACGGTGGTTGCCCCGTTGACCTATTGTTTTCCCGGCGGCGGCATCGAGCCGGGCGAGTCGGAGGAGACGGCCCTGGTGCGCGAGGTCCGCGAGGAGTTGGGCGTGACCATTCGGCCGTTGCGGCGGGTGTGGCAGTGTGTGACCGCCTGGAAGGTCGATCTTGCCTGGTGGCTGGCCGATCTGGACGCCTTGGCGATTCCCGTGCCCAATCCTTCCGAGGTGGATTCGATTGTCTGGGTGACTCCCGCCGAGATGGCCCGGCTGCCGGGCCTTTTGCAAAGCAATCAGGTTTTCTTGGAGCGATGGGGGGAGATGGGGATTGAGGAGTAGGGGCCAGCGGCCGGGGATCGGGGGAAAAGCCTTCGGCCCCTCCCTCACCAGTGGAGAGCGGAGACAGCCGGCCGATTGCGTCACAAACGTTCTCTCTGCGCCCCGGCGCCTCTGCGCGAGCTTCGGACAAGACTCGCGCGGAGACGCGGAGGCGCAGAGGGGGAAAACGGACGATGTCGAAAGCGGCACGGGCATAGCCCGTGGCACATATTCAACAGCGCCAGCCGGCCGCTGGGGCCAAGGAGATGAGATATGGCGGAATACGGCGAGTGGAATCGCAAGGGGGCAACCCTCAGCGACGTGACCGCGAAGAAGGAGTACGGCGTAGACCGGGACTTCATCGTGAAGGGTATCCGAGCCGGCAAACTCGAATACCGGCAGGGCGCGGTCTGGGGCAATCCCTATCTGAGGGTTCTCCGGAGCCAGCTTGAGCAGTACATCAGCGCGCAGCTTGGCGCCGGCCGCCTGCGGAGCGGCAAAAACAAAACGGAACTCCGCAAGATCAAGAAGGAAATCGCAGACCTCCAAATGAGGTTGGATGAACTCGAAGATCGAAAGACCGAGATCGAGAAGGAGATGGCGGAGGAGCTGACCAAGCCGAAACGCGGCCGGCACTGACCCCCTCACTTCTTGCCCCTCTTCCACGAGTGGAGAGGGGAGATAGCCGGAAAATCAAGAGAAGGATCCGCAGATTGCGCAGATTTTCGCAGAGAATCCCTTTCTGCCTCTGTGCAAATCGGTCTAATCTGCGGATCGCCCCTGCAATGCGGCCCGTTTTGACCTTGCGGGAACTGCCTGTCAGACCGGTCGGTGGGCGTGGGCCGACAACGCCGACGCTGGCTTCGAGACGGGTTGTGCAACCGCCCTGGGCCAACAGTAATCTGAAGGAGCCGCGGCGACGATATGGATAAAGCCCAATTCCATTGCCGCCTGAGGCCGGAAAATCGGGCGAAGGAACCACGGATAAACGCGGATGAACGCGACAGAGGAACACTAATTTTCGCTAATCATCGCTGATCGTTTCCATAAGTGCCGATCAGCGAGGATTAGTGTTCCTTTGACAAGAGTGGGAGATGTGCCGGTGGATGTGAAGAAGGCGAGAAGGGCCGCGACCATGGGACGCGTGCTGGAAAGCACCGCGGCCACGGTGCTCAGCGGGGTGATCCTCTGGTGGGTCACCAGCCCGATGTCGCGGTCGATTGCCCAGTCATCGCCCGCCGCGGCGCCGGTCGAGATGCTCGAAATGAAGACGGCCCTGCCGCCTGCGGCCGCCATTGAGCCGAGCAGCCCGCCGCCGCCGCCGCCCGCGCGAGAGATGAAGGAGGCCCCGGCGCCGCGACCCGAGGCGGCCGCACTGCCGATGGCTCCCATCGCGGCATCAACGGTCGCCACCCGGCCGCCGACGACGAGGGCCACGGTGGCCGAACCAAAGGGTAGTCCCCTGCCCGAATTCAGCCCCTTCGAGTCGATCCTGCTCTTTGAAAACTTCTCGCAATACAAGGAAGGCGACACGACGGACTGGGGGCAGAACGTGTCGGTCAAATTGGGCCTCGACCGCCGCAAGTGGCTGGTGTCGTACATCGACGGCGCGCATGCGGTGGGCCGCAAGATCCGCTTGCCCAACGATTTCTACCTGGAATGCCGCTATTCGGCGTACATCCCGGAGGCCACGCGCGGACTTTCCGGCTTTTGGAAGGACCCGGTGGCCAGCCGGATTTCGCTGCTGGGCGACGGCGGGGCCCGGTACGACATCGACTGGGTGATCGGCTGCGGCAGCGAGAAGCTGCGCCTCAATCCGCTCGAACCGCCGCCCGCCAACAAGTATTATCACACGATCAGGCTCCCCGGCGCGGCGGCCAGCGAGGTGGAAGTCGGTCAACCGACCGGCACGCTGCGGATCACGCGGGCCAAGAACGTCATCAACGTGCTCCTCAACGGGCAATTGGCGGCGGCGGGGATGCTCAGCCCGGCGGGCCCGCTGGCGGGCTTCGAGATCCAGGTGGTGAAGGCGAAGAGCGGCACGCTGTCGCTGACCGAATTCAAGATCGCGCGATAGCTGTAGCAAGCAAGATTCGCCACGGAGAAAAGTTCTTAGTTCTTAGAGCTTAGTTCTTAGAGGGAGCAAACAAACAGGCAACGCCCTTTCCTTCCCCCTTCCGCCCTCCGCCCTCCGCCTTGCGTTCTCCGTGGCGAATCGCATTCGGGGCTGCCAGTCTGCACAGTAGTTGGGCAGCGCCACTTTGGCACGTCTCGATGCTGTAAATCCGCGTCGGGAAAGGCCATAGGGCGCCGGGCTGCACGTTAGATTATACATGATTTGATGTGGTTGATGTCGATGCCCATCGCA
>JBKQVT010000208.1:0-24343 GCA_052139835.1 Thermoguttaceae bacterium
TTACAGCGAGTCGGTTGTTCGCCCCGAGAGGCACCCTGTTTCACAGCGGTCGTCACCCACGTACTGCTTGGAGAGCGCGCCGGTGGAAAGATGCGTAAAACGCGGACAAAACGGGCCGCAGCCCTCCCGGGAGGCGAATCCTGCTGTTGTTGCTTGGAACGGCGTCACACATCGGCCGCCATATTCGGCTAATCTGGCGCGCCGTAACTCCTTCTACAAAAACGTCTTAGGTTGATCGATCTGTCAGCGGTCCAAACTTGGAACTACTGTAATCCCTAATCCCTAATCCCTCCCCATGGCCAATCCCACCGGCTTCCAACAATTCGGCCGCGTCGAAGTGGGGCATCGCGCCGTCCACGAGCGGATCAAGGACTGGCACGAGATCGACCGGCCCTTGATCGCGCGGGTGTTGGGCGAGCAGGCGGGCCGCTGCATGGACTGCGGCATCCCCTTCTGCCACGCGGCCGGCTGCCCGGTGAAGAACCGCATCCCCGAGTTCAACGACCTCGTGTACCACGGCCGCTGGCGCGAGGCTGCCGAAAACCTCCACGCCACCAACAACTTCCCCGAGATCACCGGCCGCATCTGCCCGGCCCCCTGTGAAGCCGCCTGCACGCTGGCCATCCACAACGAGCCGGTCACGATCAAGCAGATCGAATACCAGATTGCGGAGCGGGCCTTCCAGGAGGGTTGGGTCCGGCCCGTCTACGCCCGGCAGAAGAGCAACCGCCGCGTGGCCGTGGTGGGCTCCGGCCCGGCCGGACTGGCCGCCGCCCAGCAGTTGGTCCGCGCCGGCCACCAGGTCGTGCTCTTCGAGAAGGACGACCGCATGGGCGGCCTCCTGCGCTACGGCATCCCCGATTTCAAGCTGGAGAAGCACGTCATCGACCGCCGCTTGGAACAAATGGCCGCCGAGGGGGTGAAGTTCGAGCCCGGCGTGGCGGTGGGCCAAAACCTCAGCGGCCGCGAGTTGCGCACCTCGTTCGACGCCGTCTGCCTGGCGATGGGGGCGGGCCAGCCGCGGCCCCTGGCCATCCCCGGCGCCGAGCTGGGCGGCGTGGCCTTCGCCATGGACTTCCTCACCGCCGCCAACCGCCGCGTCGCCGGCGACCCGGCCGTCAACGGCGCCCCGCCGATCCCCTCGGCCAAGGGCAGGCACGTCATCGTCATCGGCGGCGGCGACACCGGCAGCGATTGCGTCGGCACCTCGATCCGCCAAGGGGCCCAATCGGTCACGCAACTGGAAATCCTCCCCAAGCCGCCGGAGACCAGCAATCCCGAGACCCCCTGGCCCAACTGGCCGCGGATCATGCGGACTTCCTCCTCGCAGGAAGAGGGCTGCCACCGCTATTGGAGCACGCTCACGAAGGAGATTTCCGGCAGCGGCGGCCGCGTCGAGCAGATCCGCTGCTGCACAATCGAATGGGTCCGGGGCCCGAAAGGTTTTGAGATGCGGGAAATCCCCGGCACGGAGTTCGTCTTGCCCGCCGAGTTGGTCCTCATCGCCATGGGCTTCGTCCACGTGGTCCACTCCGGGGTGGTCGAGGAGTTGGGCCTCGACCTGGACGATCGCGGCAACGTGGCGGTCCGTCGCTGGGCGACCAGTCAGCCGGGCGTCTTCGCCGCCGGCGACACGGTCAAGGGCGCCTCGCTGGTGGTGCACGCCATTAACCAGGGCCGCCTGATGGCCGCCGCGGTCGACGAGTGGCTGCGGAAATAAGGCGGAGGGCGGAGGGCGGAAGGGGGAAGGCGTCTCCCCTCACCCCGTGTCGCGTGACATTCTCAGTAGGCCAATTGCCTATTTCTTCAGCTCTTTGCGGTAGGGTTTGCCCTGGTTGTAAAGTTCCAGGCGGGATGCCAGATCTGCCCGCCGCTTATCCGTTGCCGACTTGTCGGTCTTTGCCAATTCAATGGCCTTCGCCTCCCATTCTTTGGCCTTATCGAAGTTGCCGCACTCCGCATACGCCGCAGCGACTGTGTCGATCACATTCCAATTCTTGCCGCCCGCCAGTTGATTAGCCTTGCTTGCGTTCTCGAGTGCCTTCTTTCCGTCGCGGTGTTTCGCGTCAGGGCAAGTTGCCTGCAACCAGGCGAGCTGATTGCAGGCCGAGGCGCAATGTGGATCGGCCGCCAGGGCTTGATTGTAGTCGGCGGTGGCCTTGTCGTATTCGCCTTTGCTATCCCAGGCGTCGCCGCGAATGACATAGGCATTGGCGAAATTGGGACGAAGCGACAGGGCTTTGTTACAGTCGGCGATGGCCTTGTCGTATTCGCCTTGTCTGCTCCGGGCGATGCCGCGATCGGCATACGCATCGGCGTCATTGGGACAGAGCGCCAGGGCCTGGTTGAAGTCGGCGATGGCCTTCCCGTATTCGGCCATTTTTCCCCACGCTGCGCCGCGATTGATGTAGGCTATAGCATCCTTGGGATTAATGGCCAGGGCTTTGTTGAAGTCGGCGATGGCCTTGTCGTATTCGCCTTTTCGTCTCCAGACGCCGCCGCGATTGGTGTAGGCCATGAAATCCTTAGGATCAATCGCAATCGCCTGGTTGTAGTCGGCGATGGCCTTGTCATAGTTGCCTTTTTCTTCCCAAGCGCCGGCTCGACTGAAGTGCGTTTCGGCGTCATTGGGTCGGATCGCCAGGGCCTGGTTGAAGTCGGCGATGGCCTTGTCGCAGTCGCCTTTTCGTTTCCAGACGACGCCGCGATTATAGTACGCGGCGGAGACATTGTCAGTGTCGCTCGGATCGGCGACCTGCAGGGCCTTGTTGTAACTGGCGATAGCCGTGTCGTAATCGCCCTTATCGGCCGACGCATTGCCCCGATCTATGAACGTCCCCGCGCCTTGTGCAGTGAGAGTGGCTGGGGCGGCAAGGCAGACGAGGACGACCGGTGCGACACTTAGGAAACAACGTTGCATGGTTCGGTAACTTTCAACCGGCTGCGGTGATGGAAGGCAACGATCACCATTGTGGACGCCGCCAGCAGGCCCGTCAACTATCCCTAAGTCAACACCAGAGGGCGGAAGGTGAAGACCTCGAGCCCCCAGCCCCCAGCCCCCAGTCCCTAGCCCCTACGTGTGGTAATCCGCGTTCAGCCGCACGTATTCCGCCGTCAGGTCGGTGGTCCAGAAACGCACGCCCGAAGGGCCCTCGCTGAAGGAAAGCTCGATGTGCGTGTCGCGGGCGTCGCGGATGGAGTTCGAGACGGCCTTGCCGTCGAAGGCCACCGGGGCGGCGGCGCGATAGAGGAGAAAGCCGTTGAGCGTGAGCGTCACGCCCGCCGGATCGAAGGGCACGCCCGCATAGCCGGCGGCCGAGACGATGCGCCCCCAGTTCGGATCGGCGCCGTGGATGGCGGTCTTCACCAGCGGGCTGTTGGCCACCGTCTTGGCGATGGCCAGCGCGGCGCCGCGATCGGCGCAGCCGCCGACGTCGAGGGTGATCAGGTGCGTGGCGCCTTCGCCGTCGCCGGCAATCGCCTTGGCCAGGTTGATGCAGACTTCATCCAGCGCGCGGCGGAAGCACGCCAGGTCGTCGCCGGCCAGCGGCTCTCCGCCGGCGGCGCCGTTGGCCACCAGCAGCACGGTGTCGTTGGTGCTCATGTGGCCGTCGACGCTCATGCAATTGAAACTCTCGTCGGTGGCCGCCCGCAGGGCCTCCTGGGCCGCGGCGGGCGCCAGCGGCGCATCGGTCATGATCAGGGCCAGCATGGTGGCCATGTTGGGGCCCATCATGGCCGCCCCCTTCGCCATGCCCGTCACCTGGATCGGGCGGCCGCCGATGGTCACGCTGCGGCCGGCCAGCTTGGTCACGGTGTCGGTGGTCAACATGCCGCGGGCGGCGGAGAGCAGGCAGGCCTCGTTGTCGCCCAGCTTCACCGCCGCGGCCGCGATCCCCTGCTCGATCTTGTCCATGGGCAAAAACGCGCCGATCACGCCGGTGGAAAGCACGAGGACTTGCTCCTCGTTGGCGCCGCAGACGGCGGCGGCCAGGCGGGTCATCTGCCGGGCGTCGTCCAGCCCCCGCTGGCCCGTGCAGGCGTTGGCCACGCCCGAGCAAATCACCACGGCGCGGATCTGGTCGCTGGGCGTGCGGCTGCGATCCAGCTCGACCGGGGCGGCGAAGACGAGGTTCTGCGTGTAGACGCCCACGCCCGTGGCCGGCGCCTCCGACATGACCAGCGCGAGGTCGGGCTTTTGCACGTCGCGCTTGATGCGGCAGTGAACGCCGGCCAGCAGGAAACCCTTGGGAACGCAGATGGACATGCTAAGACTCACGAGGAGTTAGAAGTTAGGAGTTAGGAGTTAGAATCGCGGAGCGGTGGGCCGTCAATGCTTCTACCTCCTGACTCCTAACTTCTAGCTCCTTTTTGTTCTTTTATAGTGCCGTCGTTTCCGGATAGCCGAACATGAGATTGAAATTCTGCACGGCCGCCCCCGAAGCCCCCTTCACCAGGTTGTCCAGGCAACTGATCGTCAGCACGCGGCCGCGCACGACGCGGGCGGTGATGTCGCAGTAGTTGCTATAGGCCGAATCCTTGGTGCCTGGCAGGTGATCGACCACGCGGACGAACGGCTCGTCGGCGTAAAACTCGCTGAGGATCTCCATCACCATTTCTTCGCTCACCGTGCTGGTCGGCTGGGCATAGGCGGTGGTGAGGATGCCGCGATCCATGGGGACCAACTGCGGGGTGAAAATCACCTCGACCTTGCTGCCGGCGGCCGTGGAAAGGACCTGCTCGATTTCGGGCGTGTGGCGATGGCGGCCCACATTGTAGGCCGACATGCTCTCGTTGCACTCGGGAAAGAGCGTGGTCAGCTTGGGCGTCCGCCCGGCGCCGGAGATGCCGCTCTTCGAATCGACGATGATCCCCGTGGCCTCGATCACCCCGGCCTTCAACAGCGGGGCCAGCGGCAAGATGGCCGACGTGGGGTAACAGCCGGGATTGGCCACCAGGCCGGCGGGCACGATCTCCTGGCGGAACAACTCCGGCAGCCCGTAGACCACCTTGCCCAGCCGGTCGGGATCAGGGTGTTTCTGCCCGTACCATTGGGTATAGACCTCGGCGTCGTTGAGGCGGTAGTCGGCCGAGAAATCCACCACGCGGGCGCCGGCGTCCAGCAACAGCGGGATGACCGTGGCGCTGGCCCCGTGGGGGAGGCAACTGAAGACGCACTCGGCGCGTGCCGCCACTTCGGCGGCGGTGAGGTCCTCCAGACGCAGGTCCAGGCGGCCGTGCAGCGAGGGGTGGATCATGGCCACCGGCGGCTGGCCTTCCTGGCGGCTGGTGACCGCGACCATCTCCGCATTGGGGTGGCGGAGGAGGATTTTCATCAATTCCAGGGCGGTATAGCCCGTGGCGCCCAAAATGGCGATTCGCGTCATGGCGGGGAACCGGCCTCACCGGTCGTTGGGGGTAGGACCATGGCCCAAAGCAAGTTACTATACACGCCCCGGGCCCGCTCGCCAAGGGGGCGGACGAAGGCGGAGGGCGGAGGGCGGAAGGCGGAAGGGGGCCGGAAAAGCCCCGCGACTGCGTCGCGGGGGCGGCGGGCCGGTGTGCCACTGGAATCTCCTCATGCGGCTCCGCCGCACGCGATTGGCGAGCAACCGGGGCCGCCCGCGGCCTTTGCCTGCCCCCACGCGAACGTCAGACACCGACCTCCAGGTCCACATATTCCACGAGGCTGGAGGGCTCGGGAATGGGAAGACCATCCTCTCGCATCCCCTGCAGGTGCAAAGCAATCGCTTCACGCAGGAGTTGCTCGGTCTCTTGAACGGTCGGGCCGGTAGCAACGCACCCAGGCAAATCGGGGACGTACGCGCCGTAGTTCGTCGCCCCTTTTTCGATCACGATGGCATATCGTTTCATGGCATTTGTCTCTTGAGGCCCGACTGCTTCAGTATACTATTGAGCGTGCCCGGCGGCAAATCATCGCTTGCCTTTCCCGCAACCGTGACTCGTCCCGGCTTGATCGGATGCTTGAACTGCCGATGACTGCCTCGCGTCACGACCAATCGCCATCCGTCCGCTTCCAGCAGATTCAAGATATCGCGAACCGTCATATGCTTACCGAGCGCCCGGCAGTGTAGCTTCTATTCTCGTCAGTCTAGCCAGGCGCGCGGCACGCCACAAGGGGGGCATTTCGTCACCTCGGGGGCGACCGCGGTGTGCCACCGGCTTGACCTGTGCTTTGGGCTGCCTTGACGTTTCGTCGTCTTGGGTGCGAAAATGGGGAAGCGGCAAAGGTCGTCTTCGCCTCAGTTCCACGGCCGCACCGGCGGAGCCAGTGGCACATTTCTCCAGTGCCGCCCGCCCGTGTTGGCGTGGTTGTGAAGCCGCTCGGGGTTTTGAGAAAAGGGGTTGGATCATGAGTATCAAGCGTCCGCGCAAGTTAGGCTTGTGGGTGGCTGCCCTCTCTGGGGCCGTGTTGGCGTGTGCCATCCTGGTGCTGCTGCCGGCCATCCAACACGTGATCCAAGGTCAGAGATGGGTTTCCTGCGTGAATAACCTTGAGCAGATCGGGCTCGCTCTCAATAATTATTACTCGAACTACGGCTCACTTCCCCCCGCGTATCTGGTAGACAAGGCGGGCAGGCCGACCCTTAGCTGGCGTGTTTTGATCCTGCCTTATCTCAACTGCAACGATCTCTATTCCCAGGTCAGGTTCGACGAACCCTGGAACGGTCCGCACAACATTCGCTTGGCCAGCCTGATGCCGCCTGTCTACAGGTGTCCCGCCGACGCAGGCGCCAAGGAATGCGAGACGAGCTACGTCGCCGTCGTAGGCCCAGAGACGCTGTGGCCGGGTCCGAAGGGCAGGGAGTTTCCAGGTATGCAGAAAATCTCTTCCACCATCCTGGTCGTCGAGACCGCGGACCTCGGCATCTCGTGGATGGAGCCCCGTGACCTGCCGTTTGCGGCAGCGGTTAAGGGCGTAACAAGCAGACCGAGGTCAGGCATAGCTTGCCGCCATCCGTGTGGAGGCGGGGACGAGCGGTTTGAGGGCGTGTATAGCGGATGGAAACCAGAGGCACTCGGCTATAGTCTATTTGGGGCGAATTGTCTGTTTGCCCATGGCGGCGTCCTCACTGTTTCGGAGAGGTGCCCGCCGCAGCTAATTGCGCAGCTTCTACAAGTTGCGGGTGGGCAACCGGAACGAGGCGGGGAAACGGGAGGTAGCGTCAAGTATCAATCGCAAAAAGGCAGTCGTGAGCCGAGGACTTCGAGGGGAGTTCGATAGCCGAGAGGTTTTCGGGGGCGGCGGGCCGGTGTGCCACGGGCTTTGGCCGCGCTTTGGGCGAAAGGTTACTATGCCGCCAGCCTTCTGCCCCGGAGGGGCATTCGATAGTAGCCCAGCAGTTTCACTGCTGGGAATCGAGACGGCCATTTCGTTTCAAGTCCCGTAGGGATGGGCGAAACGGGGCGACAGACGTTCAATCGTCCCGGATCGGGCCGGCCGCCAACGTCCGCGCTCATCCGCCCTCACCCTACCCTCTCCCGGAGGGAGAGGGGACGCCGTTGCCCACTAGCCCGAAAACGTCCTGGCGGGTATGCTGCCAACGATGAGCGACGCCATAGAAATCCACCCCAGCGGCCCGGTGCACGGCTCGATCCGGCCGCCAGGCTCGAAAAGCATCACCAACCGGGCCCTGGTCTGCGCTGCCCTGGCCGAAGGCACGTCGGTGCTGACCAGCGCGCTGCGGAGCGACGATACCCGGCTGATGATCGAGGGGCTCCAGGCACTGGGCGTGGCCGTCGAGTGCGAGCCGTCGGCGACGACGATCCAGGTTTGCGGCTGCAGCGGGCGGCTGCCGGCCCGCGCGGCCGACATCCCGGTGGGCAACAGCGGCACCACCGTGCGGTTTCTCACGGCCGTGGCGACCCTCGGCCGGGGCACATTCCGCCTCGACGGCATCGCCCGCATGAGAGAGCGGCCCATCGAAGACCTACTGGACGCCCTGGGGCAACTGGGGGCCGATGCAACCAGCGAGTTGGGCAGCGGCTGTCCGCCGGTGGTGGTGCGGGCGGCCGGTTTGCCCGGCGGCCGGGCCACGGTGGCCGGCGACCTCTCCAGCCAGTTTCTCAGCGCCTTGCTGATGGCCGCCCCGGGCGCAAGTGGGCCGGTCGAGTTGGCCATCGCCGGCCGGCTGGTCTCGAAGCCCTATATTGACATGACGCTAGCGGTAATGGGGGCCTTCGGCGTGGCGGTGGCGGCCGGCCCGCCGTGGCGGATCGCCCCGCGCCCGTATCGGGCGTGCCGCTACGCGATCGAACCGGATGCCTCGGCCGCCAGCTACTTCCTGGCCGCCGCCGCCATGACCGGCGGCGCCGTGACCGTCGAGGGGCTCAGTCGGCAGAGCCTGCAAGGCGACGTGGCCTTTTGCGATTGCCTGGCGCAGATGGGCTGCCAGGTCCGCGGCGATACCGGCGGCCTGACCGTGGTCGGCGGCCCCTTGCGCGGCATCGAGGTCGATATGGGCGCCATCAGCGACACCGTGCCCACGCTGGCCGTGGTGGCCCTGCTGGCCCGCGGCCCCACGACCATCCGCGGCGTGGCCCATATTCGCCACAAGGAGACCGACCGCATCCGGGCCCTGGCCAACGAGTTGCGCAAGTTGGGCGCCGCGGTGGAAGAACTGGACGACGGCCTGCGGATCATCCCCGGCCCGCTCCACGGCGCCGAGTTGGACACCTACGACGATCACCGCATGGCGATGAGTTTGGCGTTGGCGGGCCTGGCCACTCCGGGGGTCGTGATTCGAGACCCCGATTGCACGGCCAAGACGTATCCAGGGTACTTCCGGGACCTTGCCAAAATAAGAACTTAGAACTTAGTGCTTAGAACTTAGAGCGGCACAAGACAACGCGGGAGTGCGCGACGGACTAAGTACTAACTAAGCACTAAGAACTTAGTGCGTCTGATCCTGGCCGTTGCGATGCGCGACCGAATCGAGCAACTCGTTGGCACGCCGCATCAAGGCGCTGCCATGATCGACATAGTCGCTCCGAGCACTGGCGGGATCGATGGCCATGAACTTGCCTTGGCAGTGCTGGCACACCACGCGCTTGCCCAAGTGCTCGACGCGGATTTGCAAGTGGCGGCCACAGGTCGGGCATTCCTGGACGAAGAAAGTCGCATTTGGCATGACTGATCCTCCCTGGCACCACGCGCCCTTCTCGCTGGCAACCGCCATTATGGAGCACTGGCCCAGGTTTTGTCAACGGCGGCGTGCGTTAGATTTCGGTAAATCGCGATTACCGCGTTGTCTCTCAACACGCGGCAAGCTGCGCGCTTTGAGCGGGCTGCGAAAGAACCGTGAAATGGCCAGAGTCACCGCAGCCGCTGGATCGACTTGATAGCAATGACATCAATCGGCGTGCTTTGACCACGCTGGGTCTCACGCACGGGGGCCTGGGCAATGCTGTCCAACACGTCGAGACCTTCGGTCACTTCCCCGAAGACGCAGTAGCCATAGCGCTCCGCGGTCCGGTCCTTGTAATCGAGGATCTCGTTGTCGGACAGATTGATGAAAAACATCGCCGTGGCGCTGTCGATCACGTCGGGCTGCCGTGCCATGGCGATCGTCCCGCGGCGATTTTTCACGCCGTTGTCGGCCTCGTTGCGGACCGGGGGGGTGCGGATGGGTCGTTCCTTCAGGTCCGCGGTGAATGCGCCTCCCAACACGACTTTGGGGTAGGACTTCTGCACCTGGTGGAAGATCGTTCCGTCGTAATGCTTGGCGGCCACGTATCTTAGGAAGTTATCCACCGTCAGCGGGGCCTTGTCGGCGTCCAGCCGCATGGTGAAACTTCCCAAGGAGGTCTCGACCACCACCACGGGGTGGACCGGGTCTTGCTTGGCGGAACCGCCGGCCGATCCCTGCGTGCCGGCCTGTTGACCGTTGGGACCGGGGACGGCCGCCGCCGGCTGCCCGCTGCCGCTACGTTGGCAGCCGACCGCGGGGAGCAGCAAAAGCATCGCCAAACATGTTACAATAGGTTTCCAGGAATGTTGCACTGCCTTGCCTCCGTGCATGGGGTTGCAACCTGCGGCGGACACGCATCGCCGAAGCTTGGGGATGGCGTATCATCCCCGGAATGGCGGTTTCGTGCAACGTCGATTGTGCAGAATTGTTGCCATGTTGCCATGACGAGCCGTTGGTCCAGCATTGCCGTCTGCCTGCTCTGGGCGATCACCATGGGGTGGTTGATCGCGGAGAAGGTGCTGCCCCCCCTGATGTTGGGGGAGCCGCCCAGCTACCGCGCCATTGCCTACGCCCGCAGCGACCAGGCGACGATCGGCTGGAACGTGCTGGTCAACGACAAGCGGGTGGGCTCCGCCGTGAGCACCGCGGTAAAGACCGCCGAGGGCAGCACCGAGATCCAGAGTCACGTCCACTTCGACTATCTCCCCGTGGAAGAAATGGCGCCGCGCGGGCTGCGGGCGCTCGTCGGGCCGGTGATCGCGCCGCAGGCGGGCCGCGTGCCGATGGACTGCCGGAGCACGCTCACCGTCGACCGGGAGGGCCGCTTGACAAGCTTCCGCTCGGCGCTGGACATGCAGTCGGTCCGCAACGTCGTGCGACTTGACGGCCAGGTCGATGGGGGCCAACTGACGCTGACGATCCGCACGACCGATTTCTCTTACACCACCGACGCCTATGTGCCGCCCAACTCGCTGGCCGGCGACGCCCTGTCGCCGCAGGCCTGCTTGCCGGGCTTGCGCCAGGGGCAGACCTGGACAGTCCCCTCCTACAGCCTCGTGCGCCCCTTGACGCATCCGCATCCCATGGAAATTCTCGTGGCGACCGTCGAGGGCAAGGAGCGGATCGTCTGGAACGGCAAGCCCGAGGAGGTCTGGCTGGTGGTCTATCACGCCGATTCGGGGCTGGGCATCGGCAGCGACAAGACCCCGCGGAGCCGGCTCTGGGTCCGCCCCGACGGCACCGTGTTGCGCCAGCAGGTCATGGTGCTTGCTTGCAAGTTGACCTTTGAACGCCTTCCCCCGCGCCCGTCCGCCGCGGGGGCGAAAAGGCTGCACGACCGGTGAACCGCCGGGGGCTTTCCCACAGGGCGCAGGCATGATTCGTTTCGACAACGTCACTCGAACCTACGGCCGCAAGGTGGCCGTGGACCGCCTCACGTTGCGCGTCGGCGGCGGCGAGATCTTCGCCCTCTTGGGGCCCAACGGCGCGGGCAAGACCACGGCGATGAAGATGCTGGTGGGTCTGCTGCGGCCGACTGCGGGGGCCGTCGAGGTCTGCGGCTGCGACGTGGCCGCCCAGCCCCGCAGCGCCGCCAGCTTCCTCGGCTACGTGCCCGAGGAGCCGTTTCTCTACGACAAGCTGTCGGGGCGGGAGTTTCTGGAATTCGCCGCCGAACTGCGCGGCCTGGACGCCGCCGACAAGCAGGCCCGCATCGCCAGGGAGTGCGCAGCCTTCGACATGGCCGATTTTCTCGACAACCTGGTGGAAACCTATTCTCACGGCATGAAACAACGCCTGGTCTTCGCCGCGGCCCTGCTGCACGATCCGACCGTGCTGGTGGTCGACGAGCCGATGATCGGGCTGGATCCGCGGAGCGTGCGGGCGGTGAAGGACTTGTTGCGGTCGCGCGCCGCCGCCGGCGCCGCCGTCTTCATGTCCACGCACACCCTGGCGGTGGCGGAAGAGATCGCCGATCGCATCGGCATCGTCAACGAAGGTCGCCTGCACTTTCTCGGCACGCTCTCCGAGCTGCGGCGGGAATTGTCTTCGCCGGATTCCGCGCTGGAGCCCTTGTTCCTGCAAATGACCGGCAACCACGAGCAGCGCCCGGAGAGCGGGAATCCCGGAAATGCCTGAGCAGCTTCACCCCCGCGGCCCGAGTCGCCCCTCCCGGCAGCCCGCCGCCGCGCCCCGGCTGATCGACGCCGAGGAAGAGTCGCGGGCCTTCTGGCGGATGCGCGCCCACGTGGTTCGGACCGTGGCCGGGCAAGTGCTGTCGCTGGGGCGATTCCGCCTCTTTCTGGTCGTCGTCCTCAGCACGCTGCTCTGGCTCGCGGTCTTCCAGATCCTCCACGAGGGGTTCGTTTTCCTCGACAATTCCCTGCAGTCGGCGGAAAACTTCGATTTCATGGTGCACATGGTCTTCGTCACGTTCTTCGGCGCCCTGCTGGCGATGCTGTGGTTTTCGGCGGGCATCATCCTCTACGCTTCGTTGTTTCAATCGCACGAGGTGACGCTGCTGCTGACGCTGCCCGCCCGTGAGGGGCGGATCTTCCTGCACAAGTTCCAGGAAGCCGTCGTCTTCACGGGCTGGGGTTTCCTGCTGCTGGGAAGCCCCATGCTGCTGGCCTACGGCATGGCCGCCAAGGCGCCGTGGTACTATTACGCGATGCTGCCGCCGCTGATGCTGGCCTTCACGTACATCCCCGTGGCCGGCGGCGGCATCTGTTGCCTGCTGCTGGTGCGTTACCTGCCGGGGGCGCGGAAGTTCTTGTCGATTCTGGTGGGTGCGGCGATGGTGGTGCTGGCGCTCTGGGCCGTCTGGCGGCTGCTGCCGATCCAGGACGGCGTGCTCCTCACGCCCGCCTGGCTCCACGACATGCTCGGCCGCCTGGGGATCGTCGATTGGCGGTTGATGCCGAGTTGGTGGCTCAGCGCCGGGCTGTTGGAGGCCGCCCGCCACAACTGGGCGGAGGGCCTGAAATTCCTCGCCCTGATGATCGCCAACGCGCTGTTCTGCCGCCAGGTGGCCATCTGGGCCTCGATGCGGCTGTACCGGCCGGCCTACGCCGCCTTGCACACCATGGCCCACGCCCCCCGCAAGGCCCGCGCCGGCTGGCTCGACCGCGGAGTGCTCCGCGCCCTGGCGCCGCTGCCGCACGCGGTCCGCTGGATGATCGTCAAGGACCTCCGCCTCTTCCGCCGCGACGCCGGGCAATGGTCGCAGTTCCTCATCTTCTTCGGACTCCTGATGGTCTATTTCGTCTACAGCCACCCCTTCAGCTACAATCGCCATTATGCCGGCTGGGTCAACATGGTCAGCTTGCTGAACTTCGCCGTGGTCGGGCTGCTGATGTCGACCTTCACCACGCGCTTCATCTTCCCCACGATCAGCCTGGAAGGACGCCGCTTCTGGTTCCTCGGCCTCTTGCCGCTCGGGCGCGATACCATCCTCTGGAGCAAGTTCGCCTTCGCCTTGATCGCTTCGCTGCTGCCCTGCTCGATCCTCATCCTCGTCAGCGACCTGATGCTCCGCGTCTCGCTGCTGGTGGTGGTGGTCCACCAGTTGACCTGCCTGTTGCTCTGCCTGGGGCTTTCCGGCATCGCCGTGGGACTGGCGGCGCGGCTGCCGAACCTCCGCGAGCAATCCCCTGCGCGGATCACTGCCGGCTTCGGCGGCACGCTCACCCTGGTCCTCAGCACGCTTTACATTTTGCTGATCGTGGTGTTGACCGCCCTGCCCTGCCACCTCTATCTTGCCACCGAGGTCGCCCGCGAGGCGCTGTTTCCGCGCGCGGGCGCAAGCTGGCTCCGCTGGCTGCACCTGTGGATCGTCGGCGGCATGATCGGCGGCGTCGCGCTGGGAGTGGCGGCCACGATCGTGCCTTTGTGGATCGGCCTCCGCGCCTTCCGCCGCCTGGAGTTTTGAAGAAAGGCGGAGGGCTGAGGGCGGAAGGCAGAAGGAGAAAAGCGAGCCGCGGGGTTTATCCCCGCGGTTGCCCGGAAGAACGATAAAACCGCGATGGCCGCAGCGCGGCGCATCACTGAAGTTCGTAATAGACGTTGCGGCGGCGGGGGAGATAGCCCGCCGCCGCAATCGCCGCGCGAATCTCGGCCTCGCTGGCCTGAAAACTCGTGCCGGCGGCGGCCACCACGTTCTCTTCGATCATCACGCTCCCCAGGTCGTTGGCCCCGAACCCCAGCGCCATCTGGCCGATCTCCAGCCCCTGCGTCACCCAACTCGCCTGCAAATTGGCGAAATTGTCCAGGTACAGCCGGCTGACGGCCAGCGTCTTCAGATATTCCCACGCGCCGCACTTGGGCACTTCGGCCAGCGCGGTATGGGCCGGCTGAAACGTCCAACAGATAAAGGCGGTGAAACCGCCCGTCTCGTCCTGCAAGCGGCGCAGGCGTTCCAGGTGCTCGATGCGTTCGGCCAGGGTTTCGACGTGGCCGAACATCATGGTCGCCGAGCCGCGGCCGCCCAGGGCGTGCCACTGCCGGCAGACGTCCAGCCACTGGTCGGCCGAGGCCTTCGCGGGGCTGACGGCCTGGCGGACGCGATCCACGAGGATTTCCGCCCCTCCGCCCGGCAAGCTCCCCAAGCCCGCCGCCTTCAGCCGCTCCAGGACCGTGCGGACCGGCAGCCCCGCGGCGGCGGCGATGTGGACGACCTCCGGCGGGCTGAAACCGTGGACGTTCAGCCGCGGAAAGCGCCCCTTGATGTCGCGGAGCAGTTGCTCGCACCACGCCAGGTCCAACTCGGGGTGCATGCCGCCTTGCAAGAGGATCTGGTCGCCGCCCAGGGCGATGGTCTCTTCGATCTTGCGGAACAGTTCCTCGCGGCCGAGGACGTAGCCGCCGGTCTCGCCCGGCGATCGCGCAAAGGCGCAGAAGCGGCAGCGGCTGAGGCAGATGTTGGTGTAGTTGACGTTGCGATCGACGTTGTAGGTCCGTAGCGGCTCGGGGTGCAGCCGCCGGGCCAACGCGTCGGCGGCCCCGGCCAGGGCCGCCAGGTCGTGCGACTCCAGCAGCCGCAGCCCGTCGGCGGGCGTCAGCCGCCGGCCGCTGTGCGATTTATCCAGCAAGCTTGCGATGGTGGAAGACAACGTCGGTTCCTTCGCGCGCCGGCTCGGTGCGCCCGGCCAGCCCGTGCCGCCTGGCCAGATCAAAGAACAATTCGAGTCCCTGCCGCTGTCGCGCCGCCAGGCGAAAGGTGAGGTGATCGCGGAGGTAGGAGAGGCAGTCGGCCTCGGGGATGCCGACGCTCGGGGCGGCCTGCCGGGCGATCTCGGCCAACCGCGTGAGGCCCTCGTCGCGGGCCGCCCCCAGCGTCGCGCTCGCGGCGTCCCATGTCGCGCCAGGCCGGGCCACCCACATGGCGAAGACAAAGGGCAACCCGGTCCAGCGCGTCCACTCCTCGCCCAAGTCCCACACCGCCGCGAACTTCCCCTGCGGCGGCCGCATCCCCCGATCGCCGATCAGCAGCACCGCATCGGCCGCACAGTCGGCCGCGGCGGCGCCGATGGGCAACGGCTCCACGGCCGGCGCCAGGCCAAAACGCTCCTTCAACCAGATCCGCACCAGGGCCGCGCTGGTGCGCGATCCTTCGTCCAGCGCCAGCCGGCCGATCTCCGCCAGCGGCACGCGGCTATAGAGCCGGATGCTCCGCACCGGGCCCTCGCTGGCGATGCAGGCGTCGGAGACGATCGTCGCGCCGGGATTGCGGAGATACTCGATCGAGGGCACCAGGGCCACGTCCAATCGCCCCGCCGCCAGGGCGTCGGCCAGCCGGCTGGGCAGATCGGTGACGATGCGGGCGGCGGGGTGGATCAGCGGCGGCAGGCAGAACGTCAGCGGCCAGGCGTTCAGGTAGCGGACCGCGCCGATGCGTACCCCCGCCGGCTGCCGGCGGCCCATTTCTTCCGACATGATTCGATCCCTTGGCGAAACACGTTATTATAGGGGCTCGCTCACGGTTGCGAAAGCGAGGCGGTTGCCGAAAAATCGCGACAGTCCCCGCATCCGGCAAATGCCCTACAATCGGCGCGGCGGTCGCGGCAGGGTTGTCTTCCACCAATAAGCTAAAGTTGCTAGGGAGTTTTGTTGCGGAGGGTCGTCGCCCTACGAACTACGGACACGGCCGCCCTGGACTTCTATTTCTCATGCCTGACAACCATCCTTCCACGTGCGAGACGGACTGCGGCAGTCCCCGGGAACTGCCCGGGGGACTGGCCAGCGGGGCGATCGTCCAGGGCGGCGCCACCGCCGCGGCGCGCGCGAAGCAACAGGACCTCGACAGCGTCATCCGGCGGATCAAGACGCTGACCGCGCAGGTCAGCGGCTCGGCCGGGCACGAGGAAGCCCCCGCGGCCCAGCCGCAGCGGCAACCGCACACGGAAGCCCGCCGGGTAAACGATTTCCTCCCCGTCGAGCCGGAATCGTTCCGCGGCGCCGGGCTGACGGAAACGATGGTCGAGTCGCTGGTCTTGAAGTTTCTTTTGGCCCGCGGCGACAGTTCGGGCCGCGAGATCGCCGACCAGGTGAAGCTCCCCTTCATTCTCATCGACGAGTTGTTGCGGTCCCTGAAGAGCGATCAAATGGTGACGCTCCGCGGCTCGGCGGCGATGAACGATTTTCAATATCAACTGTCGGACCTGGGCCGCGAGCGTGCCCGCCGCTACAGCGCGCACTGCACCTATTTCGGCGCCGCCCCCGTGTCGCTGCCCGACTACGTGGCCAGCGTCAAGGCGCAAACGCTGGCCGGGCAACAGCCCAAGGCCGAGCACCTGGCCGAGGCCTTCGCCGACCTGCTGCTGAGCCGCCAACTCCTCGACCGCCTGGGCCCGGCGATCAACTCCGGCCGGGGACTGTTCCTCTACGGGGCGCCGGGCAACGGCAAGACCAGCATCGCCGAGCGGGTGACCGGCGTCTTCGGACAGGATATCTGGATCCCCCGCGCCCTGGGCGTCGACGGCGACATCATCCGCGTCTACGACCCGTCGAATCACGAGGAACTCCCCGTGGAGCCCTGCCACGGCGTCTACGAGCAGCGGAAGATCGACCGGCGCTGGGTCCGCGTCCGCCGGCCCACCTTGGTGACCGGCGGCGAGTTGACCATGTCCTCGCTGGAGGTGACGGTCAACACCGCCACCGGCGTCTGCGAGGCCCCGCTGCAACTGAAGAGCAATTGCGGCACCTTGGTGATCGACGACTTCGGCCGCCAGAGGGTTAAGATCCACGAATTATTGAATCGTTGGATCCTGCCCCTGGAAAAGCGCTACGATTTTCTCAACCTGCCCAACGGCAAAAAGATTGAGGTGCCCTTCGACCAGCTCATCATCTTCTCCACGAACCTGGAGCCGCGGAGCCTGGTGGACGAGGCCTTTTTGCGCCGCATCCCCTACAAGATCGAAATCCCCGATCCCAGCGAGGACGAGTTCCGCGCGTTGTTCAAGATGATGGCGGCCAAGCTCGGCTGCACGTATCACGGGGAACCGATCCAGCGGCTGATCGAGAAGCATTATCGGCAGACGGGCCGGCCGTTTCGCTTCTGCCATCCCCGCGACCTGCTCATGCAGGTTCGCAGCTTCTGCGCCTACAAGGGCCTGCCGCTGGAAATCACCGACGAGTATCTGGATCAGGCGGTGGCGAATTACTTCGCGGTGATGTGAGAGGGGCCAGGGGCCAGGGACTAGGTTCAACCCTCTAAGCTCTAAGTTCTAAGAACTAAGTGCTTAGTGCTTACCGACTCCAGCCCACGGAGAAGCTGAAGACCTGGGTCACGTCGCCGGCCTGCTTGAGCACGGGAAAGCCGAAGTCCAGGGCGATGGGGGCCGGCCCCATCTGGGGAATGGCGATCCGTAGGCCGAAACCGGGGGCCACGCGGATCCGGTCCGACCAATTGCTCACCGTGGGCTCCACTGTGCCGGCATCCACGAACAACACCGCCCGCAGCATGTCGTCCTGCGTGATGGGGAACATGTACTGGGCGCTGGTGAGCAACTCGAAGTCGCCGCCGACGGCCACGCCGGTGGCCGGATCGAGGGGGGAGACGCCGCGGTATTCGAAGCCGCGGAGCGAGGAGAAGCCGCCGGCGTAGTAGCGCTCGTAGATCGGCGTGTTGTCGCCGCTGAACCCCACCTGCGCCGACAGGCTCAGCACCCGGCAACCGGTGTGATCGGCCCGCTCGAAGAGGCGGAAGAATTGGGTCACTTCCGCCTCCACGTGGGGATAGGTGTAGGAGCCGGTGACCTCTTCGAAGGAGACCCGCAGCAAATGGCCCTCGGTGGCCAGGCAGTCGTTGTCGCGGGTATTGTGGGCCAGGCTCACCCCGAAGCCGTACAAGGCGTTGTTGCCCAAGACCTGTTCCAGCGCCACCGGGGTGGGCACGACGGGATTGCTGACGTTGACATTGAAGCCGCGGAAGGCGACCGAGGCCGTCAGGTCGTGGGTGATCTGGTAGCCCAGACCGATGCTGCCCCCCTCGCGTCCTTCCGTCCATTGATCGTAGAGGCGGTCGTAGTAGACGCCGCTGAGGCTCATGCCGACGGCGCGGTTTTCCAGGTTGAACAGGTACGGCTGCGCGTAGAGGACCGAGTAGCGCTGCAGCTCGGTGCCGGGAACGAGTTCGACGCGGAAGTGCTCGCCCTGGCCGCGGAAGGCCGAGCCGTTGCGGACGTCCTCCCACGAGGTGGGCCAGCGGGTCCAGTCGAAATTCTGCTCGTCCAAGGTGATATTGCCGACCAGGCCGGCGTCGGAGTTCACGCCCACGCCCACCTGGACCCGCCCGGTCTGCCCCTCTTCGGCGCTGATCCTGGGATCCAGCACGGAAAACGGCTCGCCGTTGGGCGAGGGCTCCGTCAAGCTCGAGCCGGGGCCGAGAATGGGACCCGGCGGTAGCCCCCAACCGGCCGGACCAGGGGGCACAGACGGCGGCGGATAGCCGTAGGGCGCCGGCGGCGGCGGATACGGGTTGTATCCCCCCGGGGCCGGCGGATAGCCGTTCGGGGCCGGTGGCGGCGGATACGGGTTGTATCCCCCCGGGGCCGGCGGATAGCCGTTCGGGGCCGGTGGCGGCTGATAACCATTGGCTGGCGGCGGCTGATAGGGATTCGGCGCCGGTGGCTGATAAGGGTTCGGGGCCGGTGGCGGCTGATAGGCGTTTGCCGGCGGCGGCTGATAGGCGTCCGCTGCCGGGGTCGCGGCAGGACCTGAGGCTTGTGCATATTGTCCGCTGCCGGGCCAGGGATTGGACGTCACAGCCGACGACGAGATCGGCGCCGGTTGCGAAACCGCCGCAAACGAGGCCGGCCGCTGCACGGGTGCATATTGCTGCGGCGGGGCGTATTGCTGCGGCGGGGCGTACTGCGGCGAAGAATACTGCGACGACGGCGGCGCGACCTGTTGCTGGGGCGCCGGCCACTGCGAGGCCGGACTTCCGGTCGGCGCTGGAGAAGCCGCTGGCGGGCTCGGCGAATTGCCGGCCGGGGCAGCCGGCGTGTAGGCGGGACCCGGCGGAGGCAGGGGCTCTTCCGCCGGCGTGAATTCGGGACGGGAAACTCCGCCGTCGCCGCTCCATTGGCCGCGGATGACCAACGGCGGCTCCGCCGCCTGGGGGACGGGCTGGGCCGACGGCGGCCAACTCGAATCGGCCGGCGGCGGCAGCGGAACGCCGACCGGGCCGAACTGAGGGGTGCCACGGTTGGCTTGTCCAACCGTGTTTCCGGCACTGCTGGACAAGCCAGCAGTGGCACCAATAGTGCCATACTGGCCGGGCGTGGCGGACTCCGGCGCTTGCGACGGTCTGGCCGTCCCGTCGGCGGCCGGCCGAATCGGCGCCGGCGGCAGCAAGGTGATCCCCAACGCGCGCTCCGCCCGCCGCGCGTCCGCGACGCTGTTGTACTGGTAGACCACGTCGACCGTGCGGTCGCCCCCGGCCGGCGAGGGATCGGGGCTCTGGCCGCGGTAGCCGTTGTGAGGCTCCTCGGCTAGTTGTTGTTCCTCCTCCCCTTCGCCGTTGTCCGGCATGCCCGGCTTGTTCAGCGCGATCTTCGGCGGATAGCCCTTGGTCGGATCGGCCAGGTAGAGCCCCGAGGCCTTCAGCCGCCGCTCGCTGTCGCGGATCTCGCGCATGTCGGCGATGTCGCCTGTCTGGAACGAGAGGCGGTTCAGCACGGTGGTGATTTGCGTGTGGGGATTCTCCCCCTTGATTTCCACGATGATGCGGCCGATGCGGTAGCGCGGGCCCTCGTGGATGTTGTAGACCAGATCGACCTGTCCCGGCTTATCGAGATAGCGGAGGTCGCCTCTCACGTCGGTCTTCACGTAACCGATGGTGCCGTACTTGTCCTGGAGCCGGAAAACGTCGGCGTTGAACTGCCCCTGGTCGAAGGGCTTGCCGGCGGCGAGTTTCAGCTTCGCCATCAACTCCTGGTTGGAGAACCTCGTGTTGCCGACGACGCCGATGCTGCGGATGATCGAGCGGATGCCTTCGTCCACCACGAAGCGGACCGTCACCCAACGCTGATCTTCGCTGTATTCCAGTTCGCGGCCGACGCGGGCCTGAAAGAAGCCCAGGCCGCGGTAATAGGCGGTGATCCGCTGGCAGTCCTCGTCGATCTGCTTCAAATCAAGGTCGCCGCCGAAGAAGCGAATGCGGAGGAAGCACGCCGAGGTCTTGGGTATGGTCATCCAGATGTGCGCTCCGCTGACAACCTTGGCACCGACGACCTCGACCGCCCGGACCTTGATCTCGGGCCCTTCGTCGATCATGTAGACGGCGCGGAGCTGGCCCGGCTTGTTCCCCTCGACGACGGTGACGCGGACCTTGCTGTAACCATTCTTATGATAGTAGTCTTCCAGGCGGCGGCGGCCTTCGTCGATCACGTAGGGATCGGCGGCATCGCCCGGCTTGAGTTTCAACTCCTTCATCAGCGTCCCGGTCTTATACTTTGCGTTGCCGAGGATGACGACTTCCTTGAGGATGGGCTGCTCGACCAGGTAGAAGATGACCAGCCGGCCGCCAGGGACGCGCTTATACGTCGCCTTGACGCTGACGAACATCCGCATCTTCTCCAGCCGGCGGATGTCGCTCTGGATGAGTTCCGGATCGTAGGGCCGCCCGACGTGGGTGTGAATCTCCGCGAGGATTTTCTCCAGGGTCACTGCCCGGTTGCCTTTGACCTGGATTCCCCGCACGATTTCGTCGGGGCTGTCCTGGGGGACCATGGGCGGCCGCCCCCAGAGGGACCCGCCGGCAGGCGGCGAAGGCCCGTAGGGCCCCAGGGCAGCCGGACCGCCGGGGCCGCCGGGGGACGGCGGTGGCGGCGGTGACCACTGGTACGGACCGCCCGGCGAGGACTGGGCCCAAAGCAGCGGACCGCTGGCGATCATCAGCACCACCGGCGCAGCGAACCGCACCAAGGCGACATAACGCGGACCGACGGTCGGCTTAGCCATCGAGCCTGGTTCCGGGAGAGCGAGGGCAAGGACAGGAAGAGGAGATTCGAAAGATGCGTGTAAATACCTGAATTGGCCGTCCAAGACAAGGCGGAAAACAGGGGGGCCTTGCCTGCAACCCTGGAACTGACATTATAGGTCCCATGGGTCCCATAAGTCCCATGGGACTTATGGGAGGTATGGGACCTATGGGACCTATGCCGTGCCCACCCCCTCAGAAATCCTCGCCCGCCGGCTCAAATTCCTCGTACGGCTTCTGCGAGAAGGTCTCGAAGCGCGTGTACTTGTCGAACCAGGCCAGCTTGATGTCCACGCCCGCCTGGCCGTTCCGCTGCTTGGCCACCAGGATGTCGGCCTGGCCCTGGATGTTCAACTCCTGGGCTTCCTCGCGGGAATGATACATCTCCTCGCGGTTGATGAACATCACCACGTCGGCGTCCTGCTCGATGGCCCCCGACTCGCGGAGGTGGCTCAGCTTGGGACGATGGTCCTCCTTGCCCGCCTCCACCTGCCGGTTCAATTGGGCCAGGCAAAGCAGGGGGATGTTCAACTCGCGGGCGAGGCATTTCAGCCGCCGGGCCATCTTCGCCACCTGCTCTTGCCGCGGGTCGCGGGGATCGTCGGGCTGGATCAGTTGCAGGTAGTCGATCACCAAAAAGCCCAGGTCCTGCTTCCGCTTCAGCCGCCGCGCACAGGCGGCAATCTCCGTCACCGTGCGGGCCGGCGTGTCGTCGATAAACAGCGGCGCCTTGCTCAAGTGGGCCGAGGCCTCGATCAGCTTCTTGCGTTCTTCCGCCGAGACGAACCCGCTGCGGAACTTGCCGGCGTCGATGCGGCCTTGCGAGCACAACAGCCGCTGCGCCAACTCCAGCCGCGCCATTTCCAGGCTCACAAACAAGGTCGGCACCCCCGCCTCGATGGCCACATATTCGGCGATGTTGGTGGCCAGCGCGGTCTTGCCCATGCTCGGCCGCGACGCCAAGATGACCAACTCCGAGGCGTGCAGCCCGCCGGTCAGGGCGTCGAGGTCGCGGAAACCGGTGGGGATGCCGCCCCCCTCGCCGCGTTCCAGCCGGGCGTCGATCCGCTCGAAGGCCTCGACCAGCACGTCGTGGATGTTGAACACCTGGTCGCTGGTGCGGCGGTCGCGGACGGCGAAGATCTTTTCCTCCGCCCGGTTGACCGCGTCGCGAACCTCCATGCCGGGGTCCCATGCCTCCTGGAGGATCTCGGTGCTGGCGTGGATCAGGGCCCGCAGGATCGCCTTCTGGCGGACGATCTCCGCGTAGTGCATGACGTTGGCCGCATAGGGAACCGACTGCAGGACCTCGGCCAGGTAGGCGGTCCCGCCGACCGCCTCCAGCTCGCCGGCCTGGCGCAGGCGCTCGACCAGCAGCGTGGTGTCGATCCGCTTCCCCTCGTCGTGCAGGGCGAGGATATGCGTGTAAAGCTTCTGATTGGCGTCGGCGTAGAAGTCGTCGGCGTGGAGTTCCAACGCCGCCTCGTCGCACATCTGGGGGTCCAACAGCAGGCTGCCCAGCACGCCCCGCTCCGCCTCCAGGTTCTGCGGGGGCAGGCGGTCGAGAATCTCGGAAGCGGCCCGCGCGCGGGGGTGCGGGGTGTCGATTCGGTCCGCGGTTGCCATGGTCGTCCGTGCTCCATCCGGGGACTGTCCCCCTTGCTCATCCAGCACCCCGGCATGATAAGCCCCGCCGACCGCCTTGGCAATGGGGCCGCGGCGAACTGGCCCGCGCGGAACGGTTGCCGGCGAGCCGGAAAGCATGTAACCTGAACGGTTTCCCGCCACCCGCGACCAACCGCCGATGATTCCCGCCGACCGCCCGCCCGGTGCGTTTTCCGTTCATGCCTCGGCGTGGGGCCTCGACCCCGCCGTTACGATGCTCAATCACGGCTCCTTCGGGGCCTGCCCCCTGGCCGTCCTCCAGGCCCAGCAACGCCTGCGGACCGAAATGGAGCGGCAGCCGGTGCGGTTCCTCACCCGGCAAATCCAGCCCCTGCTGGACCAGTCGCGCCAGTTCCTTTCCGACCTGATCGGGGCCGACCCGGCCGAGGTCGCCTTCGTCTCCAACGTCACCGCGGCGGTCAACTGCGTGTTGCGCGGACTGGCGCTCCGCAGCGGCGACGAGCTGCTGTTGACCGATCATGGCTACAACGCCTGCCGCAACGTGGCCGATTACGTCGCCCGGCGCTCGGCGGCGCGCGTCGTGGTGGCCAGCATCCCCCTGCCGATCCAGTCGCCCCAGCAGGTGGTCGATGCCGTGCTGGCGCGGGTGACGGACCGCACCCGGCTGGCCCTCTTGGATCACGTGACCAGTCCGACCGCCATCGTCTTTCCCATCGCGGAGTTGGTCGAAGAGCTTGGCCGCCGCGGCGTCGATACGCTGGTCGATGGGGCCCACGCTCCGGGCATGTTGCCGCTGGACCTGCGGCGGATCGGGGCCGCCTACTATGCCGGCAACTGCCACAAGTGGCTGTGCGCGCCGAAGGGGGCCGGCTTCCTGCACGTCCGCGCTGACCGCCGCGAGAGTTTGCACCCCAACGTCATCAGCCACGGCTACAACGTCTGCACCCCCGGCCGCAGCCGCTTCCACGAACTCTTCGACTGGGTCGGCACGATCGACCCGACGCCCTGGCTTTGCGTCGGCGAGGCGATCCGCTACCTGGGCACCCTGGAGCCGGGCGGCCTGGAGGGCCTCATGCAGCGGAACCGCGCGCTGGCCCTTTGGGCCCGGCGGCTACTGGAGCAGCGTCTCGGCCTGCGGCCGGTCTGTCCGGAAGAGATGCTCGGCGCGATGGCGGCGGTGGCCTTGCCCGACGATCCGCCGTCGGCGGCCGCCGAGCCGCGGTTCCCCGGCGCGAATCATCGCCTCCACGACGAACTGCTGGATCGCTTTGGCATCGAGGCGCCGGTGATGTACTGGCCGGCCGCCCCGCAGAAGTTGCTGCGGATTTCCGCCCAGGCCTACAACAGCCCGCCGCAGTACGAGCGTCTGGTCGAGGCCTTGGCAACGCTGCTCTGATCCTACTTGGGCAGCGCCACTTAGCGTGATGATAGCATGGACAAGTGCTGTTGTGTACTGGCTTTAGGAGCGGGCCGCGGAATTGCGGTTCCCATGGGGGCAAAAAAAGACGATCCTCCGCGTGTGTAT
>JBKQVT010000209.1:0-13966 GCA_052139835.1 Thermoguttaceae bacterium
GGTGCATAACCTTCATGTGGGGCTTTGCATGTTTTAGCATGCTCGCTTCAAGCCGGTAGATGCTCCTCAACTTTTCCGCGACCGCAGTTCGGTCTTCAAACCGCTCCTTCTGTATTCTCGTCATGTATAGGACGTCCACCTCAGAGATGAATTCCTCTCCTGGACGACAGCCGCATGTGGCGGACTTACTGGGCAACCCCAGAGCTCGCAAGGAATTAGCGGTGCCAGAGAATCTGGCCGCACACGCGTCGCGCCCCTCCTTGACAGCACGCCTTCCCCGCGGCCATAATTCAAGGGCGATGTGCCCGCGTTTTTTTCGCGGGCCCGTGGATGCCCGCCGGGGCGCGGGGGCTACCGCAGGGGGACCAGCCTGGTGCGACGGTTCGTCGGCTCCATCTCGATTTGTCTTTGCGCCGCGGCGCTGGCCGCCGGGGCGCAGGTGGAGGACGCCGGCATCTCGGCCCGACACCACGCCTGGGGCCGTTTCCGCCCCGGGGCCTGGAAACGGGTCCGCGTCATCACCGAGACCTTCGACGACCACGGCTCGCTTGCCAGCACCAATGTCACCGAAACCAGGACCACGCTGCAAAGGGTCGAGGACGACGGCGTCACGCTGCAAATTGAAGTCGACATGGAGGTGGCCGGCAAGCAGTTCGACGCCCAGCCGCAATGTCTCAAGCAGGGCTTTCACGGCGAGGTGCTCAGTCCGGAGCTGAAGGTCAAGCCCTCGCAGCCCGCCCAGGTGATCGTCGAAGATCGCAAGGTCCCCTGCCAACTCCAGCAGTTGGAGCTGGGCGGCGATCACAAGACGCTCGTCAGCGTCTACTACTCCGACACCGTCGCGCCCTATGTGCTGAAACGGGAGAGCGTCACTACCGACAGCGACGGCAAGACCGTTTTGGGAAAGACCACCGTCGACGTCGTGGCGCTGGATCTGCCCTGGCAGGTCCTCGACGAGATCCGAAACGTCGCCTGCGTCAGGACGCTGCAGAAACACGCCAAGGGCACGGTCACTACGTTGTCGATGACCTCGCCGGCGATCCCCGGCGGCGTGGTCTATCACACCTCGAAGGAGACCGATTCCGGCGGCCGGCTTACCCGCCGCAGCGTGCTGGAGCTGGTCGGCTACGGCTTGCAGCCGGAACAGGAGCGGGGCGGCATGTTCGGGCGGGGCAAGCGGCCGCCGCGCGGCCGGAAGGCGACGGCCCATTCGGCCCCCTGGTAACCGCAAGGATGAAGGATGAAGGATAAAGGATGAAGGGGCGGCGGCCGGTTCCTCCTTTATCCTTCATCCTTAGCTTGCCTCCCTGGTGAATTCCGCGCTGTAATCACTCCGTCTCCCGCTGGAACGTGAGGTGGCGGTTCCACTGCCGGTCGTCCAGCGCGGGGAAATCGGTGCGCACCTGGGCGCCGCGGCTCTCGCAGCGCTGCAGCGCGGAGCGGATCATCAGCCGGGCCACGATGAGCATGTTCTGCAGCTCCCAGCCGGTGGGATCGGCGAACTGCCGCGCCAGCACGTAGCCGCACCAGTGGTTGATGTTGGCCTCGGCTTCGGCGAGCCCTTCGGCGTCGCGCTGCACGCCCACGTTGCGCCACATCAGGCTCTTCAGGGCGTTGCGGATGTCGTCGAGGTTCAGCGGCTCGCCGACGGAGTCCAGGCGCGGGTTCTCCAGCCGCAGGGCGGCGAAGTCGTCGTGGATTGCGGCGGCCACCCGCGAGGCCCCCGCGCCGGCATGCGCCCCGTAGACCATCGCCTCCAGGAGGCTGTTGGATGCCAGGCGGTTGGCGCCGTGCAGTCCGCTGGCCGAGACTTCGCCGGCCGCCCACAGTCCCGGCAGCGTGCTGCGCCCCTCGGCGTCGACGGTCACGCCGCCCATCATGTAATGGGCGCCGGGACGCACGGGGATGCGGTCGCGGGTGATGTCCAGGCCAAATTCCGCGCAAATGGCGGCGATGCCGGGAAATCGCCCCCGCACCGCCGCGGCGTCCAAGTGGGTCAAGTCCAGGTAGACGTTGGGATGCCGCGTCCGCTCCATCTGGCTGACAATCGCCAGGCTGACCACGTCGCGGGGGGCCAATTCGCCGCGGGGGTCGTACTCGAACATGAACCGCTCGCCGTGGCGGTCGACCAGCCAGGCCCCTTCGCCGCGGGCCGCCTCGCTGATGAGCTGCCGGCTGCCGCCGGCGATGTAGAGCACGGTGGGATGAAACTGCATGAACTCCATGTCGCGCAGCTCGGCCCCGGCGCGGTAGGCGATGGCCAGGCCGTCGCCGGTGGCCACGGCGGGGTTGGTCGTTTCCCGATAGAGCTGCCCTGCCCCGCCGGTGGCCAGGATCGTTTGTTTCGCCCAGACGGCGGTCTTGCCATGCAGGCCGCTCCAAACGATCGCCCCGCGGCAGTCGCCCTCGGAGGTGAGCAGGTCGATAGTAAAGGTGTTTTCCCAGATGTCCACGTGGGGCAGGTTTTCCACCTGCGCCGCCACGGCGCGGACGACCTCCTTGCCGGTGGCATCGCCGAAGGCGTGGGCGATGCGATCGCGGCCGTGGCCGCCCTCGCGGCCCAGCGCCAACCGGCCGTCCTCTTGGTCGAACCTGGTCCCCCAGGCCAGCAGCTCCCGGATCCGCTCGGGCCCCTCGCCCACCACGCGGCGGACGACTTCGGGATCGCACAACGAGCCGCCGGCGGCCAACGTGTCGGCCACGTGCTCCTCGCAGCAGTCGTCGGGCCCCACGGCGCCGGCGATGCCCCCCTGGGCGTGCCCGCTGTTGGACTCCCAGCGCCCGTCCTTGGTCACCAACAGGACCGACAACTGCGGATCGACCTCCAGCGCCGCCCGCAGCCCGGCCAGGCCCCCGCCGATGATCAGCACGTCGGTGAAGAAGTGCGGCACGCGCTTGGGATGGAAAGGCACGAGGTATCGAGGCGTGGCGGTCAGCATGGCAGCGCAGCGGGCGGGATCGTCGGGGCGGGCAATCGCTTCATTGTATCACCGCCGCGGGCGGGCAGCCAGCAGAGGCTCAGCGGCCGCCGGTGGCGACGCCGCGGCGATAATTGCGGACCGGCTCGGCCCAGTCGGGGGGCGGCTCGCTACGGGGGCCTTCACGGAGCTTTTCCATCTTGTCCGGCGCATTCTTGTCGGCGGAGAGCCGCGTGCCCTGCGGCCGCAGGCCCAGGCTCTTGATGGCCTCGTCGAGCGTCCTCTTCGCCGCCGCGCCTTCGGGACCTTGCTGGCCGGCCGCCCGCTTCATCTGTTCCCAACGCCGCAAGAACCCCTCGGCGTCCTCGCGGCTCCAGCCCAACTGGTCCAGCAGGCTCGACTTGTCCTTGGCCATCTGGTCGCGGAGATACTCCAAGGCCAGATCGGTTTGCTTGCGGGCGAATTCGAGGTTGGGATCGTCGCCGCCGGGATTTTTCGCGGCCGGGGGCGGGCGCTCGGGCAACATCCCCGGCTGGCCGCCGGTCAGGGGATCGCCGCCGCCCTGCACACCCGGCTTGTTGCCGCCGCCGGACTGGCTGCCGCTGGCGCCTTCGCCGCCGGCGTCCTTGTCGGGCGCCGCGTTATCCGCCGACTGGCCTTCCGGCTTCTGGGCGGAGCCGCTGCCGCCGGCTTGCTGGCCCGTCTGGCCCGTGCCGGCGCCGGACGCCTTGGCCTGGCTGCCGGTGGGATGGCCGGACTTCACCTGGTCGCCCTTGCCGGTGCCCACGTCGCCTTCGCCCCTCTGGTTGGCCTGGGAACCGCCGGTGTCGGACGGGGTGTGGGTGCCTTCGGTGCCGACGCCTTCCTTCTTTGCATGTACGCCGCCACCCTCCTCGCCGCCGCCGGGGCGATCCCCGGCGTTCGCCCCCTTGGAGTTCGATTGCTTCGAGCCAACACTGGGCGATTTGGGCGATTCGTCGTCCGCGCGGGGCTGACCTTGGGCCGCGTCGTCCGAGTGTTTTGGGCTCCTCTCGTTGTTGTTCTGCGCCGGGGGCGAACCGGTCGTCTGGTTGGTGCTCTTGCCGGGACCCGCCGCTTGCTGCTGCTCGGTCTCCCCGCCCTTCCGCTCCTGGCTATCCGCGGGCTGTTGATCGCCTTTGGCCTTCGGGGCGCTCGGCTTTTGCTCGCTGGCGCCGCTCCTCTCGCCGGGGGTCTTGCTGCCGGCGGGCGTGTCACCGGGCTTCGATTGGGCACCCTCGGGCGAGCCGCTGGGAAGCTGCTGCGCGCCGAGCTGCGGTGAACCGTTGGGCCGTTGCTCTGTGCTCTGTTGCCCGCTGGTGGCGCCCGGCTGCGGCTGCGTGCCCGGCTGCGGCTGCGTGCCGGGCTGCGGTTGCGTACCCGACTGCGATTGCGTACCCGACTGCGGTTGCGTGCCCGGCTGCGGTTGCGTGCCTGGCTGCGGTTGCGTGCCTGGCTGCGGTTGCGTGCCTGACTGCGGTTGCGTGCCTGACTGCGATTGCGTGCCTGACTGCGATTGCGTGCCTGACTGCGATTGCGTGCCCGGCTGCGGTTGCGTGCCGGGTTGCGGTTGGCTGCCCTGCTGGGGCTGTGTGCCCGACTGCGATTGCGTGCCGGGCTGCGGCTGTGTGCCTGGTTGCGGTTGTGTGCCTGACTGCGATTGGGTACCCGACTGCGACTGCGTGCCTGACTGCGACTGGCTACCCGACTGCGATTGCGTGCCGGGTTGCGGCTGGCTGCCCTGCTTCGACTGACTACCCTGTTGCGGCTGGCTGCCCTGTTGCGACTGACTACCTTGTTGCGGTTGGCTCCCCTGCTGCGGCTGGCTGCCTTGCTGCGGTTGGCTGCCTTGTTGCGGTGGCTGCTGGTCGCTCGTTTGGTTCTGCGGCTGGGCTTTTCGGCGTTCTTCGTCGATCTTGGCCATGGCATCGGAGTCCTGGCTGCCGTCGGAATTGGTCCTGGGCTCCTCAGGCTGGGCGGGCTGTTCGCCAGGCTTGTTGGGCTGCTGATCCGGCTTCTGCTCGGGGCCGGTCGAGTCCGGATTGTTTTCTTCCGGTTTCTCGGGCGAGGGCTCAACTTTCTCGTCCGGCGGCTTCTCGCCGGCGGGCGCACCGTTTTTGGGCTCGGACTGGGGCGAACTCGGTTTCGCCTCCGGGCGCTCCTGGTCCGGATTGCGCTGGGCAGGATGCGGCTGCGGCCCTTCCCGCGACTCGGCGTGGTCGCCGGCGATGACGGTGATCAAGCGCCGGCCGGCGGTCTCGGCGTGGTTGGCCACCGGCTCCTTGTTGTCTTCGGCCTCAGCCCAATAGGTGACGCGGTCGCCGGCCTTCAGGCCCAGCCCGGCGGGCTTGAAGGTGTAGGTCTTCTGGAATATTTTCTCCCAGGCCTTTTCCGGCGCGGGGCAGGTCAGCAGCGGGGGGATGGGCAGGCTGGCGCCGTCGCGCTCCGCGCGGATCGCCACCCGCCGCAGGCCGAAATCGGGGTCCTGGGCCCAGACGCCGATCTCCAACTGGCCATCCACCGGCACCTGCACCTCCTCTTGTTCCGGCGCGGCGAACTTCACCTCCGGCGGCCGGTCGCGGACGACCTCGATGCGATAGCGGATGGGGCGGTTATTGCCGCGGCCCTGGGCATCGGTGAAGAGGACCTGGTACGACTCGTGCTGCGGCTTCGTCGGATCGTCGGCATCCAGGGCCAGGGTGAGCGTGCCGCTGGCCGTCTTGCCGGCGGCCTCCATGGCCACGCCGCGCCGCCCGCTGCCGTCCAGGTCGATCTCGGCCCGCTGAATGTCGCGGTTGGCCGTGGCATGGATGGTCGCCCGCGTCCCTTCCAGGGCGCGGATGTCGCCGCCTCGCCCCGGCACGCTGAGATCGGGCAGTCCGGTGTAGGACGGATAGTGATAGTCGATCCTGTCCACCACGATGGCCGGCGCGATTTGCACTTCGACGTGGAACGTTCGCGTGTTGCAATCGCCGGCAACCAGGCGGTAGCTCAGGTCCTGTTGCAATCCCAGGTCTCCGGGCGGCAGCGCGGCCTGGTAGCGGTTTCCTTGGCCGATGCGCGAGAGTTCCACGCTCTGATCGACGCTCTGGCCGTCGGCGGTGGAGTAGAAGAGGGTGACCGGCTCGTCTTGGCGGAGTCCGCTCAGGTCGGCCGAGACGCTGAGCGTGTCGCCGTGAAAGGCCACGGTATCGCCGGGCCGGACGTCTTCGATCTGCACGCGGGTGGGGGCGGCCACGTTGGACCAGGGCCAGAGGATGCGGCCGAAGGAGACCAGGGCGCTTTTGGGCGACAGGGCGCCGTAGAGGAAGGCCAGGACGACCAAGGCGGCCAGCACGCAGCCCAGGCGGACGATCCGTGCCCGATCCACCGCGGTTTCCGCCGGCACCGTGGCCAGATCGGCGGCGGCGCGCTCCTCCAAGGCGCGATACACGATGGGCGCCACCTCGCGGCGATGACCGCGGAGGAGGAGGAAATTGATCAGGCTGTTTTTCAGCGTCGGCCGGCTGTGCTCGATCGTCTGCGCGGCAAAGACCGGATTGATGCGATGGACCAAGACGGGCAGCACGCGGGCGACGAAATAGCCGCCGCCGGCCCCCAAGAGGAACACCAGACCCAAGAGCCGCCCCCAGAAGCCCAACCCCCCGGCAATCACCCAATGGTCGACCACGGCCAGGGCCAACCGCCAGGCCAGCGAACCGGCGGCCAAGACCATCAGGCCGCCGGCGACATCGACGCTCTTCACCTGAAAACGGGTGCGGCGCAGCCGGCCATCGATGAGGACTTCGTGCTCCGTCGGTGGCGCAACGACCCCACCCGATTGAGGTGGAGGAGACAGGATTCCGCTGGCCATGAGTACCTCTCCCCAGGGCGTGTCTGTTCCTAGTCTCTATTATAGACGCAAGCGGCCGGCCATGGATTCCGTAATTCTGCATTTTTGACCGCGGCTGGCAAGTCGGGAGGAATCGATCCCCCTCTCCCTCCGGGAGAGGGTCGGGGTGAGGGGGAGGCGGGACGAATTGTCAACCTGGAAAGCGGGTTTCCTCCGCAGTCGCCCTCACCCTAACCCTCTCCCGGAGGGAGAGGGGACCCACGTCCAGGCCCTCTCCTGGAGGGACGGCGAATCCGCGGTTGACGCCGCGATTTTCCCCTGATAGCCTGACTGGCCTTAAGCAATTGTCGGCAGCGACATTATTCAATTCCTGGCGGAAGGGCCACAATGACGCACGAAGTGACGTTGATAACCGGGGACGGGGTGGGACCGGAACTGGCCGCGGCCGCCCGAGAGTGTGTGGATGCCACCGGCGTGAAGATCCGTTGGGACGTCCAAGAGGCGGGACTGGACGTGATGGAACGCCTCGGCACCCCGCTGCCGGTCGGCGTGCTGGAGAGCGTCCGCCGCACGCGCTGCGCCCTGAAGGCCCCCATCACCACGCCGGTGGGCAAGGGGTTTCGCAGCATCAACGTCCAGTTGCGGCACGAACTGGGGCTCTTTGCCTGCATCCGGCCCTGCAAATACTACCCCGGCGTCCGCACCTACTACGCCCACGTCCCCCTGGACCTGGTCATCGTCCGCGAAAACACCGAGGACCTGTACGCGGGCATCGAGTTCGAGCGGGGCCAGCCGGAGACCATCGGCCTGCTGGAGTACATCAACCAGATCACGCCGGGACGGAAGATCCGCTCCGGCCGCGAGGAAACCGGCCTCTCGATCAAGCCGATCAGCGTTTCGGGCACGGAGAAGATCGTCCGCTGCGCGTTCCAGTACGCCCGGACCAACGGCCGCCACAAGGTCACGGCCGTCCACAAGGCGAACATCATGAAGTACACCGACGGGCTGTTTCTGGCGGTCGCTCGCGAGGTGGCCGGGGAGTTCACGGACGTCGAGTTCGAGGACCGCATCGTCGACAACATGTGCATGCAACTGGTGCAGAAGCCCGAGTTGTACGACGTGCTGGTGCTGCCGAACCTCTACGGCGACATCCTCAGCGACCTGGCGGCGGGGCTGGTGGGCGGCCTGGGCGTTGCCCCGGGGGCCAACATCGGGCCGGAGGCCGCCGTCTTCGAGGCCACCCACGGCAGCGCGCCGAAGTACAAGGGCCAGAACAAGGTCAACCCCACCGCCCTGATCCTCTCGGCGGTCCTCATGCTCCGTCACCTTGGCCAGAAGGAGGCCGCCGACCGGCTGGAGCGGGCCGTGGCGGCGGTCATCGCCGAGGGCCGCGACGTGACCTACGACATGAAGCCCGATCGCGACGATCCCACGGCGGTCGGGACGCGGGAGATGGCGGCGGCGATCTGCGCGAAAATGGCACAATAGCGAGCCGCGGGGTTTATAGAATAGCGAGCCGCCGGGTTTATCCCGGCGGTTTCCCGGCGCCGTGAAATCGCCGAGCGGCAGCGCCACCAAACCGCCGGGATAAACCAGACGGCTCGCTGGCCGGCGACGCCAGCGCGACGGAGACATCACGATGCCCGAGCAACCATTTGCCCTGTTCATTTCCTGGACCTGCTATGGAACGTGGCTGCCTGGCGACCGGCGCGGCCACGTCTCCAATACCCTGCGATCGGATGCGGGCGCGATTCGGAAGCGCAACACGCCGGGAGATTCCTTCACCGCCGATGATGACCTCACCCACCAGATCGCGCGAAGCCTTCAAAAGTCGTCGACCGTTTGTTTGGCGCCGCAACAGGCCCTCGTTGTGGCCGCGGAACTGGTAGCTGCCGCGGGCAAGCGCGCCTGGAGAATAATGCGGGCCGCCGTCATGTGGAACCACGCTCACGTCGTGATTACCGCGGGACGGAAAAGGGGACATTACTGATATTGACAGTCTGGGCAAGGCGTGATACTGTGGCGCCATGCCGCGAACAGCCCGATCCACCGAGGCAGGGATGATTTACCACGTTCTCAATCGGGGGAACGGGCGGATGCGGATCTTTCATAAGCCGGAGGATTTCGCCGCCTTCGAGCGCGTGCTGGCAGAAGGCTTGGAACGGTACGCCGTGGAGTTGTTGACCTACTGCCTCATGCCCAACCATTGGCATCTTGTCACCCGGCCCAAGACCGACGACGCGCTGGGGCGTTGGATGCGTTGGGTAGGCGTGACGCACGTGCGTCGCTACCACGAGCACTACCACAGCCGCGGCGGGGGGCACGTCTACCAAGGGCGCTTCAAGAGTTTTCCGGTGGCAGAGGACGATTACTTCGTGGCCTTATGCCGCTACGTCGAGGGCAACGCGCTGCGGGCGGGATTGGTGGAACGCGCCGAGCAGTGGCACTGGAGCGGGCTCTGGCGACGCGCGCACGAGCCAGACGAGTTGCCCTTGAGTCCCTGGCCACTGACACGGTCGCGGAATTGGGTGGCCTGGGTCAATCGCGGGCTGAACGATGAGCAAATGGAAGGGATACGAACGTGTGTGCAGCGGGAACGTCCGCTCGGGCCGGAGGCGTGGGTGCGACGGACGGCGAAGCGTCTGGGGCTTGAGTTCACGCTTCGTGGTCCTGGCCGGCCGCGCAAAACAGCCAATAATCAGTAATGTCCCCTTTTCATGCTCTTTGGGCTGCTGGCTCCTCGGCGGCACGCTTCTGCTTTCCATTGCGCATTCGAAGCTGGTTACCTACCTGTGGCCGGTTTTTCCCGCCGTGGCCATTTTGGCGGCCGTCGCTTGGGTGAGGCTGTGGGAGGGCACGCTCAGCCCGCGGGCGCGGCGGCTGCTGGGCGGCGTGTTCTGGATGACCTGCCTGGTCGGGCCAGCGACGCTGCCGGCAGCGCTGCTGGTGGCCCAGTCGCAACTCGGCCCCTGGCGGCTGCCGGCGGGCCTTTGGGCGGCCGCGCTGGTGATCGCCGCCGGGTGCTGGATTCCCATGGGATTTTGGCTTTTTGGGCGATTGCGGGCCACGCTGGCCGCCTGCGCGGTGGTGGCCGCGGTCCATTTCGTCTTCATCATGACGCTGGTGATGCCGCGGTTGGCCGACGAGGTTTCAGCCCGCGATCTGGCCGACTACTTCAACCGCCGCGGCCGCTTGCCGCCGCGCTTGCTGGTGGCCGAGGAGCGGATCGATCGAACTCCGCCAGCGGGAGCACAATTGCCGAAAGCCACCTCAGCACCCGAAACAACGCGGGCCCTTGACCCAGCCGTCCGGGGCGGTTATAATCTGCTGATGGAGGTCAAACCCGGGTCCGGTGCGCCGGCCTTCCGCGACGTCCCGGCAAGGCAGCGCGAAACGACGGCGGCGCGAGGGCAAGAGCGAGCCGGGGGCGTGACTCTCGATAACGTTGCGTCTGGCGATGGTTGGGCCGCAGAGAAGGAGAAACCGATGAGGGATGCTCTTCTGGGGTTTCGATTGTTGGGTGCGTCGCTGTTCTGGCTGACGCTGGCGGTGGCCCAAGGCACTTGTGCCGAGGCGGACAACAAAGCCCCCCGGGTCGATCCCGCCGTGCAGGGCCTCGTCACCGGGGCGCTGGAGAAAGAGGCCGCCGGCGATAACACGGGCCGCACCGCGGGGCTGCAAGAGGCCCTCAAACAATCACCCGACGATGCCGCCACCCATTGGCAATTGGGCCAAGTGTGGATCACCGGCAAGTGGATGACCCCCGAGCAAACGGAGAAGATGGCCCGGCGGGACAAGCGGCTGGCGGAGTACCGCAAGCAGCGGGACCGGAGCCTGCCGACGGTGGAGAGCCAGACCGCCTTGGCCCGCTGGTGCCGCAAAAACAAGCTCGCCGCGGAGGAGCGGGCCCGCTGGCAGATTGTGCTGCGGCTCCAGCCGGACAACGCCGAGGCGATCCGGGGCCTCGGCCTGAAGCCCTACGGCGGAACGTTGCTCACTCAGGCACAGATCCAGCAGATCAAGAACCAGTTGCAGAGGCAGAACAAGGCCGTAGATCGCTGGCGGTCGCTGGTGGCTCGGTGGCGCAACGCAGTCGAGCGTCACCAGACGGCCCCGCCGCCGGAGGCGGCGGAGAAGATCGCCAAGACTTCCGATCCGACCGAGCTGTTGGCCCTGGAGCGGACCCTCTGGCAGGAAGTGGGCGTCAAGCGATACAAGGACGCCTACCGCACGATGCTGCGGACGATGGTCGAAATCCTCGACGCGAATCCGAGCCCGGCCGCGGCCATGTCCCTGGCCCGGCAGGCGGTCTTCTCGCCGGCGGAAGATGTCCGCAAGGCGGCCATCCGGGGCTTGAAGAAGCATCCGCTGGATCATTACGCCCCGCTGCTGCTTTCCGGCTTGCAGACGCCGATAGAGGCCGAGGCGCAATATGCGCTGGCAGCCAATGGCGACTTGATCGCGCGCTATGCAGTGTTTCAGGAGGGCGCGCTAGCGAACCAGTCGCTGGCGACGACGCTCTCGCCGCTGGTGGAGACGCTCTCGCCGGTGATGGATCCGGCGGGCATTTCGGCGACGGGGGCGGCAGCGGCGGATGCGAGGGAAGTCGCGCAGGCGCGGCAGGCCAACGCCATGGCGTCGCGCGCCAACTACGAGGCCAACGCCCAGAATTCGCAGGCGGAAGCGGCCCAGGACGAGGCCGCCTTGCACGGCGCGGTCCGACGCGCCAATGAGGCCATCGCCCAGAAAAACGCGAAGATCGCGGCCGTGCTCTGCCAGACTACCGGCTTAGAGCTTGGCGACGATCCGATGAAATGGTGGACTTGGTGGTGGCAGGAGTACAACTCCTACGACGTCAGCGGAGGAACCGGTCCCGGGGGCGGAAATCCGCCCTACAAGCCGGAATACCACTCTGATAATCTCATCCAATACCAAGGCAGCGCACCCCCCTACCCGACCCCGACAACGACCCTCGACCTCATTGAGCTTGGTGCCCGCTCCGGTTGGTATGTTTGCGAGTGTTTTGCCCCGGGGACCAAGGTCTGGACACTCACTGGGCGGCAGGCGATCGAAACGCTCAAGGTCGGCGACCGCGTGCTAGCACAGGACGTGGAGTCCGGCGAGCTGGCCTACAAACCCGTGCTCGGCGTCACCGTTCGAGAGGCTACCAAGCGGATGAAAGTCTGCGTCGCCTCCGACACGATCACTGCGACGCTCGGCCATCCCTTCTGGGTCATCGACGAAGGCTGGCGGATGACCAAGCAACTGGCTGCCGGCGCGCGCCTGCACACGCTTTCGGGCTCTGCGGCGGTCGAGGCCGTTGAAAAGCTCCCCATCGATCCGTCCTACGGAGGCATGGCCTACAACCTCATCGTCGCCGATTTCGACACGTACTTCGTCGGCGATTCGGGCATCCTGGTCCACGACAACACGCCTCGGCAGCCCACCGACGTGGTGCTCCCCGGCTTGAAGACGAATGGCGAAGCAGGAGGGGAAAAGCATCCCCGGGCGGCCAAGGCCGCCGGGGCGGGGGGAATGAAAAATCCCATCCCGGGTTATTGACAGGCGCGCAAAGGTTTGATATAAGGAGTGATGTGAATTTCGCGGCGGACAGCCGCGAGCGGCGTACGCCCCGCAGTGCTGACCGCCCTGGGAACTCTCGACTCAACGAGGCAGCGTTCGGTTCTTCGCCATCGCCGGGAAGGTGCCAATCCCTTGTCTTCGTTTACGACTAATGTGGGTACTGCCAGATCTTTTGCATCCAATACTGAGAATGGTAGATTGATTTTCGGGGTGGTGGACCGCAAAGATGTTTTTAGCACTTATCTGACTGGTCCAGGGTGTGCTGCAGAGAACGAACTGGTGATTCTGGGCAGAAACATGGAACATAACGCTGTGATAAACAGATGAACAAGCCAAGTGACAAACAGATGAGCAAGCCAATCAACATAGATGCTGATTTGATCAACGCCGATTGGCCGAAGCGGACTGATGATCGGTTGGAGACCATCTTTGGGAAGATGGGGGATGTGCCCGTGCCGGTTGCGTCGACGGACAAAGTGGGCGGGGTGTCCGTGCATGACGACAAGCTGTGGAAAGAATTTATAGCGAAGGGGAAAGAGAAATGACGATGGGTCTAGACACAATTGCTGCCATCATCCGGGACATTGGTAACGGGGTGGCGAAACGGGACACAGCGATCCCTCTTGACGCGGAGGCGTCAGCATATTGGGATGAGTCAGAGAAGAGGATGGCAAATCCTGCTCCTGGTACTGTGTTCGACGTACCTTACGACGGTAATGACGACCAGTATCTAGCACATCTGTACCACCGAAGATTATGGTAATCAATCGAGGGGCTCTACTCGCCGAGCTGGATCTGAAGACGGCCAAGCCCACCTCCCCAGCTACTCATGCCCTGCTTGCCAAAGTCTTCAATCCAAAAGACTGGCATGACAAGCTAGTCAACCGCCTGCTCCCTGTGATGGCGGTAGGGATGGCGAAGGCGATGGTGGGGCAGATGCTGGCGATGGGTGTGGATATACGGGGGAAGAGGAGGAAGGAGCGGGGGAAGAAAGGTGGTCCAGGCAGTAAGAGCTTTCGAGGTACCAAATCCACCGCTATGGAATGGCTAGCCAAGCATCCCAAAGACATCGACAAGTTTGAGCGGATGATGGAAGATGTGGATGTAGCTGGGATGGGCATCCTGTTGGAGCTGCCTCTGGCTATGAAGAAGCAAATCGTGGATTTGCTTAGGGAAAGCTTCAGCCAAGACTATTGGGATGGCATTAGTGAGACGACTGGCGGTGCTGCCGAGCTGATACTGGAGTCTGGATTACAGGAAGGCGATTCAATAGCCAGCATGGCGAAGGAAATCAAAGAGGCTTTGGGAGGGGATGACTACGCAGGAGTACGGGCCAGAAACATAGCCAGGACTGAGAGTGGGGGTGCGTTGAATGGTGCGAGGTCCGCTTCTATGGAACAGTTGCAAGAGGACGTTCCCCAGGTGCCCATGAAGCGGGTGTGGCTTTCCGTCCTGGGTCCAACCACTCGGGATACGCATGCGGAGGCGGATGGTCTACCTGAAGATGAGGATGGCATACTGATAGGAAATTTGATTTCACTGAGCACCAATGAGTTTACCCAAGGGGCGCTACTGAATCAAGGGGGGCAGGAAGCAGCAAGGCGGCCATGGCCGC